>JAGCLL010000066.1 GCA_017647025.1 Alistipes sp. | reverse complement strand
GAATCAAAGAAGTTCAGGTCGATGTTCCGACCAAGACCGTAACGGTGAAGTTCGACGAGGCAAAGAACTCGGTAGAGTTTCTGACCAAAGCATTCGAGATCATCAAGGTTAAGGTTGTAAACACAAAAAAGGTTGAGTAATTCAACCTTTTTTTTGTTGGGAGAGGAGAAGATAGGAGAAGATAGGAGAAGATAGGATTTGATAGGAGCGCACCTACGGTGCTTAATAGGATTTAATAGGAAAGGGCATCTAATCCTATCTAATCCCATCTCCCCACCACCGACTCGAACGGCGGCAGAAGCCGAGAGCAGAGCAAGCAGTAGAAATGTGCAGAAAAACCGGAGGTTTTAGAGAGTAAATTAAATAGCAGCAGCCAAATTTATTTGAGATGATGATATTTAATTTGCTATCGTAGTTGCGCAGCAATTCTGCACATTCACACTGCGCAGATAACTCTGCCGAGGCGCAACAAGCCGACCGAGTACTATACTGGGCACAAAAAAAGCGATTGCCGAATAACAATCGCTTGTGCCCAGGATAGGACTCGAACCTACACGCCTCACAGCACCAGATCCTAAGTCTGGCGTGGCTACCAATTACACCACCTGGGCCTTAGTGCGGTGCAAAGGTAACCATTTTTTTACAATTCGCAACCCTCGTAGACTCTTTTTTCGGATAATTGTGCTAAATTTGCACATTCATCAGACAAAGTTATGCCAAAGATTGTAAACCTTACCCTCTCGCCCAAGCAGGCATCGGATGCAAAACTCTATGCGCCAATAGTTGCTCGTGAGTTGCGCATCAAGGAGAGCGACATTGCGCTGTTGCGCATAGTTAAACGCTCCGTAGACGCAAGGCGAGGTGCCTTGAAGGTCAATCTATCCCTCGAAGCCTACATCGACAAGGAGGAGCAGCCAAAGCCTCTCAACTTCGACTATCCATCGGTAGCGGGTAAGAGCGAAATTATTATTGTGGGTGCAGGTCCTGCGGGACTATATTGCGCCCTACGACTCATTGAATTGGGATACAAACCAATCCTCTTCGAGCGTGGAAAGGAGGTTGTCGAGCGAGGCAAGGATATCGCCAAGATACAGCGTAATCAGGGCGTAAACCCCGACTCAAACTACGCTTTTGGCGAGGGTGGCGCAGGCACCTTCTCGGATGGCAAACTCTTCACTCGCAGCAAGAAACGAGGTGATTATAATCGTGCCTTGCAACGATTGGTATTCCACGGCGCATCGCCCGAAATTCTCTACGAGGCTCACCCTCATATCGGCTCGGACAAACTTCCTCGTATCATAGCCAATATGCGTGATACTATTCGTAGGGCTGGTGGCGAGGTACACTTCGAGAGGAGAGTCGAGGAGTTGATTGTTCGCAACGGCAAGGTCGAAGGCGTTGTGGCGGGAGGCGATAAAATTGAAGCGCAGGCGGTAGTTATCGCCACAGGACACTCGGCACGAGATGTCTACTATATGCTACACCGCAGTGGCATACGCCTCGAAGCGAAGCCTTATGCTATGGGTGTGCGCATAGAGCATCCACAGCAACTCATTAACAATATCCAGTACCATCGTTCTCCCGATATGGAGTATCTCCCTTCGGCATCATACTCATTGGTAGCACAAGTGGGAGGTAGAGGTGTATATTCGTTCTGTATGTGTCCGGGTGGCTTTATCGTGCCAGCATTGACCGATGAGAGCGAGTCGGTAGTAAATGGAATGTCGCCATCTCATCGCAACTCTCCATACGCCAATTCGGGCTTTGTAACCGAAATCAGAGAGGAGGATTTTGCGCACCTCACCGAGCAATATGGCGCATTGGCGGGCTTGGTTTTCCAACAGCAGTTGGAGCAGTCTGCACGAGCGCAAGCACCTGAACATCAAACTGCTCCGGCACAGCGTGTCGCAGATTTCGTTGCGGGAAGAGCCTCTTCCTCACTACCAAAGTGCTCTTATGTGCCTGGAATTGTCGCATCACGACTCGACCAGTGGATGCCACACTTTATGTCATCTCGTTTGAGGGAGGCAATCTCGGTGTTTGACAAGCGAATGAGAGGCTATCTCACAAATGAGGCTGTGGTTGTTGGCGTGGAGTCGAGAACATCTACGCCGGTGCGTATTCCTCGTGATAGGGAGAGTCTGCAACACCCCGATGTTGTAGGATTATACCCTTCGGGCGAGGGAGCAGGCTTTGCAGGAGGTATCATCTCGGCAGCCCTCGATGGCGAGCGCATTGCCGAGGCAATAGCGCTCCAATTAAAATAGTTAGCAATTTATTATTGCAAATTAATTTTTTATTTGTATCTTTGAAAAATTAAAATTTCCTAAAACATAATTAAACTATGGACATTAATTTGATTAAAAAGGCATTTGCAGACCATTTCGAGGGCAAGTGCGGCGTTTATGCATCACCAGGTCGTATCAATCTTATCGGTGAGCACACCGACTACAACGGTGGTTTCGTATTCCCAGGTGCAGTAGATTGCGGTATTATGGCTGCAATCCTCCCTAACGGACTCGACAAAGTTCGTGCCTACTCTATCGATATGGACGAATTGGTAGAGTTCGGTTTGAACGAGGAGGATGTTCCTGAGCAGGGCTGGGCAAAGTACATCTTCGGTGTATGCCGTGAGATGGCGAAGTTGGGCGTAGAGGTTAAGGGCTTCGACTGCGCATTCGCAGGTGATGTACCTCTCGGCGCAGGTATGTCGTCGTCGGCAGCATTGGAGAGCACCTTCGCTTATGCCGTAAACGATATGTTCGCAGACAATAAGATCGACAAGTTTGCTTTGGCAAAGGTTGGTCAGATGACCGAGCACCACTATGTAGGTGTAAACTGCGGTATTATGGACCAGTTCGCATCGGTATTCGGCAAGAAGGGTAACCTTATGCGTCTTGACTGCCGTTCGATGGAGTTCGAGTACTTCCCATTCGATCCACAGGGCTACAAGTTGTTGCTCGTAAACTCGGTTGTTAAGCACGAGTTGGTAGACTCTCCATACAACAAGCGTCGTGAGTCTTGCGAGCGTGTAGCCAAGGCTATCGGCGTAGAGACTTTGCGTGATGCAGAGTATGAGGATTTGGAGCGTGTTAAGGATGTCGTTTCGGAGGAGGACTACAAGCGTGCGAAGTATGTTATCGGCGAGAAGCAGCGTGTACTCGATGTTTGCGACGCTCTTGTTAAGGGCGATTACGAGACCGTAGGTCAGCGTATGTACCAGACTCACTGGGGAATGTCGAAGGACTACGAGGTATCGTGCGAGGAACTCGACTACTTGGCAACTATTGCCGAGGAGTGCGGTGTTGCAGGCGCTCGTATTATGGGTGGTGGCTTCGGTGGTTGCACCATCAACCTCGTTAAGGAGGAGTTGTACGACAACTTCGTAGCTACTGCTAAGGAGAAGTTCGCAGCTAAGTATGGCCACGAGCCAAAGATTTACGATGTAGTTATCTCTGACGGCGCTCGTCGTTTAGAGTAGTTTCATAATAGACACAACGAGAGAGGGAGGCTTCAAATCGGGCCTCCCTCTCTCTTTGTGTTATAGTCAAACTTGGACTACTGCTTATCCTCGCTCTTCTTCTTGCCACCTGTATAGAGGAAGCGACGAATCTTCTTTGTAGCAGTCTTCTCGAACTCCTGCTCCTCCTCGACTACTTCGGAAATCTTCGAGTAGCGATTTACTCGCTCGTTCACATACTGCTTGATTTCACGCATCAAATCCTCCTTGAAGAGGTCGAACTCGTGCTTCTTCTTGTGCCAAGTATCGACCATCTCGGCATACTTCGCCTCGATAGCCTCGGTGTCGAAGTGCACCAATGCCACCAACTTACCCTCTGCCTCGGTAACAACCGACTCCGAGATGAAAACATGGGAGTTGAGAACATTCTCGATATCCTCAGGATAGATATTCTCGCCACTTGGGCCTAAAATCATATTCTTCGAGCGACCTTTGATGTAGAGCCAGCCATCCTCATCGAAGCAGCAGAGGTCTCCCGTGCGGAAGAAGCCATCTTCGGTGAATGCCGCAGCGGTAGCCTCAGGGTTTTTGTAGTAGCCCTGCATCTGCGAAGGGCTCTTTACAACCAACTCGCCAATGCCAGTTTCAGGATTTACATTCTCTAAACGATACTCGATACCCTTCAAGATAGGACCCGTAGAGCCGTGGCGCAACATTCCATCGACCATACCCGCAATAAGCGGTGCTGTTTCGGTCAAGCCGTAGCCCACATCGTAGATGAAGTTTGCGTCAAGCAAGAATTGCTCAACCTCGCCATCGAGTTTCGAGCCTCCGATGCCGAAGAAGCGGATGCGACCTCCGAAGGTCTTTGCCAACTTCTTACCCGCAATGCGGTGGAGGTAACGACGGATAAAGCCTACGCCATAGAGAGCATTCATAAAGGCGTTCGATGTAAACATCTTCTTCACCTTGCCCTTGAAAATCTTCTCGATAATGAGTGGCACGGTGAGCATAATCGTAGGGCGTACCTCTGCCAACGCAGGCAACAATACCGAAACGGTTGGAGCCTTGTCGAGATAGACCACATGCGAGCCATGGTAGAATGCCAAGATGAGTCCGAGCGTACACTCATAGGTGTGAGCCAAAGGCAACACCGAGAGGAAAATATCATCCTCACGCACGAGGAACAACGGGTCAATCAACCACATCTGTGACGAGAGGTTGTAGTGCGTAAGCATTACACCCTTTGGTTGCGAGGTTGTACCCGATGTGTAAATGATTGCCGCCAAATCCTCAGGCTGTGGTACAGACAACTCTCCCTCCTCCTTAACATTCTGCGAGAGAACAGAGAGATTCTTTGTACGAATGATGATATTCAACTTTGCCGAAACCTCCTTCGAGATTTTGGTAAAGAGTTTGTCCGACACGCACATAGCCTTCGCCTCCGAGTGCTCAACGATGCGGTCGAGGTCTGCCGAAGTGAAGTCTGGCAATACAGGAACAACGGTATAGCCACCCGAAGTGATAGCAAAGTAGCAAACGCCCCAGTTAGGCATATTACTACTGAGCAACACTACCTTGTCGCCCTTTTTAAGACCTGCCGAGCGGAGCAATTCTTGTACCTCGGCTACTTTCTCGCCCACCTGCTTATAGGTGTAACTTGCGCCTCTCCACAACGAAAAGGCTATACGCTCCGAAAAATTCTTCACACTTTCGTGCAGAATTTCGTAAAGAGTGTTCAACTTCATAAAAAAGTAGTTAAAATTAAGTTTGTACTACGCAAGATTGTGCCATATCGTATGTACACATCTCACAAATCTCTGCAAAATTAACTTTTTTTTATTAAATATAAGTATCTTTGTAAGAAATTTCAACCACAATGTTACATTTAGGACATATAAAGCAACTTGCGAAAGAGGTGGGTTTCGACCTGTGTGGAGTGACTAAATGCCGTCATTTTGAGGAGGATAGAGCCTTTCTCGAAGGGTGGATTAGAGAGGGTTTTGCCTCATCTCTCGACTATCTGAAAAGGAACATTGACCTTCGTGCTGATGCATCGCTGATGGTCGAAGGGGCAAAGAGTGTCATTGTCTGCGGTGTAGCATACAAAAATTTCATCAGCGAAGGCTATCCCGAAGGGCACAACGCAAAAATTGCATCCTACGCCTGCACAACCGACTACCACACCACTATCAAACAGATGTTGTTCGAATTGTCGGCTCGCCTGAAAGAGAGTGTGCCTACCCTATCGGGGCGCTGTTTTGTGGATAGTGCGCCTATCTTCGAAAAGCGCTACGCCGTAGAGGCAGGGTTGGGCTGGATTGGGCGACAATCGTTGCTCGTAACGCCCGAATTTGGCACCTTCGTATTGTTGGGCGAGATCGTCATAACCGAGGAGTGCGACCACTACGACAAACCCCTCGTTTCGGTTGGTTGCGGAGAGTGCAGACGATGCGTAGATGCTTGCCCGAATGGCGCTGTAAAAGAGCGACATATAGATACTTCCAGATGTATCTCGTGCGCCACAATCGAGCGCCAGGGCGAAGGCGAAAAAGCACCTCTGCACGGCTGGATATTCGGCTGCGACGAGTGCCAGACCGTATGTCCATACAACCGCAAAGCACCATATTTTCACAACCCGAAATTTGCACCTCTTTTCAATCCGATAGAGCGAACACCCGACAGAGAGGAGTTTAAGACTACTCCGATGACGAGAAGGTTTAGGGAGTGAGGAGTTGAGAGTTGAGAGTTGAGAGTTGAGAGTTGAGAGTTGAGAGTTGAGAGTTGAAAATTTTAGAAATTTTCTTCACTGCTCCGCCTCGGCATAGTTCAAACAAGTTTGACTCTGCCCTCGGCTTAATCGCAGCGGTGAGAGTTGAGAGATAAAAAAATAATTTTGAATTCTGAATTTTGCATTTTGAATTTTAGCAAAACCGCCTCCTACGCACATACAGTAAAGATTGAAAATAATTGTTAATAACTTGTAAATAAACTGCCCAAATTTAGTTGGACTTTTCGTTAGAAAGAGCCTAACTTTGTATCGTCAAAGAAATGGAAAACGCCCTCCCACAAGGAGGGTATTTCCGCCTAACGGACAAAACAATTTAATACAATATATATAATGAAGAACAACTCGACTCTTAAAAAAGTCCAGTACGCTGATGCTGTCGCTGCCTCGAAGGAGTACTTCGGAGGTGACGAACTTGCTGCTACTGTGTGGGTTAGCAAGTATGCTTTGAAGGACTCGGCAGGCAATATCTACGAGTCTTCGCCAGAGCAGATGCACTACCGTCTGGCAAAGGAACTCGCTCGTATCGAGAACAAGTACGGCGAGGCTCTTTCGGAGCAGGAGATTTTTGACTTGCTCGACCACTTCCGCTACATCATCCCGCAGGGAGGTCCTATGACTGGTATCGGCAACAACTTGCAGGTTGCATCGTTGTCGAACTGCTTTGTTATCGGCCACAAGAACCCAGCCGACTCGTACGGAGGTATCTTCCGTATGGACGAGGAGCAGGTGCAGTTGATGAAGCGTCGTGGTGGCGTAGGTCACGACCTCTCACACATCCGTCCTTCGGGAAGCCCAGTATTGAACTCGGCACTCACCTCGACCGGTATCGTTCCATTTATGGAGCGCTACTCGAACTCTACTCGTGAGGTTGCACAGGATGGTCGTCGTGGAGCGTTGATGCTCTCAATCTCGATTAAGCACCCAGACTCAGAGAAGTTCATCGATGCAAAACTCGACACCAACAAGGTAACGGGTGCAAATGTATCGGTGAAGATTGACGACGAGTTTATGCGTGCTGCGATTGAGGGACGCACCTACACTCAGCAGTTCCCTATCAATGCCGATAAGCCTACTTTTGTAAACAATATCGACGCTTCGAAGTTGTGGTCAAAGATTATCCACAACGCTTGGAAGTCGGCAGAGCCGGGTGTATTGTTCTGGGATACAATCATTCGTGAGAGTGTGCCTGACTGCTACGCTGACGAGGGCTTCGTAACCGTATCGACCAACCCTTGCGGTGAGATTCCGTTGTGTCCATACGACAGTTGTCGTTTGTTGGCTATCAACCTCTACTCTTATGTTGAGAGTCCGTTCACCAAGGAGGCGACATTCAACTTCGACCTCTTCAAGAAGCACATTCACAAGGCAATGCACTTGATGGATGACATCATCGACTTGGAGTTGGAGAAGATTGATCTCATCATAGAGAAGATTGCTTCGGACCCTGAGGATAAGGATATCCGTCGTGTAGAGTTGGATTTGTGGCACAAGATTAAGGATATGGCTCTCAAAGGTCGTCGTACAGGTCTTGGTATCACCGCAGAGGGCGATATGTTGGCTGCACTCGGCTTGCGCTATGGTTCGAGCAAGGCTCTCGACTTCGCAACCAAGGTTCACAAGACTCTCGCAGTTGAGGCTTACCGTGAGTCGGTAAATATGGCTCGTGTGCGTGGTGCTTTCACCGTATTCAACGCAGAGAAGGAGAAGAACAACCCAATGATTAACCGCCTTAAAGAGGCCGATGCGTCGCTCTACGAGGAGATGGTTAAGTATGGTCGTCGTAATATCGCAATGCTCACAATTGCCCCTACTGGTACTACCTCGTTGATGTCGCAGACCACTTCGGGTATTGAGCCAGTATTCCGCCCAGTTTACAAGCGTCGTCGTAAGATTAACCCATCTGACCACGATAACAAGGTTATCTCAACATTTACCGACGAGCAGGGACAGGTATTCGAGGAGTACAATGTATACCACCACAAGTTTGTAGATTGGTTGCGCATCAATGGCTACGATATCTCACGTCTCAACACCATCAGCGACGAGGAGTTGGATAAGTGGGTTGCAGCATCGCCTTACCACAAGGCTACCGCAAACGACATCGATTGGGTAGCAAAGGTTAAGATGCAGGGCGCAATTCAGAAGTGGGTAGACCACTCGATTTCGGTTACTGTAAACCTTCCAAACAACATCTCGGAGGAGGTTGTAGCCGATGTATATCGCACTGCTTGGGAGTCGGGCTGTAAGGGTATCACCGTATATCGTGACGGTTGCCGTGCAGGCGTACTCGTAGACAAGAAGAGCAAGAAGAGCGAGGAGAAGAAGTGTGAGGAGGCAACAGGCGAGAATCGTCGTCCAAAGTCAATTCCTGCTGATGTCATCCGCTTCAAGAACGGCTCGGAGATGTGGATTGCATTCGTGGGTAAGCTCGATGGCCACCCATACGAGATCTTCACTGGTAAGATTGAGGACGATGCGATGTATATCCCACCAAAGATTACTAAGGGTAACATCATCAAGGTGCGTGAGGAGGATGGCACAAAGCGTTACGACTTCCAGTACACCGACCGCTACGGTTACACCAACACTATCGGCGGTATCTCACGCTTGTTCGATGAGAGTTTCTGGAACTATGCGAAGTTGATTTCGGGAGTATTGCGTTACCATATGCCAATCGAGAAGGTTGTTGCGTTGATTGATGGCTTGCACCTCGACGACGAGAATATCAACACTTGGAAGAATGGTGTTAAGCGTGCTTTGAAGCAGTACATCGAGGATGGTACTCGCTCGAAGGGTAAGTGCCCACAGTGCGGACAGGAGCAGATGGCATACCAGAACGGTTGCCTCACCTGCCTCTCGTGTGGCTACTCGAAGTGCGGTTAGTAGTCCGATGAAATAGAATAGTAAAGGTCGTTCAGATTGAACGACCTTTACTTGTTGCTGCTATTCGTTATTATCGCCGACCTAGAAACTTTGAAATGAGTTCCAACTACTATTCGACTCTACCGACAACTCCACATTATCAGGAAGATTAGGGAAGAAATCAAAGCCGGTCCACTGTTCGATTTGATCCACCGATACAGCGTAGTTGGTATAGGAGCCAGAATAGGTCTTATGCTCAAACCAGAAGCCAATAGTAGATGCCGAAGTTACAACTCCACTACCATTAGTCGTAACCTTCAAGGCTACTTTATAGAAGTAGTTTGGCACAGGTACATCCTTCGTGTCGTCTTTCGCCTTAGTGTACTTTATCGTCTTTGACTCACCAACCTTCGAGAAGAGCACCCCTGTAACGATATATATCTTCTCGTTCTTGGCAATGTTCTGCAAAGCATTCTCTAAATTATTCCATATACCACCATTAAAGTTATTTTGAATCTGTGGTACCGAGTTGGTAACATAGAAGGTCTGTCTTTGCATCGCTTGAATTCCATTGCGTGAGCCGTTAGGAATAAGGTGTCCTCGTGAATAATCACTTGCATACGAGTGTGAACACAAATCCACTTGATACTTTGTCTCAATCAAAGGATTGAATGACCACGAGCCAGGGCGGCTATAAGAGCCCATATGTTTCGATTCAAGTGGATATGCTACCCACATAGAAGTATAGGTCAATTTGTCGTAAAGAATGGTATAGTTACGCTCTCCACTCGAAGTTATCGTAACTTGCTCCGCATTAGGATATAACACGCCATTGTCGGCAGCAGGTAATTCGAGCCAATTTTCAGTGGCTGTACCAGTTCCGGGATTAGGCGTTGGAGTCGGTTCTGGCTCTGGCTCTGGTGTTGGGTTTTCTGGCTCTGGATTTGGTGTTGTGCCGCCACCATTACCACCTGCAACAATCTCAACCTTAACGATTTGAGCGCAAGCCGATGAACGAATATAGAGCGATTTAATGCCCGAAGTGGTTAAAGTGCGCTCCGAGGCTGTACCAGAAAAGTTAAACTCTTCAAATACCCCAGAAGCATTTGTATTACCCTTTTCTGTGCATAGATATATCTTACCCGAGCGAGTTCCATTCTCGAAGGTCAGTTTCACCTCTCTAATATCACCCTCAAAGGTTGGAGTACCTATATAGGCAACATTATTCTTATTTATCTGAATTGATTTTGAATTGTAGGCGCAAATAGCCCAAGTGCCATAGGAATTGGTATAACTTTGAGGCTTATTATAGCCTAAAATACAATCTGTGCACTCTTCGTAGGTCAAAGTCGCTGTAATCTCCGCAGGAGCAGGATTTTCAGGCTCTGGGTTTTCGGGTTTTGGTACCTCAGGCGTTGGAGTTTCTGGCGTTGGAGTTTCGGTTCCATCTTCATTTCCAGAAGGAGGGACAAGACCTGCCAGCCAATCGTTTGGCTCACACGCTATAAATAGCGCTACAACTGCGGTAAGCAGGAGTGTTAATGCTCTTTTCATTCTATTAATTAGGGTTTTTGTGTAATTCGTGGGAACTGAAATATAATCGACAATACAACCATCACACCTATCGCCATAGGATAGTAGAGGTGAGGTATGATTTCGAGTGGAGAGATACCTGCCAGGCCACTCGCCATAAGTAACTGCGCACCATACGGCAACACCCCCTGTGCAAAGCACGAAGCGGTATCCATAAGGCTGGCGCTCTTGCGTGGCGACACCCCATATCGCTCCGACAAATCACGAGCAATAGGACCTACGGTGATGATGGCGATAGTGTTGTTTGCCGTGCATATATCGGTTAGCACGGTCAAAGCAGCAATAGCAGCCTCGGCACCTCGCTTACCCGAAATGCTATAAGTGATAGCACGAGTAACGAACTCGAAGCCTCCGCTCTGCTTCACCATATTCATCAAGCCACCCGCCAAGAGGGTTATAATAATCAACTCGCCCATCGACAAGACTCCCCGTCCTGCCTCCTCGCAGAACATCACCCCCGACAGTGAGCCACTTGCCAAGCCTATAATAACCGTAGCGACAATGCCCAGAACAAGCACCACCAGTACATTCATACCGCCAATGGCACATATCAACACAAGCAAATATGGTATAGCCTTATACAACTCCGATGCGCCTGCACTCGCTACTCCGTCGCCACTTCCCACCAAGCCTAGAAAGAGATACAAGCCCAGTGCAACAAGTGCAGCAGGCAGAACAATCAGCAAGTTGGTGCGGAATTTATCTTTCATCTTGCAACCTTGCGTCATAGTTGCTGCAATGGTAGTATCGGAGATAAACGAGAGGTTATCGCCAAAAAATGCACCGCCAACGACGATAGCAACCATCTGGGCAGTATCGACGCCCATCTGCTCTGCCAACCCCGTAACCACGGGCGTAAGTGCCACGATAGTACCCACCGAAGTACCTATCGAGAGCGATACGAAGCAGGCAGCCACAAAGATTCCAGCAGGAAGGAACTCGGTTGGTATATAGTGTAGTGTGAAGTTCACCGTAGCATCTACCGCGCCCATACTCTTTGCAGTCGAAGCGAAGATACCGGCAAGGATGAATATCCAAATCATATAGAGGATATTCTTGTCCGAAGCCCCCTCCGAAAATACAGCCACACGCTCCTGCAACGAGCGACTGATGCCTCGCAGTGCAGCCACTGCATAGACTGCCGCTACGACAAATGCCACCGAAATTGAGATACGATAGAAATCGCCCGAAGCAAGTGCCATAGCCAAATATGCAACCAACAACACTATAACAGGCGACAACGCCAACAAGCCTCTCTTCATCCAACCTCTAATTTAAGTGTTATCAAACATTATCAGACATTATCACCCAATCTACCTATTGCATAGCATTTGCTGTTTTTTTTTGCATAAATAGACTCCATGACTTATCCAAAATAAAAACTATAAATAGTGTTACACCAAAAACTAAAAATGGGAAACTATTTTTAAATAAAGAATTTTGTGCTAGTTGTTGTTGCATTTCCACTCCTAAAAAAAATCTCAATACATAGTTTATAAGAGATATTACAAACATATGCAGAATATATATATTAGCAGAATATTTTCTACCGATTATGGACAAATAGCTACCTGCCCCCCAGTGAGAATACTTATTACATAATGCAAAAACACATATTGCCATTGGTAATGTGAATAAATAATGGTCTCTTATAAGTTTTGTACCTGTATAATTATAAACAAGCATTTCGGCAGCTAAACCCACACATACAAGTATAAAACCAAGGATAAATCTTCTATACCGAATTGAATAGAGTTTTAATTGCAGTTCGTTTTCTCTAAATAAATATCCTAACAGCACATACGGTAAACCTGTAAAAAGAAAATTTCGATAAGTTCCAACACCGAAGTAGCTAAGTATATAATTTCCTAAAAACAAGAGAGGTAGGATCTTATATAAAAGTGATATTTTTTTTTCTTTACGAGCTACGTAAATTATTATAAGCACATATAATAAAGCATATAGATACCACAAATGTACACCCTTACAGCCTATTGAGTTAATGAGTAGCCAATAACAGATATTCTTCATACTAAAGGTTTGAATAAACCAGTTGAAAGTATATTCTCCTGCAATTGAACCTACATAATCCAATAACAAATAAAATAAAGTCGAAATAATAGTAAGACAAAATACTTTACAGAAATATTTCTTTAATTTCTCATCAGTCATTGGGGGTAAATAATATCCAGTTATCATAAAAAATAACGGAACTGCTATGCGTGACACAGCCTTAATACCAACACCAACTACACCTGTAAACCCTGTATGAATGATTATTATAAAGAATGCCAAAAAGAACTTTAATGTATCAAAGCTTTCATTTCTTAGCGATTCCCCCCCCCTTATTTTTTTTGTTTTCGCATTCATAATTCTTGTCTTTATCGTAAATTGAAGTGATGTTTATTATAATATTACCACTGCCATATTTGCCTATCAAATCAACATAAACATCATACTATAGAGAGCTATTTACGTAGTTCATAAATTGTTCCTTATAGTTCTCTCCAATTGGCACATAATCGTCATTCGACAGGAATACTCGTCCTTTGGTATAGCCTGCAACATAACTGAGATTTATGATGTAAGAGCGATGCACACGCATAAACTGCGACGACTGCAACTCGCTCTCCATATTTTTGAGTCGGAACAGTGTTACCAAGTTTGAGCCGTCAGCCATATGCAGACGCACATACTCTCCCGCACTCTCCACATATACAATGTTTGACATCTTCACAAGGTGAGTCTTACGGTCAGCGTGTACTGATAAAACGCCCTCTTCGGCACTCTCCGACAAACTCTCCTCTTGCGAGTTATCACTTTTCATCTGCTCCTGCAACTGCAACAACTCGTAGAGCGACTGCGCCTTCTCCGAAGCACGAGCAATATCCTTCAAACCAAAGGGTTTCAAAAGATAGTCAATAGCCGAGAGTTTATAGCCCTCTATGGCATACTCGGCATAGGCAGTCGTAAAGATAACCATCGCAGGCGTTTCGAGCGTCTGCACAAACTCCACGCCCGTCATATCGGGCATATTTACATCGACAAATATAAGGTCTACACTATTCTCTTTGAGCCACTCCTTTGCCGAAAGAGCACTACGAAATGTGGCCGCCAACTCCAAAAATGGAATCTTGGAGATGTAGCCCGACATCTGTCGAAGAGCCAATGGCTCGTCATCAATTGCGATGCATCTCATAACTATTCAGTTGCGGAATGTTGAGTGTTATACAATAGTTATTCTCTCTCTCCTCGATTTGCAGGTCGTAGCGGTCGCCATATATCAAATCGAGGCGTTTATGTACATTCTCCAAACCGATACCAGGTTTACTGTTACGCTTGGTCGGATTTACCGAATTTTCGAAACGCCCCACAACATAACCGTCCTCGCTCTTAATATCAATATAGATATACGAATCGCTATCGTAACTCACACCGTGTTTGAAGGCATTCTCCACAAAGACTATAAAGATAAGTGGTGGAATCTCAACACGGCGATTGTACAATTCAGGTCTGTTGTATGGAATTTTAACATCATCAGTATATCTGATGCGCATCAACTCGATGTAGTTCTCAATAAACTGCACCTCCTCCTTCAACGATATGGCATTACCACCCGTATCGTAGACCACATAACGCATCATATCCGAGAGTTGTATTACAGCCTGCTTGGCCGCATCGGTGTCTATATCGACCAAAGCGTGGATATTATTAAGCGTATTCATCAAGAAGTGCGGGTTTATCTGATGTTTCAGATAGTACATCTCCGCCTGAATGTTTTGGCGTTGTAGACGCTCCTCATCCTCATCTCGCCGCATATTGCGATAGAGTGCGGTAATAGCATTATTCGCTCCAAGCATCAACGCTCCTGCGATTATATTGCCCCACCACGGGAATACTGCCAATGCGATAAAATCTGGTTTAGACGAGTTTTGTTGTTCATATATCTCTATCATCAAGAATATGAAGACAACAAGCGCTGTCGCTACAAGATAATATATCCAGCGCAACCGCCCTTGGTGCAGATAACGAAACAGCACCAAGTGGTTGAGCAGAAAGAGAAACATAAATGGCAGAATTTTCAATAACGCAAGGAGCGACACTCTTGGGTCTGCAATCTCCTCGGACATCAGTCCTGCATTCATAAATGGCGCAATAAAGACCAGCACCCACACTAAAAAGTAGAGGGTGCTTTCGCCAATAAACTGATTGCGGATATTTATCTTCTTGCCAAGTTTCATCTGTTAGGGGCTTTTAGCCATTAGCCATTGGCTTTTAGTATTCAATATCTCACTCTAAAACTTGTATAACAAGTGGAATTTCAAGGCAGACAAGGCGTTGAGTGCGCAGCATACTTGGGCGTATGTGAGCAGCTCAACGACCGATGTCTCACGCAGAAATTACCTTGTTAGACGAGTTTTGATATATCGTACAAGTAACGCTTGATAGAGCGCTTCGGAGTCTTTTCGAACTCGTTAGGATAGATGATTATGCGAACCAAACGCTCATACGCTGCGACCTGCTCGTTGAGGGTTTTGAGGTTTTCGTTCATAATCTCGTTGAGTTTCTCGTTGTCAACGCCCTCCTTCTCGCAGAGTGCAAAATCAGGCACTACCAAACCATATAACTTTCCATTGTTCTCCAATACGAGCGACTCTGACACAAGCGGAAGGTTATTCAACTTATCCTCAATCTGCTCTGGATAGATATTCTGACCTGTATCGGTCAAAATCATAGTCTTGCAACGGCCCTTGATGTAGATTGTACCATCGGCATCAACTGTACCCATATCGCCAGTATGCAACCAGCCATCTGCATCCAATGCAGCATTGGTATCCTTCTCGTTCTTGTAGTAGCCCTGCATCACGCACTCGCCCTTGACAAGAATTTCGCCAGGGATATTGTGTTGGTCTTCGGAGTCAATCTTCACCTCCATCATACCCTGCAAAATTTTACCGCACGAGCGAATCTTGAACTCGGTAGGGTCTACTGTAACCGAAATCAACGGAGCACACTCGGTCATACCGTAGCCCACAATAATAGGGAAATGGATAGACTTCAAGAACGCCTCTGTCTCCTTGTTGATTGGCGCACCACCGATGATAAACAACTCGACATTGCCTCCGAACGAATCGAGCAACTTCTGGCGAATCTTCGCACGCACAACTTCATTCACCAAAGGCACTTTGATAGCGACACTCAATGCACCTTTCTCTAAGAGTGGTGCAACCTGCTTGCGGTAAATCTTCTCCAACACGAGAGGTACCGAAGCGATAACATTCGGCTGAACATGTTGCATAGCCTCAACCAACACCTTTGGTGTAGGCATCTTGCCGAGAAGGTTGATATGACCTCCCACGGCAAGTGGAGTCAAGAAATCAACCGTACAACCATAGGCGTGCGCCAAAGGCAAGAACGAAAGAGTACGGCGTCCCTTTGCGAAGTAGTGCGAGCCTCCATTTGCAGGCTTCAAAGTCTTGATATATGCAACATTGGCAGTGAGATTGTTCACCGTAAGCATCACGCCCTTCGAATAGCCAGTAGTTCCCGAAGTGTAGTTCAACAAAATGAGTTGGTCATTCGGAACATCGGCATATTTAATATCGTTTACGGTGAAGCCCTGCGGATAGCGACGGCGATAGTTTGCGGTCATACTATCCACACACTTGGTCAAAACGCCACCACGACGCTCAAACAACACATGGTAGTCGGTGAGCGAGAATACTCCTTCAATCTTTGGAAGGGCATCCTCATCGAGTCCCTCCCAATACGAATCGGTGAGGAATAACAGACGGCTCTCCGAGTGGTTTACGATATGAGCAATATCGTTCGAGGTAAAGGTCTGCATAATAGGCACAATCACTGCTCCATAGGTCATAGTAGCGATATATACCGCACACCAACGAGGGGTATTGCGACCAACAAGGGCAATTTTATCACCACGCTTGATGCCGGCCTCATCGAACAAAATATGAAGTTTGGCTATCTCCTTGGCAAAGCCGTAATACGAATAACTTTCGCCTGAGAAATAGTCGGTTACGGCACTCATCTCACGATTTTCGCGAAACGACTGCTCGTACATTTTTATAAGGTTATCTTGTAACATATCTTTATGTTTTGGTTAATTGTTAAATGTATGGAACTATTTGATACCAAGACGCTTGACATCGTATAGGTATCGTTTGATAGAGCGCTTTGGAGTCTTCTCGAACTCGCTCTGATGGATTGCAATCGACACCAAACGCTCGTATGCAGCCACCTGCTCATTCAAGTTTTTGAGGTTCTCCTTCATTATCTCCTCCAACTGCGTGCGGTCTATACCCTCCTTCTCGCACTGGTCGAAATCAGGCACTACCAAGCCATAGAGTTTACCCTCATTCTCCAACACGAGCGACTCCAACACAAGAGGCATATTGTTCAACTTATCCTCAATCTGCTCTGGGTAGATATTCTGACCTGTATCGGTCAAAATCATAGTCTTGCAACGCCCCTTGATATAGACTGTTCCGTCTGTGTCCATAATGCCCATATCTCCCGTATGCATCCAGCCATCAGGCTCCAATACAGCCTCGGTATCCTTCGCATTCTTGTAGTAGCCCTGCATAACCATCTCACCCTTGACCATAATCTCGCCAGGAATGTGCTGTGGGTCATTCGACTCAATTTTAACATCGAGATAGTCGCTCAAATACTTACCGCACGAGCCAAGTTTGTACTCCTCAGGTTGCGGCGTAACGCAGATAAGCGGAGCACACTCGGTCATACCGTAGCCTACGATGATTGGGAAACGGATAGATTTGAGGAATGCCTCGGTCTCCTTATTCATTGGAGCACCTCCAACAATAAACATCTCCAAGTTGCCACCAAACGAAGCCATCAACTTCTCCTTAATCTTCATACGCACAACCTCGTTCACCAAAGGCACCTTCATAGCGATACTCAATGGACCCTTTTCGAGCATTGGAGCAATCTGCTTACGATAGACCTTCTCCAACACAAGAGGCACCGAACAGATGATGCTTGGCTGAACCTTTGCCATAGCCTCTACCAATACCTTCGGCGTAGGCATCTTACCAAGCAAGTTGATATGTCCACCCGCAGCCAACGGAGCAAGGAAGTCGAATGCACAACCAAAGGCGTGAGCCAATGGCAAGAACGCCAAGGTACGGCGTCCCTTCTGGAACCAATGTGCGCCAGTAGTCTTGTTAATCTTGTTTACGGCGTAATATACATTTGCAGTAAGGTTATTCACCGTAAGCATTACACCCTTCGAATAGCCCGTAGTACCCGAAGTATAACTCAACACCATAAGAGCGTCGTTCGGAACATCGGCATACTTGATATCATTTACCGTAAAGCCATTAGGGAAACGCTTGCGGTAGTTCTCGGTCATTGCATTCACAAACTTGGTGAGTTTATTGCCCTCACGCTCGTACAAAGCGTGGTAGTCGGTAATCGAAAATACCGCTTCGACCTCCGGCAACGAATCCTCATCGAGTCCCTCCCAATATGAGTCGGTAAGGAACAACAAACGGCTCTCCGAATGATTTACGATGTGTGCAATATCGTTCGAGGTGAAGGTCTGCATAATAGGCACTATCACCGCACCATAGGTGATTGTGGCGATATATACTGCACACCAACGAGGTGTGTTGCGACCAACAAGAGCGATTTTATCGCCTGGCTTGATACCCGCCTCGTCAAAGAGGATGTGCAACTTGGCAATCTCCTTGGCAAAGCCATAATACGAGTAGGTCTCTCCCGAAAAATAATCTGTTACAGCAGACATTTCACGATTATCACGAAATGACTGCTCATACATTTTAATTAAATTTGCGTCTAACATACTTTTAATATATTTTTAGGCTAATAAATTATTTCTCTTCATCCTTTTTATTCTCCGCAATACCCAATTTTTCTGCAATCTCGTGGCTGAAATAACTCCATACATCTATTTTGGGTTCGGTGCCATCGAGCAGTCTGCCCACATTCTTTCGATGTGTCCAAACCAGCGCCAATGCCACCACAAACGAGAATACGAGAAATGAAATGGAGGTGTGGTCAAGACCGTGTCGAGCATAGATGCTTCCCGAAAAAATCGATACCAACACAGGAAATGCACAACCCGCTACAATCGATGCGAGCGACACATAGTTCCACACCGCAAAGACCACAAGCCACACTGCAAAGCACAAGAGTGCGATGTTTGGTTGGATACCCGTAAGAGCACCAAGAACGGTGGCAACACCCTTACCTCCTCTAAAATTCGCAAAGATTGGGAATATATGTCCTAAAACGGACACAAATAGTGCTAAAATCTTCATATTCACAATCCACGCCTGCGACGGAATGTTTACATCATAGCGCAATAATGAGAATATACTAACGGCAACAAAGCCCTTCAAGAAGTCTATTGCGAATACAGGAATAGCGGCTCGTGTACCTAGTACACGCAGTACATTTGTTGTTCCCGCATTTTTGCTTCCATACTCTCGTACATCCACACCGTAGTAGCGTTTGCCAATCCATACGGCGCTCGGAATTGAGCCAAGCAAGTATGCGATAATAAACAGAGTTACAATGCAATAGTAGGTTATAACCATATTGTCTTCACACCTGTATTTGTGGCAAATATAGTAAAAATTTCTTAACCTCCAAAAATCGCAACCTTTGTCAAATGTTCAAAAAGTCGCATTTGGAGAAAGTTGCAAACTAATATGTATATTTCTTGCAATGAGTTATATTTCTCGGATTTTTTTACTATATTTGCGAGTTGAAATATATAAATATATATTTGCTATGGATTACAAGAAGATTCTATCGTACTTATCCTCACCTCGTTGGTGGTGGTCGTGGTTTATGATTATCATTGGTTGCGCTCTTTTGGCAGCCGGCTATGTCCTATTCATAAGCCCTTACAACATTGTTCCGGGTGGTGTATATGGTGCAGGTATTGTCCTACACAATATATTCCCTGATATTCAGGTCGGAACATTCGGTTATATGTTCGATATAGTGCTTTTGATACTTGCATTTATCGCTTTCGGCCCTCGTTTTGGCTCAAAGACCGTAGTGGCGGCAATGCTTACACCAGGTTTAATGAACCTCTTCACACGCCTTGCATACCCCAACGAGGAGGCGATGCGCTCACTCGATCCATCACAACTTCTTGGTGGTATACTCGATATGTCCGACCACTTAATGCTAACGACCATAGTCGGAGCAGTCGTGCTCGGCGTGGGTGTTGGACTTGTAGTCAAGGAGCAGGCGACAACGGGTGGTACTGACATCGTAGCGATGATGTTGCAAAAGTATTGCAAGATGACCTTTTCGAGCGGTGTGTTGATTGCCGACTCGGTAGTAGTACTGGCAGGATTGCTCGTTATCGGTTTTGGTATTGCAGGTGGCGAGGCACAGGGTTGACAGTTGTCGTTCTACTCGCTCATCGCCATATATGTATCCTCTCGTGTGCTGGCGTATATGCTCGATGGTGCGTCATACGACCGTATACTCTTTATCATCACATCGCATCACAACGAGGAGTTCCGCCGTTATATCCTCGAAGAGATGGATCGTAGCGGTACCTACATCAAGACAAGCGGAATGTATACCAACGCTGAGAAGGAGATGATATTCTTGGTCGTACCACGCCACGAATTATCGAATGTTCAGCGAGCCATCAAGGAGTATGATCCAAAGGCGTTTATGGTTGTAGCGAACGCCTACAACACCTTTGGTGAAGGCTTCAAGCCAATGCCAGAGAAGCACGAATTGGAAAATATGTAGAAGAGTTGAGAGTTGAGAATTAAAAAATATTTCCATTTATTCAAAATCGGAGGTGATTGAGGAAATTTTGTGCGTTACGCAGTGGCGAAAAGCGCAGCATACTTGGGTGTATGTGAGCATTTACGACGCAAGTAAGGTGCAAAATTTACCAATCAGAACGATTTTCTAACAAAGGAGCAAAATGAGTTTAACAAATTTGCGACCTCTTACAGGAGAGGGCAAGAAGATATTTATCGAGACCTACGGCTGTCAGATGAACTTTGGCGACAGCGAGATTGTGGTTTCGATTATGCAGAAGGAGGGATATTTCTACACCGAGAAGATTGAGGAGGCAGATATTATCCTGATTAACACCTGCTCGGTGCGAGATAATGCAGAGCAACGCATCTGGGGCAGATTGAGTGAGATGCGTCGTCTGCGTCGCAAGAAGCCAAGCCTTCTGGTAGGCGTTATCGGCTGTATGGCGGAGCGACTCAAAGAGGAGTTGCTCGAAAGTGGTACGGGTGTGGATATTGTAGCAGGTCCCGACACCTATCGTGATTTGCCAAAACTCTGTCGTGAGGCGGAGAGCGGAGGCAAGGGCATCAACACCCTACTCTCCACAGAGGAGACCTACGCTGACATTGCACCCGTGCGCCTTGACAAGAATGGCGTAAGTGGTTTTATCTCGATTATGCGAGGTTGTAACAACTTCTGCGCCTACTGTGTAGTGCCTTACACTCGTGGTCGTGAGCGCAGCCGTTCGCACGAAACAATTGTCAACGAGGCTCGCACACTCTTCGAGAATGGTTATCGTGAGGTAACTCTGCTCGGTCAAAATGTAAATTCTTACGCCGATGGTGAGGTGAATTTCCCAAAACTTTTGGCAAAGGTTGCCGACATTTCGCCTTTGTTGCGAGTGCGTTATGCGACTTCGCACCCGAAGGATTTGAGCGACGAACTTATCGAAACAATGGCTTCGTACCGCAACATCTGCAAGGCGGTACATCTTCCTGCACAGTCGGGCTCAAACGCCCAACTCGAAAAGATGAATCGCAAATATACCCGTGAATGGTACTTGGAGCGTATGCAGGCTATCCGCAAGGCTATGCCCGATTGTGCCATCACCACCGACCTCATTTCGGGCTTCTGTGGCGAAACATTGGAGGACCACGAGGCTACACTGTCGCTTATGCGTGAGGTGGGTTATGCTTCGGCATTTATGTTCAAATACTCGGTACGCCCCGACACCTTCTCGGCTCGCCACTTCGAGGATGATGTTCCAGAGGAGGAGAAGACTCGTCGTTTGAACGAAGTTATCGCACTGCAAAACAGCCTCTCGTTGGAGGGTAATAAGCGAGATGTAGGCAAGGTATTCGAGGTCTTGATTGAAGGTCGCTCGAAGCGTAGTGCCGAGCAACTTTGTGGTCGCACATCACAGAATAAGATGGTTGTATTTAACCGTGTGGAGGGTTACGGAGCAGGCGACTACATAGATGTAGAGATTACTGACTGCTCATCAGCCACACTCTTTGGAAAGGCAAAAGCATAGCGAATATGAAGTTTCTCAAAGTTATTTGTGCCATATTGGCATTCGGTTTAATTGCTTGCGAGGAGCCAAACTATGGCACAGGCTCGCCATTGATAATTCCTTCGCTCGGCACGCCTGAAAGTAACGAGATTTGGTTCTCAACAACCGACGCTCTCTCGCTCATCTCGCTTGACGAAAATGGCTTCGATGTGGCAATCGAAGAGATTTTATACGACGAGGGTTTTTGCAGCATTATTCGTTTTGCAGGACCTGTAAGGGTTATCAAGGAGAGAGCCTTTGCCAACTGCCACAACTTGCGCAATATCTCATTGCCAGGCTCTATTAACACCATCGAAAAGGAGGCATTCTGGGAGTGTAAAAATTTGGAGGCTCTAACTCTCGGAGGTGGACTAGCCTCGTGCGGAGATAGGGCTTTCGACAACTGCATAAATCTCTTCTCGCTGCACATACCGTCAATATATCGCTGGTGCGAGATTGACTTCGCTTCGCCTACGGCAAACCCTCTCTACTACGCCGAGCAGTTTATTGTAAATGATACTCGTGTCAAAACGATAAATATCGACAACCGCACTACAAAAATTCACGACTACGCATTCTACAACTACACAATGCTTCAAGCCGTTACTCTACACTCCAAAATCGAGAGCATCGGTAGACAGGCTTTCGAAGGGTGTGAAAATATCTCCAAAGTCTATTTCAGGGGAGAGGATAGAGATTGGTGCAAACTCTCTTTCGAGGACGAGAGAGCCAACCCTCTATCGATTGCCACTCGACTCTATCTCACCGATGACTTCGCTACAACTTCGCAGGAGGTTACAAAATTGGAGTTGGAGGGTGTTAGCAACATCAACGCCTATGCCTTCATAAATTGCGTATCATTGAAGCAATTGAGCGCCGACAACGCCCTATCGACTATCGGAACGGAGGCTTTCCGCAACTGCACATCTCTCACATCTGTTTCGCTCGGTAGTGGCGTAAAGGAGATTGGAGATAAGGCGTTTATGAACTGCAAAAAACTCAATAGCGTAACTATAATGGCGACAGAGCCACCTACATTGGGTGATAGTTATGTCTTTGAGTACAATCCAAGCGACCGCAAAATATATGTTCCGCACGAGGCATACGACGCCTACTTGGCAGACACAATGTGGAAGATATACTCAAAGAGTATAAAAGAGTTGTAAAGAACGAAAAACGATAACAATAAATGAAAAGACTTCTAATTTCTCTTGCTGTTCTCTTTGCTTCGGCTACAACGATAGCAGCACCTCAACGACAACTACTACACGACGGTTGGCAGTTCAAGCAGCAGCGAGGCACAAATTGGTTTGCAGCGACAGTACCGGGTGTAGTTCACACCGACTTGATGGCTAATGGCATCATCGAAGATCCATTTTTCCGACTCAACGAGCGTGGTGTGCAGTGGGTAGACAAGGAGGATTGGGTTTACACCACCACCTTCACAGTAGCCAAGGATATTCTCAATAAGGAGCATATCGACTTGGTATTTGAAGGCTTGGACACCTATGCCGATGTCTATCTGAACGACGAACTACTTGTCAAAGCCGACAATATGTTCCGTTTGTGGAGAGTGGATGTGAAGAAATATCTTCGAGAGGGCGAGAATACCTTGCGTGTCTACTTCCACTCGGTAGTAAAGGTCGATATGCCAAAGTGGGAGGCTCTGCCATTCCAGTACTATCGTTGGAATGACCAATCTGCAAATGGAGGTCTTCTAAATCGCAAAATCAGTGTATTCTGCCGCAAGGCGGGCTACCATTATGGTTGGGATTGGGGACCTCGCCTTGTAACATCGGGCATTTGGCGACCTGTATATCTCGAAGCGTGGAATACGCTCCGTATAAGCGATCTATTCTACAACCAAAATAGTGTAACCGAGAAGCGTGCGGATATTGATGTAGAGTTCGAAATCCTCTCGCAGAAGGAGGCTATGGCGCAACTGCGTGTTATTGATGAGCATACAGGCAAGACGCTCGCAAAGGGTTCAACAATGCTCAAAGCAGGAGAGAATAAAGCAATCGTGCCTATGACTATTTCAAAGCCAAAACTTTGGTGGTCGAATGGCTTGGGTGAGGCTCACCGCTACGCCTTCCGCACCGAGGTGGAGGTTGATGGCGTTGTGGCAGATAGTCGCCACCACGATATTGCGATGCGTTCGTTGAAAGTTATACGCAAGGAGGATAGTGATGGGCGCTCGTTCTACTTCGAACTCAATGGTAAGAGAGTCTTTATCAAGGGAGCAAATTACATCCCTTGCGACTCTTTTCTACCTCGTGTAACCGACAAGGTCTACGAGCAGACTATTGCCGATGCAGTAGCAGTGAATATGAATATGCTCCGAGTTTGGGGAGGTGGCATCTACGAGAACGAGAAGTTCTACGAGGAGTGCGAAAAGAACGGCTTGTTGGTATGGCAGGACTTTATGTTTGCCTGCGCACTCTACCCTTGTGAGGGCGAGATGGCAGAGAATATCCGCCAAGAGGCTATTGACAATATCAAGCGCCTTCGCAACTACGGTTGTATTGCATTGTGGTGCGGTAATAATGAGTGTTACGATACCCTTCTCGCCTGCAAGAGCAGTTTCAAGAAGAAGGGGATTGATATGCGATACTACGACATTCAGAAAGCGCAGTTTGACTATCAATACTACGAACTTCTGCCAGAGGTGTGCGCAAAGTATGATCCTATGCGCTACTACCACCCAATGTCGCCGTGGGTAGGCAAGGACATTGAGGCTGGCACAGCAAAGGGTATGGGCGACTACCACTATTGGGGCGTTTGGGGGCATCGCCATCCATTCGAGCGCTACAACACCACTCGTTCACGCTTTATGTCGGAGTATGGATTTCAGTCGTTCCCAGAGTTGGGCTCGGTGAAGTGCTATGCTCCTAACCCAGAGGATTGGAACATCCATTCGGAGGTTATGATGTCGCACCAGCGTGGTGGCCGTAGCGCAAACTCCAAGATAAGCGATTACCTCGCCAAGGAGTATTGGCCGCAGAACGACTTCGAGAAGTTCCTCTATATGGGACAAGTTATGCAGGGCGACGCTATAAAAATAGCCGTAGAGGCACATCGTCGAGATATGCCATTCTGCCAAGGCTCACTCTATTGGCAACACAATGACTGTTGGCCGGTGGCTTCGTGGTCGAGCCGTGACTACTACGGTCGCTGGAAAGCGCAGCACTACTTTGCTCGTTACTTCTTCGATAAGTACCTTCTCTCGGCATATCAGAGCGATGGTCGAGTGCGTGTATATGTAGTATCAGACAATCAGAGTAATACCAAAGCGGAGTTTAAGGTAGAGGTTATGACTCTTACGGGGAAGGTCGTAAAGTCTTACTGCAAGAGTATGGTCGTGCCAGCAAACACCTCGACCATAATGCTCGACGAAGCGACTGATGCAATGTTGGCAGGCGAAAAGGCGGAGAACCTTGTTATCGTTTCTTCGCTTAAAGTGGGAGATAAGTGCTACACCAACAACAACTACTTCGTAAAGCAGGGCGCACTCAACTTCCCTGTTTGCAATATCACAACCAAGGTTGAAAAGTGCGGGGAGGGAGTTGCAGTTACGGTTTCGTCGGACAACTTTGCTCGTGCGGTTTACCTTGCGGTAGAGGGCATCGACAACCATTTCGAGGATAACTATTTCGACCTTTTGCCAGGAGCATCTCGCACAATAAAGGTCAAGACTTCACTCTCGGCAGAGGAGTTTGCAAAGCAGTTGAAGGTTATGCACCTCGGAGGTTGCAAGACTTCGGAGGCGAAGAGTGGAGTATCAAAAATAGAGAAGGATGAAGAGGTACATTTCGTTAGTTAAGTTTGCTCACACGATATTTGCAATGCCATTTGCACTGATGGCTTTCACATACGCTTTGTGGAGCACCGAGGCGGAGTTTTCGTGGTGGTTGCTATTGCAAGTTCTCTTGTGTATGGTCTTTGCTCGCAATGTGGCTATGGGTTTTAATCGTTGGGCTGACCGAGATATAGATGCAGCAAATCCTCGCACCGCCAATCGAGAGATACCTGCTGGTAAAATCTCACCTCGCAATGCGATGATATTTGTGGTGGTGAACGCCATATTGTTTATGGCTACCGCCTGCACCATAAATCTGCTTACAGCAATTCTCTCACCCGTTGCGTTGGCTGTAATTATGTTTTACAGTTACTGCAAACGATTTACAGCACTTGCCCATATCGTACTCGGACTTTCGCTTGCGATAGCCCCTGCGGGAGCATTTATTGCCGTTACGGGAACGCTCACCTGGGAGGTATGTCTGCTATCGTTGTTGGTATTGACTTGGTGCGGAGGTTTCGACATTATCTACGCATTGCAGGATGCAGAGTTTGACCGCAAACGAGGTTTACACTCCATACCTTCACGCTTCTCGGTGGCAACTTCGCTCTACATTAGCATTGCGCTTCACTGCGTAAGCGTAGTGGCACTCGTAGGCTTTGCTTTGAATCTTCCACAGAGTTGGGTATTATGGTGCGGAGTGGCGCTCTTTACCGCCATTCTGGTAGCAGAGCATATCCTCGTAACTCCGAAAAAGCAGCGTTCTATCGGCATCGCCTTTGGCACTTTGAACGGCTTGGCAAGTTTAACCTTGGCGGCATTCGTTATAGCAAATATCCTAATTTTCGGATAGTATGTGGGTGTCGTTAGCATTTCTCTCGGCCTTGATGCTTGGCCTCTACGATGTGGCAAAGAAACGCTCATTGCGAGAGAATGCAGTGCTTCCTGTATTGTGGCTCAACACCCTATTCTCAACCATTATATTCGCCCCCGCACTACTCGACTCAATCGTTGGAAATGGTTGGCTAAATGGCACAATTCTCGCTACGGTGCAAGGCTCGTGGCACGACCACGCAATGGTCTTTATCAAAGCGATAATGGTGCTGTCGTCGTGGATTTTCGGATACTTTGGCATCAAGCACTTGCCTATCACAATCGTAGGTCCTATTAACGCTACACGCCCAGTTATGACACTCGTTGGAGCAATGCTTATCTTCGGCGAGAGGTTAAATGGTTATCAGTGGGTGGGAGTTGTGCTTGCCATAGCCTCGCTATATCTATTGAGCCGTTCGAGCAAGAAGGAGGGCATAAACTTTACGAATAATCGCTGGATATTGTGCGTGGCAGCAGCGGCTGTGATTGGAGCGTGTTGCGGTTTGTACGACCGACATATTATGTTCTCGCTCAACCCCGTATTCGTGCAGAGTTGGTACACCTTGTATCAGTTTGTGCTTATGTCTATTATCGTTGCGATATTGTGGTTACCTAAGCGCAACGAACAGAGGTTTCACTGGTCGTGGGCTATACCGATGATTTCGATACTGCTTACAACTGCCGATATGGCATATCTCTACGCCCTGCGTGATAGTGCAGCGATGATTGCCGTAGTGTCGATGATTCGTCGCTCGTCGGTTTTGGTATCATTCACTTGCGGTGCATTGGTATTTGGCGAACGCAACCTCCGAGCCAAGGCACTTGACTTGTTATTGATACTTATCGGAATGATTTTCCTATATATAGGTTCGAAATAATAAACCTAAAACAGAATAAATTATGCAGTCAAAAAAGATTAAACTCGGACTCTTTCCGAGGGTGGTAATCGCCATCGCCTTGGGTGCAGTACTCGGCTTGTTCTTGCCCGATGTATTTATTCGCATCTTCAAGACTTTCAATCTCCTGTTTGCGCAACTCCTGAAATTCTCGGTACCATTATTGGTGTTGGGACTCGTAACTCCTGCTGTTGCAAATTTGGGTAAAGGCGCAGGCAAGATGCTCCTCTTCGTGATTGCGGTATCCTACATCTCAACAGTAGGTGGAGCATTGTTCTCCTATACTTGTGCTACGGAGTTCTTCCCACACATTCTCTCGGTGGGAGAACTCTCGCCTGAGGCCCTCTCCGAGAAGGAGTTCGCACCATTCTTTACACTCAAAATACCGCCTGTATGCGATATGATGACAGCCATTGTTCTTTCGTTCGTTATCGGTTTGGGTTGCATCTTTCTCAAAGCCGACTCCGTAAAGGGTTGGTTCGAGGAGTTTGGAGAGATTGTAAAGTGGTTTATCGAGAGTGCAATCATTCCGTTGTTGCCAATCTACATCTTCACAATGATTTGTGAGATGTCGGCAAAGGGCGTTATCGACATCGTACTCGGCACCGGAGCAAAGGTTATCGGCACTGGTGTTGTATTATCGATTCTCTACCTCATTTTGCAGTACCTTATTGCAGGTCTTATCTCGCGTAAAAATCCATTGCGTCTTATCTACAATATCCTTCCTGCATACCTCACAGGCTTCTCTATTTGCTCGTCGGCTGCGGTTATCCCTGTAACCACAAAATGTGCCCTCAAAAGTGGCGTGAGCGAGGATATGGCAAACTTTGTTATTCCTATCTGCTCGAATACGCACATGTGCGGTTCAACCATTAAGTTGGTTACTACTTCGGTGGCTGTTGCCTATATGTTTGGCGTGGATATTCCGTTGGCATTGTTCATCAATTTCGCTTTGATGCAGGCTATTGCTGCCGTGTCGTCGCCAGGCGTTATGGGTGGCGTATTGATGGCATCGGTTGGTTTGCTCGGCACCATTTTGGGCTTCTCGGCAGAGATGACTGCACTCTTGATGGCAATCTACCTTGCACTCGATGGTTATGGCCCTGCTTGCAATGTTTCGGGCGACGGTGCAATTGCTATCGTTATGGATAAACTCTTCGGCAAGAAAAAGTAAAAAAAGAGAGGAGAAATTTCTCCTCTTTTTTTTAGGGCAATGATGCAAAAATCGACGATTTTTGCATCATTATTTTATTTTACAAGTCCTGGGTTGTAGGTAGTATCCGTATATGGATAAGGGCAATACATCTTGCTATCGTCCCACTCCCCCGTAACAGAGAGAGTCTCATTGCGTAAAACACCGGGAGCAACCTCAATCATAGGGTTACTCTTGCGATACTCGAAGTGATTCTTCACCCTATTCATACGGAACATATCTCTTGCTCGTGGAGCAAAGCCACACCAATAGTAGCCTGCCATCTCCCAGCCGTGCTCGTTGTATGCTGCTTCGGCAATCTCCTCAGCCGACATAGCCATTGAGTAGAGGTTTGTAGTAGCACCATCGGCACGATTACGCACACGGTTCAGAACATCGACAGCCATACTTGTAACTTCACCGGCACGAGCCGAAGCCTCGGCATACCAACAATAGACCTCCGAAAGGCGAATAACCTGAATAGTCTTTTGTCCGAACTGCGGTGGGGCTAATGCCGATGTGTAATCGAACTCTTCTCCACGATTTGCAGACTCAGAGGATTTATTAAATACGGGTGCAACAACTTCACGAGTACCGCCATTATCGTACCACCAATCGTGAAGTACATCATCGGCAAGCAGAATTTTAGGAAGATAGGTTGCCTCCTTGCGAGGACCTTCGGGGAACTCCTTCCAAAACTTTATCTCACCATGCGTATCGCCCCAACCTCCTATTTTCATATCGAGCAAGAGATCTGTCAGCGGTGTCATCTGCGGAGCCCTATCTCGGTGGTAATAGATACCGAGAAGGAGTTCCGGATTCTTCTGCGTATACTCCACCGAATAGACATCCGCATAGTCGTCAAGTAGGCGATAGTCATAGGTCTTCAAATCCACATTATCAATCACCTCCTTGGCCTTAGAGGCAGCAAGGGCGTAGTACTCGACGCCTTTATTCAAAGGCCAACCTGCCATACACATATATACATAAGCCATTGCCGCCTTTACAGCAGGTTTCGATACCGCCACATTCACGCTACCATTATGATATGGCGCACTGTTATAGGTTATAGGGCATCCATCCTCGGCAATCTTCAAATCGGCAACAATCTGCGTATAGATCTCCTCCACCGACCACACCTTGGCATTGTAGTTAATCTCCTCCTTCAACATCACCGGCACCTCGCCCCAGGTTGTAACGAGATAGAACAACGAGTAGGCACGCCAAAAATGGGCCTGCGCCACCGCCTCGACAATAGCCTCCTTTGATACATCGGGTGTACGATAGGCGTTATTGATAATAAAATTCGCAGCCTTAATAACCTTAAAGCGCTGTTCCCACAAATTCACCATCCACGAATTGTTATCCGTCACACAGTATTGGTCGTGCTCACGCAGTGGTTGTTTATTACTTGCGGGATGAGTGGTAATATCATCGCCCGCCAAGAAATTAGTACCAACAAAGTCATTCTCCTGCTGCGATGTTGCAACTACCGAATAGAGTGCATTCAACGACGCTGCCAAATCCTCTTTTTGCGAAAAGAAGTTCTCACTCGACTGCTTGCCGTAGGCATTCTCCTCTAAAAAGTCGGTACAAGAGGTTAATGTAAGCAAGCCAATAAACAATGTATATAGTATCTTTTTCATAGTATTATCCGTTTTAGAATACGAGTTTCAAGCCAAAAGTGAATGTTCGTGGTACAGGATATGCCCCATAGTCCAAACCGTCATATCCGCTATATACCTCCGGGTCCATACCTTTATATTTGGTTATAGTAAAGATATCTTGCGCACTTACCGAGAGATGTATCTCGGCAAAGCGAGTTACATAGCGAGGTATCATATAGGACAGGGTTACATTCTTCAACTTGAAGAACGATGCATCCTCCAACCAAAAGTCCGAGTTTGCATAACTCTTATTGTCGGTATTAGAGATGCTTGGATACTTCGCCTTGCTCTTATCCTCCACATAATCCCAGCCTTGGAAGTAGGCATCTCGCAGCGTTATAAAGCGCGACACACCACTCATCGAGGCGGTGGTAAAATGGCTTATATTCAATCTATCCATACCAAATGCTCCATTGAAGAAGACATTCAGCGAGAGTCCTCGCCACGACACAGTATTATTCCAACCGAGAGTCCATTTTGGAGATGCTTGTCCCTTGGCAATAAGGTCTGCCGAAGTTGGTGTTGTTGTGAGTGAGCCATCGGCCTTACGATAGAGATTTGCGCCCTTATCATTAAAGCCAACCCAATCATAGACATAGAACGAGCCAAGAGGATAGCCCTTTTTCATAATCTGCATAGGACCGCCCAAGTCGCTATAATTGGCAGTCAGCACAAAGTCATTACCCGCCAAATCCACCACCTGATTTTTGATATAGGTAGCATTAACCGATGTTTCCCACTTAACCGCCCTATCAACAACAAAGGTGTTGAGCGAAAGTTCAAATCCCTCATTCGTCAAAGCGCCCTGATTTACCCAGAAAGTACCTCCACCATTGTAGTGTGGCACCTGCTTTTGGAAGAGCAAATCGGTGGTATTTTTCTTAAACCAATCGAACGATAAGTTTACGCCAGCAATGGTAAAGTCTAATCCAACATCATACTGCGTAGTCTTCTCCCAGGTGAGGTTTGGCGTTGCGAAGGTGTTGCCCCAATAGCCCGTATAACCGGTAGATGTTCCCCAACCGTAGGAGGTTGCCGACAACATTCCGAGTGTACTATATGCAGATATACCCTCATTTCCCGTAACGCCGTAACTTGCTCGAAGTTTTAGGTGCTCAACAACATTCTGGTTACGCATAAAGTTCTCCTTGGCAATATCCCAAGCCACAGCAGCAGAAGGGAAAAATCCCCAACGGTTACCCTTCTGGAATTTCGAGGAGCCATCAGCACGAAATGCTGCCGTTACAAAGTATCGCTTCTTGTAGTCGTAGTTGAGTCGCACAATGCCCGACATAAGCGAAGACTCGGTATAACCGTTGCTCTCGCTACGAACCGTAGCATTTCCCACATCCCAATAACCCACGCTCTCGTTGTTCAAACCCGTACCGCTAATCGACAGCGAGGTGTCAATTACGCCACTCATCTCCCATACGGCATTTGCCGATATGGTGTGTCCGCTGAATGTGCCACTATATGCCAAATTATTGGTATTCTGCCAATAGCGGTGCATTGCCGAAGAGTTCGACATCGAACTTGTAGCACCTGCCGCAACTTTGCTTGATGCAAAGGTGTACGATGGCGAATGGTTGTAGTCGTAACCACCCTGCACTGATAGGGTTAGTCCTTTTACAATCTTGAACAAAAGGCGCATATTGGCATTGAGGTTATAACTATACGAATCGCTATAACACTCTGTCATTGCACCATAAGGGTTATTTCCGGTACCGATATTATAAGGATCGTTATTATAGATACCTGTAACGGGATCTCGCAACTCCATTGTAGGCGAGAAGTTTAATACATGGAACCAATTGGGTGCGCCATTCTTTTGATGCAGTACCGAGCCATTCATCTTTGCTGACACCGAGAGCCAACGCCTTACATCGGCATCGATATTGGCACGAATACCATAACGCATATACTTCGAATTGATGGTTACAGCCTCTTGGTCGAGCATATTTCCCGAAATGAGGTAGCGAACACGCTTTGCTCCGCCCGAAATACCGAGATTATAGTTTTGAGTTATGGCTGTACGAGTCATCAAATCAACCCAATCGACACCCTTCTCACCCGTGCGGTATGCCGCAACATCTACATCAGAGATTGTGCCTGCACCACGAATATCGTTCAATGCCAAAGCATACTCATAAGGAGAGAGGAGGTTGTAGTTCTTGCGCACCTCCGATACGCCCACCTTAGAATCGAACCACACACGCGCTCTACCCCGCTCACCACCTTTTGTGGTAACGATAACTACGCCATTCGCACCTCGTGAGCCATACACCGCAGTCGAAGAGGCATCTTTGAGCACCTCCATTGATTGAATATCCTGAGGATTTAAGCCATCTAAACCACTCGACGAAATAATACCATCAATAACATATAATGGGTCGCTACTCTTGTTTATGGAGGTTGTACCACGAATACGCACTTTTGCCGCAGCACCAGGCATACCGCTTACGCTCGTAACCTCTACACCCGAAGTTCGACCTTGCAAAATTTCCGATACATTTTTTACGGGTTGATCACCGAAGTTGCGTGCTCCAATGGTAGAGATAGAGCCTGTGAGATCGCTCTTTTTAACCTCTCCATAGCCAATGATTATGACCTCATCAAGTTTTTGGCTCTCTTCTTTGAGTATAAAGTCGTAGTGTTGAACACCCTTAACAACCTTTCGTTCGAGTGTTTCAAATCCCAAGAACGAAGCAGTAAGGGTTGCACCAACAGGTACTTGGAGCGAATATATTCCTCGCTCATCTATCACCGTACCAATCGTACTATTCTCCTTTACGAAAATTGCCGCACCTACGATAACCTCGCCCGCTTCATCCTTAATTGTTCCATTAATTCCAATCTGCTCGGACATATCTATCTTTGCAGACGCCACCAACGGAGTCAATATCAATAGCAGTAAAATCGATTGTAAAAACTTATTCATAGTAAATTAATTAGTTTGCACGAATTATAATGCAAATTTACAAAAACGACCATTTGAACGCCCTTTGCGCTATGTCAATCGCCCATACATAAGGTCGAAACGCCATTTTTGAGCGATGAAGTGGGAATTTGAGATATTCAATCTTTTTTATTCCGACCATCTATCAATACCAAAAATTTTTAATTTACAATTAAATTGCGTACATTTGCGAGATAATTGACTTTTAGCAAGCAAATACGATAAATATATACGATATGAACATTTCATTTAATTGGTTAAAGAACTATGTGGATACTACCCTCACAGCAGAGGAGGTAGCAACAGTTTTGACTGATATTGGCTTAGAGGTCGAGGGCTTCGAGAAGATTGAGACCATTCGTGGCGGCTTGGCTGGTGTTGTGGTTGGCGAGGTTTTGACCTGCGAAGACCACCCAGACTCTGACCACTTACACATCACCACCGTTGATGTTGGTGGCGAGGCTCCATTGCAGATTGTCTGCGGTGCAGCAAACTGCCGTCAGGGCTTGAAGGTTATGTGTGCTACGGTTGGCGCAGTACTCTACCCCGATGGAGGCGACGAGGAGTTCAAGATTAAGCGCTCGAAGATTCGTGGCGTAGAGTCGCTCGGTATGTTGTGTGCCGAGGACGAGTTGGGCATCGGCTCATCACACGCAGGAATCATCGAGTTGCCAGCCGACGCAGTTGTGGGCACTTCGGCAAAGGAGTACTACAACATCACCGATGACTACCTTATTGAGGTGGGTTTGACTCCAAACCGTATCGACGCAGCATCTCACATCGGAGTTGCTCGTGACTTGGTTGCATATCTTCGTGCTCAGGGCGTAGATGCAAAACTCAACCTTCCAAGCGTAGAGGCTTTCGCCGTAGAGAACAACAACGCAAAGATTGAGGTAGAGGTGGAGAATACCACCGCTTGCCCTCACTATACAGGTGTAGCAGTTACAGGCTGCAAGATTGCTCCATCGCCAGAGTGGATGCAGAACTCGTTGCGTGCTGCGGGTATCAATCCAAAGAATAACTTGGTGGATATTACCAACTATGTTCTCTTTGAACTCGGTCAGCCACTCCACGCATTCGATATGGCGAAGATTGAGGGCAACAAAATTGTGGTTAAGAACTGTGCCGAGGGAACTCCATTCATTACGCTCGACGGCGTAGAGCGCAAACTCACGGCTGATGATTTGATGATCTGCTCGGCAGAGCGCCCAATGTGCATCGCAGGTGTTTATGGTGGTTTGGATTCAGGTGTTAGCGACACCACAACCGACATCTTCATCGAGTCAGCATACTTCAACCCTGTATCGGTGCGTAAGACTGCAAAGCGTTTCGGTTTGAACACCGATTCGTCGTTCCGTTTCGAGCGTGGTATTGACCCTAACATTCAGATTTACGCATTGAAGCGTGCTGCACTCCTCTTCAAGGAGTTGGCAGGCGGTACTATCGCAAGCAACATCTTCGACTCAAACCCTGAGCCAGTTGCTCCGTTCCGTTTCGATTTCTCGATTGCTCGTGCAAAGTCACTTATCGGTAAGGATATTCCAACCGAGACCTTCCGCACAATCATCGATGCTTTGGAAGTTAAAATCGAGAAGGAGGAGGGCGATGTATGGAGCGTTGCCGTACCTGCATACCGTGTAGATGTTCAGCGTGAGGCGGACCTTATCGAGGATATTTTGCGCATCTATGGCTACAACAATGTAGAGGTGTCGGAGAAGGTAAACTCTACCCTATCGTATGTTCAGAAGCCTGATAAGACTCGTTTGACCAACCTCGTAGCCGATATGCTCACAGCGCGTGGCTACACCGAGATTATGTCAAACTCGCTCACCAAGACCGCTTATTACGAAGGCTTGCAGTCGTACCCAGTTGAGAAGTGCGTAAAGATTATGAACCCACTCTCGGCTGATTTGGGCGTTATGCGTCAGACTTTGTTGTTCAACACAATGGAGGCTGTACAACTCAACGCAAACCACCGCAATGGCGATTTGAAGATTTACGAGTTCGGAAACTGCTACTTCTACAATAAGGTAGAGCCAAAAGAGGGCGAGGAGGTTGCTCCACTCGCTTCATACTCGGAGAACTACCGCTTGGCTATCGCAGTAACGGGTTTGGCTACTCCGCAGTCGTGGAACGCAAAGGCAGAGCAGGCTTCGTTCTACACATTGCGCGCTCAGGTTGAGTTGTTGCTCCGTCGTTTCGGTTTGGACATCTACGCCTTGCGCACCGAGTCGCTCGAAAGCGATCTGTTTGGCGATGCAGTGGAGTTGTATGTAAACAACAAGCCATTTGTGCAGATGGGACAGGTGAACGCCAAAATTTGCAAGGCTTTCGACCTCAAACAAGATGTATTCTTCGCAGAGATTGACTTCGATATGTTATTGAAGGCTACTCGCAAGCATAAGGTTTCGGCTGTGGAGTTGTCGAAATACCCAGAGGTTAAGCGTGATTTGGCGCTGCTCGTAGACAAGGGAGTATCGTTCTCGCAGTTGCGTGCAACAGCCTTTGCAACTGAGAAGAAGTTGTTGAAGAGCGTTTCATTGTTCGATGTTTACGAGGGCGACAAGTTGCCAGAGGGTAAGAAGTCATACGCATTGTCGTTCATCTTGGAGGACAAGAACCAAACCCTCAACGACAAGACTATCGAGCGCACAATGTCGGCATTGCAGTCGGCATTCAAGCATAAGCACGGCGCACAGATTCGATAGTGTAAACCACTACACATATCCAAATAGTAAGCCCCGAAAGTTTCACACCTTCGGGGCTTACTATATAATATAGGGTATAAAGTTTATTTGAACGAGTGAGTGTGCTGCACTGCACCTGCCTCATCAATAACCTCAATCTTTATTCCCTCACCATTTACATAAGCCTTCAACGCACATTTGTTACTATTCACCAAGATTGGGAATTTAGCATCTGTGCCATCGAGTGGAGCGTGGTATGAGTAGCGGTGAGTGTGAGCACTCAACATAACTGCGATATTCGCCTCGTTGAGAATTGGGAAGAAACACTCACCAGCGTGCTTTGGTCCGTGCCACATATGCTTTCCACCGATAGGAGGCATATGCATCAACACAATACGATACTTCGCACTCTTGCACTCCTCGCTCTCGACCACCTTTTTAAGCCACTCCGCCTCCTGCTTGCGATACTCGTCATAACACGCAGTTTCGTAGTATTCGAGGTGGTTATCTGGCTTATCCTCACCACCATCAAGAACAATGAAGAATACATCGCCGTGCTTCAATGTGAAGTAGGGCTTATTGGTCAATGTTGGGAAGTAGTTCAAATAACTGGTCGCAAACAATCCACGAGTTTCGTGATTACCTCTAACCAAGTAGAATGGCACATCCTTGGCAAATCGCCTAACCGACGCATCCACAAAGCCCTCAAAGAGTGTTTTCTCGTCAGGAACTACGGTTACCATATCGCCATTGTAGAAGACCATATCGGTCCTACCTTTCTCGTAGCAGTTGAGTAACGCCTCCAAACGCTCCTGCTTGGAGTGAATATCATTCAACACAGTAAATCCAAAAGAGTCCTTCGATGGATTGAGTGTTGAGATATAGTTTGCCCCTTTTCTGAACACATTTGTCGCAGCCACATTACCAAAGTGGATATGATGATGCTTCGTAGCAATCACCTCCTTCGATGCCACCGCATAACGATACTTTTTGCCTGGCTCCAAGCCTGTAATCTTCACCTTGTGCAACCTACCTATAACTCGTTTACCGAGGTATGTTTCGTAGAACCTCGGATGCTCATTCTGATAGAAGTGAGTACCATCGGCAGGGGCTAATTCCACCCACGACATAGCCTCAACATCTGTAATCCAAACGATTGTTGCCTCGGTTTCACCCACAGCCTGCAAATATGGGCCGTGAATAATCTTTATCGCCTGTGCGGAATAGACTCCGCAAATTGCCAATACAAATAGGAAAATTCTCTTCATTATGAAAGGTTTTTATCTGCCATACTTCTTAATCACGCCACGACCACCGAGCGATGCTCGTACAAACTCCAAAATATAATCACGCTCTGGCGACTGCGGAAGAGTATTCTCCACCTCGTTGCAAGCGTTCGAGAAGTTCAAATCACTCTGGAAAATAATGCGATAAGCGTTGTGAATAGCCTCCAACTGCTCAGAAGTGAAGCCACGACGCTGCAAGCCCAACTTGTTGATACCTGCATATGAGCCTGTTTCGCGCATAGTGACAAATGGTGGAACATCCTGACGCACCAACGAACCGCCCTGAATCATACAGTGGTCGCCAATTTTACACCATTGGTGTACTGCCGAGTGGCCGCCAATAACCACCCAATCGCCAACCTCAACCTCGCCCGCAAGCGATACACGGTTTGCAATTACACAGTGGCTACCCACAACATCGTCGTGTGCCACATGCTCATACGCCATCAAGAGGTTTCCGTTGCCAACAACGGTAGTGCCTCGTGATGCTGTGCCACGACTAATAGTT
>JAGCLL010000065.1 GCA_017647025.1 Alistipes sp. | reverse complement strand
TCTTTTTGCACGAGTCGTCTGTCGCCAAAATGCTCACATAGGCTCACTATGCTGCGCTTTTGTCGCCTTGCCTTGCACAAAAATAATCTCATAATTTACGATTTTTGAGGTATGAAAGGCTCTTATGAGTTCTTTTTGCACAAGTCGTCTGTCGCCAAAATGCTCACATAGGCTCAATAATATAGGGAAATTCCTATCAAATCCTATCAAATCCTATCCAGTCCTATCAACTTCTAAAATAATTTAGCCAATGGCTAACAGTCCCCAATATAGCGACCAAAATCTGGTCGCTATATTTTTTATGGTATGATTTGTGCGAGAGAAAGGAGGTGATGTTCAAACCTTAAAATTTTACAATATGAAAAAAGAAAAAACTTGCACAACTCACGATGCTCACTGCACCTGTGATGATGGCCGCCTTATGGCTGCTCCAACCGAGGTTATTCCACAACATCCTACATCGCCTGAGGTGGCGTATAAGATGGTTAAGGACGAAACTTATCCGCAGACTCAACCTCGCTTGAACTTGGCAACTTTCGTAACGACCTATATGGACGAATATGCCACAAAGTTGATGAACGAGGCTATTAACATCAACTACATTGACGAGACGGAGTATCCTCGTGTGGCGGTGATGTGTGGTCGTTGTATCAACATCATTGCTAACCTTTGGAACTCGCCCGAAAAGGCGGAGTGGAAGGCGGGTGCGCTCGGTATCGGCTCGTCGGAGGCGTGTATGCTCGGAGGTGTAGCAGCACTCTTGCGCTGGAAGGCTCGAAGAAAGAAGGAGGGAAAGTCGTGCGATAAACCGAATATCGTTTTAAGTTCGGCATATCAGGTTGTTTGGGAGAAGTTTGCTCAACTATGGGGTGTGGAGATGCGTGAGGTCCCTCTCTCGCTCGAATGTCCTTCGCTCGATCCAAAGAAGGCTGTGTCGATGTGCGACGAGAACACTATCTGCGTAGTGCCGATTGCGGGTGTTACCTGGACAGGCCTAAACGATGATATCGAGGCTCTTGATAAGGAACTCGACGCCTTCAATAAGAAGACCGGCTATGAGGTCGCTATTCACGTGGATGCTGCTTCGGGAGGCTTTATTTTGCCATTCTTGAAGCCTGAATTTAAGTGGGATTTCCGCTTGAAGTGGGTCTATTCGATTTCGACTTCGGGCCACAAGTATGGCTTGGTATATCCGGGATTGGGCTGGGTTGTATGGCGTGATAAGAAGTGCCTTCCTGAGGAGATGGCATTCAGCGTGAACTACCTCGGTGCAAACATTACACAGGTCGGCCTTAACTTCTCTCGCCCTGCGGCGCAGATTCTCGGTCAGTACTACAACTTTATCCGCTACGGATTTGAGGGCTACAAGCGCATTCAGCAGGAGTCTATGGATATTGCCTGCTATTGCCACGAGCAGATTGGAAAGATGAAGTGTTTCAAGAACTATGTTGACAAGTTGGATAATCCTCTCTTTATCTGGTATATGAACCCAGAGTACGACAAGACCGCAAAGTGGACTCTCTACGATTTGCAGGCGGTGTTGCAGCAGAGCGGCTGGATGATTCCTGCCTATACTATGCCGAAGAATATCGAGGACTTGGTCGTTATGCGTGTGGTTGTTCGTCAGGGACTTACACGAGATATGGCAGATATGCTTCTGACCGATATCCGCAATGCTGTTGCCGAGTTCGACAAGTTGAAGTATCCGACAACTTCACGCCTTGCCTACGAGAACAGGGAAAAACAATTTGGAAAGGTATTTACTCATTAAAAAATAAAGGCTCCGAAATTCGGAGCCTTTATTGCGTTTAGATTTACTCTTCGGTAATTGTTATCGAGAAGATTAAATCGCCAGGGCGAATGTCATCAATCACATCCTCGCCCTCGACAACCTTGCCGAAGCAGGTGTGAACGCCGTCGAGGTGCTGGGTATTGCGGCGGTTGTGGCAGATGAAGAACTGCGAGCCACCGGTGTCCTTGCCTCGGTGAGCCATTGAGAGGACACCACGGTCGTGGTACTGACGCTCGGCATCGGTCTCGCACTTGATTGTCCAACCCGGACCACCTGCACCATTGCCGATAGGGCAACCGCCCTGAATTACAAATTCGGGAATTACTCGGTGGAAGGTCAAACCGTCATAGAAGCGTGACTCTGCCAACTTAACAAAATTTTCTACTGTGATAGGAGTCTCCTTCTCGTAGAGTTCCACCTTCATATCGCCCTTCTCGGTCGAAATAATTGCATACTTCATACTATTATAATTTTTTGATTTCTGTAAACTCTTTCAGTTGTGCCACTAACTTTGGTAAGCCGACTGCTGCACGCTCCTTCTTGTGGAAGATGCGGTTGCGGAGGAATGGAATCTTCGGCGTTGAGGGGTCCACAACATAAATTGGTACATCGTTGTTCTTTACCCAACCCACCAACGAAGCGGCAGGGTAGACCGCCAACGAAGTGCCCACGATAATCAGCATATCCGCCTCCTTGACCAATTCTCTCGCCTTGTCGAACATTGGTACCGCCTCGCCAAAGAATACGATGTGCGGGCGCAACAACGAGCCATCGGGAGCCGTTTCGTCGAGCATCTGCTCTCGCAAACCAATGTCTACAATGTAGTCGCTTGCATCGTTGCGCAACTTGGTGAGTTCGCCGTGGAGGTGGGTGATTTTTGTCGAACCGGCAAGTTCGTGCAGATTGTCGATATTCTGCGTAATAATCTCTACATCAAAATACCTCTCCAACTCTGCTAACGCCTTATGGCCTGCATTTGGTTGTTTGCCAGCCATCTCCTTGCGACGCATATTGTAGAAGTTGATGACCTTTGCTCTATCATTTGCCAAAGCCTCTGGCGTACAAACCTCCTCAATCTTATAGTTTGCCCACAGCCCATCGCTACTGCGGTAGGTCGGAATACCACTATCGGCACTAATTCCAGCCCCCGTAAGAACTACAATCTTTAACATATAATTCTCAATTCTTAATTCTCAATTCTCAATTTGGCATTTATTTCTTAAAATAAATGTCCAATAACTCTTTCGCTGCGATAAACGAACTCAACTTCGCATCGAGAACTCTCTGCTCCACATCCGTAATGCGCTCCTCAATCTCTGGGTTGAGGTAGAAGTGGCTTTTGAGCGTTTCGTTGATGCTCTCGTACATCCAATACTTGTTCTGCTCGTTGCGGTGGTGCTGGAAGTAGCCATTTGCCTTGATATGCTCGATATACTCCTCTACGCCCTTCCAAATCTCCTCCAAACCGACACCTTCGAGCGAAGAGCAGGTGTAAACCTTTGCTTTCCAATCGCTTGCTGGGGTAGGGAAGAGGTGGAGCGCATTCTGGAATTGACGACGAGCAACCTCGGCTTTGACCTTATTTTCGCCATCTGCCTTGGTGATAACCATCAAATCCGCCATCTCCATAATTCCTCGCTTGATACCCTGCAACTCATCTCCTGCACCCGAAATCTGCAACAGTAGGAACATATCGACCATCGAATGAACGGCAGTTTCGGACTGACCGACACCTACGGTTTCGATGAAAATAACATCGAAGCCTGCCGCCTCGCACAATACTACCGTTTCACGAGTCTTGCGTGCCACACCTCCAAGCGAGCCTGCCGATGGCGAAGGGCGGATGAAGATGTCGGGGTTGTGGCATATTGTTTCCATACGGGTTTTATCTCCCAAAATCGAGCCTCCACTGCGCTCTGACGATGGGTCAATAGCCAAGACTGCCAACTTGTGATGTAACGATGTAACCATATTTCCCACCGCCTCAATCCAAGTCGATTTTCCTGCGCCAGGAACGCCCGTAATACCGATGCGCACCGACTTACCGGCATACGGCAAGCAGCGCTCGATAATCTCCTGCGCCTGGGCATAGTTGTCGGGGTTGTTGCTCTCGATCAGCGTTATAGCCTGCGAGAGAATCGTGATATTTCCCGCCAAGATACCCTCGACAAACTCATCGGTTGTGAGTTTGCGTCTGCGCTTCTTTACGAAGTAGGGATTTACAATCGGCTGGTCGGCAACGCCGTCCGTAACCGATAGTGCGCTATCGTGGTGCATATCTCGGTACTCGCCACGCTCGAAATGCTCTATTTTAGTGTATGCCATATCTGTTGTGCTTTACTCAAAATACAATAAAACCTCCAATCAATTACAAAGATAGTGAAAAATCTCTATTGGCGAACGGAAATGTTGATTATTTCGCCATCGCAAAAAGATTTGTCTAAATAGTTGTTTATTTTCAAAGAAAATAGTAACTTTGCAAAGATTGTGTGGGTGTATGCCCGAAAACAGGAACAAATAACAATTTTTCTTTAACCAAATAAAACAACAAAACTATGAAAGTATCTCACATTGAGCATCTCGGCATCGCAGTTAAGAGCCTTGATGAGGCGATTCCTTATTGGGAGGGCGCACTTGGATTGAAGTGTTACAAAATTGAGGAGGTTGCAGACCAGAAGGTTCGCACCGCATTCTTTATGCTAGGTCAGACCAAGATTGAACTTTTGGAGGCTACTTCGGAGGACTCGACTATCGCAAAGTTTATCGAGAACAAGGGTATCGGTATCCACCATATGGCACTCGCTGTTGAGGGTATCGAGGAGCAGTTGGCTGACGCTGAGGCTCAGGGCATCCGTCTTATCGACAAGACCCCACGCAAGGGTGCTGACGATATGACTATCGCATTCTTGCATCCAAAGAGTACCCAGGGCATTTTGACCGAGTTGTGTGAGAAAAAGTAATCTCACCATTTACG
>JAGCLL010000064.1 GCA_017647025.1 Alistipes sp. | reverse complement strand
GCGATGTCTGCTCCTGCACGCAGGCGCACATAGAAGTTATTATGCCCGTCATTTGTATTGCGACATACTAATGCGTGGTACTGGTTAGGGTTGCCGACAGAGCCAAACTGCACATCATTTATTAAACCTACTACCTTGCTATCGTAGACCTCCTCATCAATGCCCCAACCGATATCTTCCGCTACACTTGCAAAGAGAATAGCCTCACGACGCTCGCCAGACGAAGGGGTGAAATTCTTGCCATCAACGACTTTAAGACCGAAGAAATCAAGGAAGTTGTGGCGCACAAAATTGACATATAGCGTAGCCTCCTTGCCATCTTTCTCAATACTTGTGGACTGACCTACACCAAAGATGTTGAAATATGAGGATGTGGCATCTATGACATCGGGGTGTTGCATAACTCGCTCTACGACGGTTTCGGTGTGGTTGTAGAGGTCGTTGTTGCCAAAGTTCACGATGTTCTCCTTCTCAAATCCGAGGTCGTACTGTACCATATAGCGATATTGGAGGAAGAATACCGATGTTACGATAATAAGAATCATCGCTACCGAGAACTGCACACCCACCATCACAGAGCGCAAACGGCGACCCGTTGCCGATTGAGCAAAGCCACCCTTAACGCCCATCGAAGCATTGAAACGAGTGATGTAGAAAGCAGGATATAGCGCAGCAACAAGGGCGAGCAGAATCATTAGTCCTACCATCATCATAATCACCGGAATATTATCTCCAAGAGCCAACGAGCAAGTTACATATTGGGTAATGAAGCTCTCTTGAATGGTTATCATTAGATAGAAGGTAAGAGCCATTGAGATAAGTACCAAGCCGATAGCCTCAAACAAGAAGTTCCAACGCAGTGTTCCCTGACTTGCACCGAACACCTTGCATATATTCACCGCACGCATACGCACAGGCACAAGCGCAAAGAAGAAGTTTACAAAGTTTATAAAGGCGATGATGACAATTACCAGAGCGATAGCAGTGAGGATGATGGGCGCAGATATTTTGCCACTCTCGAATGTTGCGCCAAAAGCATCGTGGAAGTTACCGTGGTAGTACATATCGTCAATGCGTACAAGGCGTGTCGCGAGGATATGCACACCATTCTCAATCTCCTCCTTCACATAGGCCTCATCCTCGGGATCTTCGGCAATCCACTCCTCGACCATTCCCAAGAACCACTGGGCATAGCTATCCTTGAAGTTCTTGATAAAATTCTCGGGGTCGGCATCCTCACGCAGACGAACAAAGGTGCAGTAGTTCCAGTTGTTGTTCTCGGTGGTATATACGCCCTCGTCACCCTTGATAATCTTCCAACTACCGAAGAGCGTGTTCTTGGGCATATCCTCATATATCGCAACTATGGTAAGCTCGTGCGTAGGCTTGCCGTCATTAAACCAATATCCGCCCTCGTGGTAAATATTATCGCCAATGCCCACGCCCATAAGTTCGGCTACTGACTCCGCCATTATAACGGTATTAGGCTCTTTAAGTCGTGAGAAGTCGCCTGCGATGCACTCAAAACCAGCCATATCAGGAGTATTTGGCGTAGCACTTTTTATCTCCTCGGTGTACTTGTCGTAATCCAAATCGTTACGCTTGACCCATATACGGATAGGCAACTGAGAAGGGCTGATTGAGAAAGCCTCCTCCACCTCGGGCGTCTTGGCAATAGCATCGTAGGCCGCCATACCCGGAGAGTTGGTACTCCACTGTATATCGTTAGGGTCATTGCCGAAGTTTGGCGAAATGATGTAGGTGCGGTCAGCATCCTTTATCGCACTATTGAATGTGAGCGTGTACCACACCTGCGATGCGATGATGTAAAATGCCACAAAGGCGAGGGTCAAGCCCACTACATTGAGTAGCGATGCGACCTTGTAACGCTTGAGCGTCATCAGGAAATTTTTGAAAGCAATCTTCATACTTTTACGATTTTATGCGGCACCTTTCTCCTCTTCTTGTCCGTCGCGAATGAGAAATAGGCTACTATGTCCCATCCACGCCGAACTGCGGTCGAGAAGAAATCTGCTCGCCTAAAATCAAAAAAGGCTTTGGGCGGGCAGACCGCGTTGAGTTAATAATTATTCTGTTTTTATTCTATTTTAATCATATCAATCGGATTGGCATTGGCTGTGCGCCAAGTTCTAATAATGAGAACCGTATAGACGATTATAAACACTACAGCTGCTCCGCAGGCAAAAATCCACCAAGCCAACGGCTCGCACATAGTTTCGAGTAGTTCAAGGTATCTCATTCCGCCCCATACAGCGCCTGCTATGCCTGTTACTACTGCGGGAATAACTACCCAAGAGATATTAAGACTCAATAGACGAAGCACCTGCGAGGTTGTGGCACCATTGACCTTGCGGATAGCAATCTCCTTGCGGCGGCGAGCCATCTCATTGCCGAGGTAACCGACAAGGCCAATAAGTGAGATGAGAAGCGTGGCGAGCGAAACGATTAAGACGCTATCACGCATCTCCTCACGAAAGCGGAAACGTGCCTTTACGGTATCGGCATATGGCACAAAGTGAAATTCACTATTGATGTTGCTAAACTTCGACAATAGACCATTTAGCTGCTCGATATTCTCTGGTGTAGTATCCGTAAGGCACACGCTGATGCGTAGGGGCAGAGTGCCTCTATCGCCATATTGTAGTGCATCAACATTATAGAGTGTTATCGGCAAGACATATCCTCCAGCTTGCAAAAAGTTATTAACCACGCCAACAACCTCACGCCACTCTCCATTTTGCCAAAAATGCTCTCCTATGGCGCTCTCCAAATCCCAACCATGCTGGAATACAAACTCCTCATTTACAATAGCCTTTGTTATGTTGTCTTGCTCGTGGATATTACGACCAGCAAGCAACTCTATGCCCATAGTCTCCAAGTAGTATTGGTCAATGTATTCAAAGCGACACGAGAACAATATCTTCTGCTCGTTCTGGTCCACCACAGGGTTGCCCATATATCCCCAAATAGGGTATTGATAGGAGTGTCCCACACTCGCCACAAAGGGTAATTTGCGAATCTCGCTGCCCAAAGCATATCCTGCAGTATAATCTACGGGGTAGCCATCCTTTAGCGTAACAACATTTTTGTAGTCGTAGCCCATGTCGGCCTTATCTATATACTTCGACTGCTGTGCTGTGGTGAGCAGAAAACATACTATGCCTGTAGTACACGCCACCTGCACGAATAGGAGGGTGCGTTTCCACCAAGTGCGGTTATCCGAGCCACGACGAAAGGCATAGCTCATGCTCACTCGTGAGTAGAGTGATGCAGGAATTAAACCTGCCACAAGGAACGAAACCAAACATACAGTAACAGCTATCCATATACGCTCCAAGGCAAAAAGGTCAGAGATATGGATGTGTAGGAACTGATATATCTCCTGGTGGAGACACGCAATGACAAAGACCGCCAAGACAATGGCTGCTACAATCATAATTAGGGTCTCGGATAGTAGCATACGGAATATATCCAATCGTGATGCACCGTTGCAACGCAACATGGCAACCGTACGACTGCGCTGGGCGAGTGACGAGAGGGTCAAGAGTACATAGTTAAGCGTAGCAACAAGCAGTGCCAAGAGTGCCAATATTCCATAAATCGTCTGGGTCGCTTTCGTATTATTATCCACATAGTAGGCCTCCTCGATAGGGACAAGGAAGTATTCTGCTTTCCACATCTCAACAAGCTGACTCAATATCTCGTGACTATCCATAAACTCCTTTAGCGCGGTCTCGGCCTCCTCACGTGTCACGCCCTTGCGTAGCTTGATGTAGGTGGGGTAGCTGTCGTTACCTTGCCAATTTGCAGTTTGGGGATTGTAGTCAAGGTAGCTCACCGCATCAAATGCATATATGGGAGAGTTAATAGGCGTATCGCGGAATACTCCAGCCACTACATACTCCTTGCCCTCCGTATCTCGTATCGTCTGCCCCAGAGGATCGTCCTCGCCAAATAGCTTCTCGGCAAGATGCTCCGATATCATCATCTCGTTGTTGGCAAGCCCCTCTTTTGATAACACACGTTTAGGGTTGCCACTGACAACGCCAAAGTCCAGGACATCGAAAAAGTCCGAAGCAACAGCCAAGGTGCGCACATCGCTTATCTGACTGTCACCAACCTTAATATTTATATATTGTTGATACACGTTTGTTACAGCCTCACATTGAGGTATATTCTCCTTGATTGTTGGCGCGACAGGCTCTAACATATACCCACTTATGCCAAACTGCGGTGTACGCTCAAAGAGCTGATATACGCGCTCCCGATTGGGGAAAAAGCGACCATACGATAGGTTGAGGCCGACATAGGAACATATCAGTAGCGAGACGATAAGACCTAACGCAAGCGATACGAGGCGAGTTATGGAGTTGCCACGATTTTTAAGCAAGTAGCGCAGTGAATAGTTTAAATTTTTCATAGTTTTCTTCTTGTTTTTGTTAGTGATGTGGGAGGCGGTCAAGCCTGCCCACACCTAAAATGCTTATGGTTTGGTTTTATAGTGAGTTTAGGAAATTTAGGGAGATTAGTGAAATTAGGGATTATCCTTAAACTCTCTAAACTCCTTAAATTCACTAAATTTATTATAGATGTTGTTTTACATCAGTCACAATCTTACCGTCAAACAAGCATATAGTTCTGCTTGCATACGAGGCATCGTGCTGCGAGTGGGTAACCATAATGATTGTAGTTCCCTCCTGGTGCAACTCTTTGAGGAGTGTCATCACCTCCTGGCCATTCTTTGAGTCGAGGTTACCCGTAGGCTCATCGGCAAGGATAAGCTTGGGATTCGACACGAGGGCGCGGGCGATAGCCACACGCTGCTGCTGACCACCAGAGAGCTGCTGCGGGAAGTGGCCGGCACGGTGCGAGATGTTCATACGGTCGAGCAT
>JAGCLL010000063.1 GCA_017647025.1 Alistipes sp. | reverse complement strand
CGATAAGGTCTACGAGGTCTACAACATTGCCGAGTATCTGCTCTACCCACAGCAGGGTGGTACGCTCACCATCGAGCCTGCTGAACTGACTGTCGTAGCACAGGTTGTTGTGCAGTCAAATCGTGGCTTTGATCCATTCTTTGGGGGCGGACACGAGGTATACAATGTGCGTCGTGCATTGAAAACACCGGAAGTGAAGGTGCAGGTTAAGGAGTTCCCTACTGGCGCTCCTGCATCATTTACGGGTGCGGTAGGTCGCTATACTATCTCGCATAACCTCTCCTCGAATGAAGTAACAGCAAATTCGGCTGTAACTTTGCAACTCACCATTTCGGGTACGGGCAACCTCAATTTTATATCGGCTCCGACGCTTTCGTTGCCATCATCTTTCGAGTTGTACGATGTGAAGAGCGAGGAGAAGTTGCAGACTTCGGCATCGGGAAGTGTGGGGTATCGCCGTTTCGACTACCCATTCATTGTGCGTGCCGAGGGCGAGTATGATATCGCACCGGTAGAGTTCTCCTACTTCGATTTGGAGAAACGCAAATATGTAACGCTTTCAACACCGTCAATGCACATATCGGTAACTCCCGACAAGAGTGCCACAGCGCAACAGTCGCTTGTAAATGTTGGCGTTAAGCGTGAAGATGTTCGCCTTTTGGGTGAGGATATTCGCTTTATAAAGTTAGGCAAGCCCGCTTTGCGCTCGGTGGTTACACCGTTTGCTCTCTCTCCACTCTATTGGTTGCTGTTGGCATTGTTGTCAGTTGTGGCTATAATAGCCTATATCGTTGTTCGTAAATTTATTCAAGATAGACGCAACGAGGTGCTTATCAAAGGAAAACGAGCAAATAAGATGGCAATCAAGCGCTTCCGCATTGCCGAGAAGTATATGCGTGAGGGCGACCGCAGAGCCTTCTACGAGGAGATGCTCAGAGGTTTGTGGGGCTATTTGGGCGACAAGTTTAATATCCCTGTTGCCGACCTAACTCGTGAGGTTGTTCGTGCGGAGTTAAGCCGTCGAGGAGTATCAACCGAGGCGGAGAGTGTAATTGCTGTAATTGCTCGTTGCGAGGAGGCACAATACTCGCCAGCAACAACGGCGGAGATGAATAATATCTACGAAGAGGGTATTGATGCAATATCGAAAATCGAGTCGGCAATTAAAAAGTAGAGGCTATGAAGAGATTTTTGTTATATAGTTTATTGCTCCTTGTGTCGTTGTCGGTAAGTGCCTCTGTAAATCGTTGGGAGGCTGGAAATAAGGCCTATATTGAGGGCAACTACGATAAGGCTATCGAGGAGTATACCGCAATTATCAATGGTGGCGAGTATTCGATGGAGTTGTACTACAACTTGGCAAATGCCTACTTCAAGCAGGGAGAGATTGGCAAGTCAATTCTATACTATAATAAGGCTCTCCGCATAGAGCCGTCGCAGGAGGATGTGCGCCATAACCTCGCTATCGCCGAGGCTCAAACAAAAGATAGAATAACGGTAATCCCGGAGTTCTTCTTGCATCGCTGGATGCGAATTGTGCGTAATTCAATGAGTTGTATGGCATGGAGTCTCTTGTCGCTTGTGGCGTTTGCAGCACTTTTGGCATTCACACTATTATTCTTGCTCGCTGCGGGTATTAAGTGGCGCAAGGTGGGTTTCTACTCCGCATTGTGTGGTGCAGTGTTGTTTGTTGCAACGCTTTCGTTTGCAATCTCCTCTCGCAATGAAATGCTCACTCACGATGAGGCGATAGTTATGGCATCGGCAATATCGGTTAAGAGTTCGCCTGACCGCTCGGCAACCGATTTGTTTGTTCTGCACGAGGGCACGAAGGTTAAGGTGCTGTCCGAGGTTGATGAGTGGCGTGAGGTTGTCATTGCCGACGGCAAAAAGGGCTGGACTCTCAAAAGCAATATAGAGGAGATTTAGTAAAGATAGGAGTTAGAAGTTAGGAGATATTTTGTATTTTCTCTCGTTCTTTCGTCTAAAATAAGATTTATGTCAAAACTTTTAGATAATGTAGTTGGCGAGTTGTCCAGACTCCCTGGTATTGGTCGCAGAACGGCTTTGCGTTTGGCGATGCATATCCTGCGTATGGAGGAGCAGGATGTGGTGTCGATGGGGGAGTCGCTCATTGATTTCCGCACCAAAATTTGTCGTTGCGCCAAGTGCAATAACCTCTCCGATACCGAAATATGCGAGGTTTGCGCCGACTCTTCACGAGATAGAAGCACGGTCTGTGTGGTGGAGCAGGTGTCGGATTTGCTCTCTATCGAAAAGACTCACCAATATCGTGGCGTGTATAGCGTTCTGGGCGGAGTAATTTCGCCTATGCAGGGCATTGCACCATCGGATTTACGCATAGACCTCCTGCTTGACCGCATCGCTATGGGCGAGGTTAAGGAGGTTATTATCGCCATTTCGGCATCGGTCGAGGGCGAAACTACAATGTTCTATCTGATGAACTGCTTGAAGCGTTTTCCTCACTTGAAAATCACAACTATTGCACGAGGTATCGGCTTTGGCGATGAGTTGGAGTATGTAGATGAATTAACCATTACCCAGGCGATGATGAATCGTCGTGAGGTGTCAAAATTTTAACACTATGAAGAAGATATTTGCACTATTGATTGTGGCATTGATGGTCGTAGGTTGTTGCTCGTCGTGCCGTTGGCGCTACAAGAACGCAAAACCGTTGGAGGGTACAACCTGGCACTTGGTGAAGGTTGGTGGCGAGAGTCTTACACTCCCTATCGACTCCTTTAATATCATTTTGTCAGAAAATGGCTTGGGAGGTCGTGGTGCCTGCAATAGTCTGCTCGGTCAGTATGCTACTGGCGATAAATTTGCTCTGCAATTCTCTTCGCTTGGCTCAACCAAGATGCTCTGCCCAGAGAACGAGGCGTTGGAGATGAAACTTATTCAAATCTTATCGCAGACTACCCACTACGACATTGACTACGATATGTTGATGTTGATGCAGAATGGCACAATACTCGCTGTATTCAAAGCGCAGTAAAAATCGTTCTTATGAGTTCTTTTTGCACGAGTCGTCTGTCGCCAAAATGCTCACATAGGCTCACTATGCTGCGCTTTTGTCGCCTTGCCTTGCACAAAAATAATCTCATAATTTACGATTTTTGAGGTATGAAAGGCTCTTATGAGTT
>JAGCLL010000006.1 GCA_017647025.1 Alistipes sp. | reverse complement strand
TCCGACAGCCTTTGCTATGCCCGAAAAAGAGCAGCAGAGACTTATGCAGAGGCTTTACACCTCTCAGCAGTTGCACCGCCAGCGCATGGCACATGACGATGAGAAGTTCAATGCCGAGCAACGCCGCAAGGCACAGGTGGCAGAGAGTACAGCTGCACAAAGACAGCGTCAGGCAGAGGCACGAGCCCGTGAGCAAGAGCGTCGCCGAGCACAGCGTGAGGCAGAGCGTCAGCGCAGACAAGCAGAACAAGAACGCCGTAGAGCCGATAAGGCAGCCCGCCAGCAACAGCAGCGAAATGCAATGCAATCTGTGCGTGCTATGCAACGACAAAATACCGCCGCAGGTACTCTCTACCGCAGTAAGCGTCGTGCGGCTATCAACCGTATCCAATACTCCCAGGCTCCATCGTTGCGTAACCTTCCGTTCGCATCGATGCTCAACGCCTATATGGGTTATAGTTTGGTGCGTAATGAGCTGACAAAGGCTATCGAGTACTCAAACATTATGCAGTCGGCACACTCTATCTTGCGTGTGGCGGACACTGACTTAAGTACCTTCGAGACTCGCTTTGACAATATGGCTCGCCATGTGCGAAAGATTGGTATCGATACGAAGTTTACCGCAGTGGAGATTGCAGGTGCTGTGAAGTACCTCTCTATGGCGGGTATGAATATCGATACTATCAACAAGTCTATCCGACCTATTACCAACCTTGCCCTTATCGGTGATAACGATGTCAGCTATATTGCCGACCTTGCCACCAACATTATGGCGGGCTACGATATCAACAACAATAGTATGGATAGCGTGGCGGATATTATCGCCTCGACCATCTCTCGTTCGAATGTCAATATCGTAGAGGTAGCGGAATCCTATAAGATGGCAGCCGGTTATCTGCGTACTGCGGGCGTGGACTTTACGGAGAGTACCGCCGCCATTGGTTTGCTCGGTAACATGGGTTTGAAAGGAACGCTTGCCGGTACCTCGCTCCGTGCTATGGCAACGCGCTTTGCCAAGCCTACAAAGGAGTCGCAGAGGGTGCTTGACCGCTTGGGCGTGAAGTTTACCGAGATGCGTAATATCGAGGGTGTGATGGTCGAGAAGCTACGACCATTGGCAGACATCTTCGAGGATCTGAATAAGAAGGGAGCGTCAATGGCCGATATGCAGGCTATCTTCGGTAAGATTGGTGGTAATGCGGCGATGATGCTCGTGAACAACTACGACCAGTTGCGTAACCTTACTGCCCATAACCGAGGCTCTCAGGGTATCTCGGCAGAGTTGGCCCTTGTCAAGCAGAATACAACCAAGGGACTCTGGGCACAGGTAACATCACAGCTTACCGAGAGTTTTATGCAGGCGTATGAGGTGTTAGAGCCAACAATTCGTCAGGTGTTACGCTCTTTCCTCGATAAGTTCAAATCTCCTGAGTTTACCAAGGGACTAATCTCTATTGGTAATGCTCTGCTGGATATTATGACCGTTATCGGCAATATCGGCGCGTGGGTGGCCCGCAACTTCCATTGGATAGAGCCACTTGTTTTCACGGGCTTTGTCGCAACAAAACTCTTTAAGGTTGCAGGTGCTCTGACAAATGTCGGTGTTGCACTTGGCTTTATTGGTAAGCAGTCGGCAGCAATGGCAGGAGCAGATGCCATTACGGGCATTCTCGGTCTTGGCCGAGGTGGTAAACTATCCTTCACGCAGAAGCGAGCCATCGTTACGCAGATGCAGGCGGCTGGTGTTGCTGGCCGTGGTGCTATGACCAAGGCACTGATGGCAGGCGGTGGCGTATGGGGAACAAAGAGTGCGCTGCAATCACTCTTTGCCACTCAGGTTGCCACGGGTAATGGTATTACTGGTGCTGCAGCATCGCTTAGTGCTATTGGTACAGGAGCAGTAGCTGCCACGGCGGGTATTGCTGCCGTAGTCGGCGCTATGGGATGGCTTGCCTATAAGACTTGGAAGGTTAAAGAGGCAAAGGATGCTGTCTTGGAGGAGATAGAGGCTAACAAGAAGTACCGTTATCCATCTATCGAGGCTCTTCACTCTTCGCTTAGCGAGACCTACAATATGGCAATCAAGACCAAGCGAGCCGTTGAAGAGGTTGTATCCGGTAAGTCTATAGAGGAGGCTTCGGGACAGAAGATAGGTGCATTCACTGGCAATTGGTGGACTGCAACATTGGCTGAGGGAGCAGCAATGTCTAAGGCTGCAAGAACGGGTTTTTATACGAGCCCCGCTTACTCAACTGATGAT
>JAGCLL010000062.1 GCA_017647025.1 Alistipes sp. | reverse complement strand
TTAGAGAAGTATGGCACACAAAAAAGGTGTAGGTAGTTCGAAGAACGGCCGTGAGTCAGAGAGCAAACGACTCGGTTTGAAGCTTTTCGGTGGTCAGTTTGCTAAGGCAGGCAACATCATCGTTCGTCAGCGTGGTACTGTTCACAACGCAGGTGAGAATGTAGGTATGGGTAAGGATCACACCCTTTTCGCTTTGGTTGATGGTACAGTTGTCTTCACAAAGAAGCGTGACAATCGCTCGTATGTAAGCGTTAAGCCTTTGGCATAACAATTACACAAAATCACAAATTAGTAATGGCGAGAATCTTACGAATCTCGCCATTACTATTTTCTGTTATTATGTCGCTCGTATGAGCAAACTCCCCTCCTGTTAGAAGGAGAGTTTTGCACCTACGAATATCGAACGAGGGAGTGATGGACCGTAGATATAACCCGAATCACGATTCTCGCCACGGTCGAAATCACGCTGATATGAGTTGCAGATGTTGCGCACGCCTGCATTCACCTGCAAGCCGATAGTCTTCCAAACCTTGAAGTCGTAAGATAACTTCAAACCGAGGTCGAAGAACGGCTTGGTATGCTCGATGCGGTCTTGTTGGAGTGTCGAGCCGTCTGGCAACATACCTCCTGCAAAGTGCTCGACATACATTCTACCCATATAGTTACCAGAAAGGTCAATCTTGAAGTTCTTGATTGGCTGTGTAGTTACGGTGAAGTAGCCATATACATTTGGTGAGCGGAACATATTTGTTGTAGGCTCAACAGTGTCGTCGTCGCTCCAATACTCCGGCTGATTGTACTTGCTGCGCTGCAATGTTACACCAGCCGAAGCCTCCACCCAAGGGGTGTAAGCGATTTTACCCTCGATATTCAATCCCATAACATTTGCCCCAGAGCCGTTATATCGCTCGTAGATTGTGGCGTTGTCCTCGCCAATCTCACCCGTTTCGCGAAGTGTGAACACGCCATTAAGCATTGTGTAGAAGCCCTCAACGAGGAGGTTCATCTGCACACGACCAACGGTTTTGTACATATCTGCCGAGAGGGTGAACGAGTGCGAACGCTCCTCTTTCAAGTCGTCAGCCAAGCGGATACGGGTACGCTCGCCACCCACGATAAGGATATGCAAATCCTCGTCAAATGCCTGCGGCGCACGGAATCCAGAACCATATGTTGCACGGAGGTTGATGTTGTGCGTAGGGTTGTAACGCAAAGTTACTCGTGGCGAAGGGATACAGAGGAAACGCTTTGCTGTGGCGTTGTACCAGTTGTCCAGACGGCCACCCACAAGAAAGCCCCACTTGTTGAACTTGAACTCACCCTGAGCATATACACTTGCATTGTGAATGTGCTGCTTGGTAATCATCGAGGTGTAGCCTTGTGCTACATATCCGATAGGGTTGTCAAAGAGGTAGTCGTAACTATACTCCACACCTGCGGTCAACTCGAAGATGTTCAAACGATAGAGGTATTGACCACCAGCAACTGCTGTTACGCCTTTGGTTTTGCCATAAGCGTTAGGGTCTTGACCTGCACCATAGTAACTCTCACGATTTGTCGATTGAGCCGATGCGAAGATGCTGTAACGGTGGCGAGTATTCTTCGAAGTACCGTCGAATGAAAGACCTCCGCTGTTGATAAGGTGGTCGGTAGTCTCGGCAATCAACGCCTGGTGAGGCGGAAGGTCGAGTTGGTCGCCACCACGACGATATTCGTTTGTTGCGTGGTAGTCGAGTGTGAGTTTGCTGTATGCGCTGGTCTTGATATAGGCTTGTGTACCGATAGTTTGCGACTTGATAACGGGAATCTCAACGAATCCATCGTTGTCGTGGTCGTAGGCATCACGCATACGGTTTTGACCATATATTGTAAGACCTGCCTTGCGGTCATCGGTTACGAGCGAGGCGTTGAGAGTGGTGTTGTTGTCGAGCGCACCCGATACACCAATCGAAGTGAGCGAGTGTGCCAACTCGCCAGAGTTGCGCAAAGGCTCTTTGGTGATGATGTTGATTGTTCCACCGATAGCCGACGAGCCGAAGAGTGCAGAACCTCCGCCACGCACAACCTCGATGCGCTCCACCATATTTGCAGGGATATGCTCCAAGCCATAAACGCCTGCCAAAGCCGAGAATACGGGGCGAGAGTTTATCAAAATCTGTGAGTACTGACCACTCAAACCGTTGATACGCACCTGCGCAAAACCGCAGTTCTGGCACGAGTTCTCAACTCGCACACCCGGCTGGAACGACAATCCCTCTGCCAAGGTTGGTGCTGATACTTTATTTAATAGGTCAGAATCGACAATGTTTACGAGTGTCGGAGCCTCGCTGCGCTTTGTGGCGTTGCGGTTTGCCGAAACTACGATTGCATCTACCGAAATCTGCTCCTCGGTAGTCTCGAAGTTGAGCAAGAGGTCTGAGCCACACTCTACATTTACCTCCTTGGTCTGGCTGGCATAGCCGATAGCCGACACGGTAACCTTCAACTTGCCGACAGGGGCGTGGTAGAGGGTGTAGTGTCCCGTAGCATCGGTTGTGGTACCTACGGTTGTACCGTCGATAGTAACGGTGATATATGGAATATGCTCCTTTGTGCGGGAGTCGGTGATATGTCCGTGAATTGTAGCCTCGCACTTCTCTGCTGCCGAGTGGCTGTGGCCGTTATCGTGATGAACTTTGTGTCCGTGGTGTCCGTGATGTTGTGCAGTTGCAGTTGCGCACATAATGAGCGCAACAAATATAATTGCTGTGAGTTTTTTCATTTTGAGTTATTGTTTATCGATAAAATAAATGTATAATTACGCAATGTATGCGCAAATGATATATTGATTTACGATAAACAAGGAGGTCCTCTTAACGAGGATGTAACGACAATACGATTGGCTTGTGCGGTTGGAATGAGTCCAAATTCGCACTCTAATGTCGTTATGAATGGGTGGTATTCAAAACACTCGGCCTCTGTGGCGAGAAAATCTTCGGCGTGACAGATTGGACAGTTACACGATACCCACGCTCCTGCCTCTGCGGATGGGTGTGCGGTACGGAGAAAACTCTCATAATAGCCTCTATCATGAGTGAGCCATACTCTGCTTGACACTGCCAAAACCATCAGTGATGCAAGCAGATATGAGATAAATTTTCTATATCTTACTCTCCGTTTCACGGCGCAAAGATAGCAATTTTATCGAAAATTACAAAATAGGCAATAAGAGCGTTGCTGCAATGAATAGTGCAGTTGCGCATATTGCGATGAGGAAAATTGTACCAAGGCAACCAAACGAGTAGCCCAAGCAACCATACTTTGGCTCGGCACCTTGCGGTAGAGGCTCGGAGAGCAAAACAGCGACAACTCCGATAAGCGGTGTAAAAATTACCGATATAAGAAATGTCCAGCCGAAGCCGATATTTCGGCGACTACCCAAGAGTCCTACCAAGACATCGAGTAAAAGGTGTCCCGACAATAATCCAAAAACAACAATGCTTGATATCATATTATTTAGTTTTTCGTTCCATACGATAGAATGTGCCAAAAGGCAACTCTTTTCCTGCTCTGTCGGTGAAGAATAGTTCGCCGAACTCCTCTTTTGCAGGCGAGCCGAACATCTGATGCACCAATGTTCGGGCGATGGTCGAAGATAATCCCATAGAGTACAAATTCAACACCAGGAAACCATCTTCGGCAAGCAACTCCGAGCAAGCCTCCAACATCTCGGCAATGTTCTGCTCCAACACCCACTTCTCACCATTTGCACCACGACCGTATGCCGGAGGGTCGAGGATTATGCCATCGTAGCGGTTACCTCGGCGTACCTCGCGCTGAACAAATTTCAACGCATCTTCGACTATCCAACGAATACCATCGAGGTTGCTCGACTCCATATTCTCGCGCGACCAAGTTACCACCTGCTTTACCGAATCCACATGGGTAACCTCTGCACCCGAAGCGGCTGCTGCGAGGGTTGCACCACCAGTGTAGGCAAACAGGTTCAAAACCTTTGGTTTTGCACTCGTGCTTTTGAGTTTCGCCTGACAAGTATCGTAGATGAAATTCCAGTTTGCCGCCTGCTCGGGGAATATGCCGATGTGTTTGAAGGCTGTGCAAGCAAGGCGCATCGTGAGGTGCATATCCTTATAGTCATAGCGGATATTCCAGCGGTCACGCATCTGTGGCTTGTTGCGCCACTCGCCACGCTCCTCACTGCGGTCGGTACGGAGGAATGAAGCATCTGCCAAGCGCTGCCACTCTCGCTCGTCGAGCGACTTGCGCCATACCGCTTGCGGCTCTGGTCGGCGGAGTGTGTATTGCCCAAATCGCTCCAACTTCTCGCCCTCACCAGAGTCAATCAACTCGTAATCCTTAAAGTTTGGTGTTAAGTTCATACCTTTTTGTTGGCTTTTAGCCACATTGGCTTTTCTTTCTGCAAATTTAGCAAAAATTCCCCCACGATAATGCAACTCTCGAAAATTATTTCTAAATTTGTATTCGCAATCCTTGGGTTGCAGACATAATTACGCAGAAAGTGTAAGTTTATTCTCGAATTGCGAACTTAGGAACTTCGATTTATAGTGAGGATAGGCAGACATTCTTCTTGCGTCATACCACTTGGTATGGCGTGGAGTTGTTGCTTATTTTAACTATGAGGTTTCCTAAGACCTGCAATTCTAAAATAAGTTTTCAGCACCACGCTTTCTTTTTTTATTGCTCCATTGGGTGTTGGTGGAGATGAAAAATTTAGGCTACGATGTTTTATGCTGTCTATACAAATGGAGCAACAGAGATGAAGTCAACTTTCGAGATGCTACACCATAGTTCCGAACATATTCTATTCTTCGCCAAATCCCATACCGATGCATCGTGCCGACACTACTATTTTCTAAATCCCAAAGGCGAAATAGCACCTCTAATCGTAAATGGTGGCAAACTAATATCTATCATTTATAACTTTTCTGCAACTACTCCCACAATAGAATTAGAGGTAGAGCAACCAAGCCGAGAAGTCGAAAGAGTTGAGATATATAGGGAAGACAATTTTTATTTTTCGCCACTCTCCATTGTCGCTGCCGCAATTAGGAGTATAAATAAGTTGGGAGTTGTTGATTGGGTATTAAGGTAAATACCTTTTTATTGGCTTTTAGCCATTATCTTTTTTTAATCCTCAATTCTCAATCCTCAATTCTCAATTCTCAATTCTCAATTTGAAAGTGGCGTATCTATCACTTTCATCTGGCACTTCTTGCAGTCGAAGCACAAACGGTACTTTTTTGTGCCACGAACGAGGAACAAATCGCCCTTCAAGCGTGGTCGCTCTAACAAACACTCGCCAATCTCTCGGCGTATGCAGTAGTCCGAAATTACTACCTGTTCGCCCATAGTCGTGTTTCGGCAATCCAACCCCTCAGCAATCTCCGCAACTCCGTGGTCTGTGTAAAACTCTCTTGCCAAGCGGTTGGTTACATTATCTTGCGGAGTGAGTGTGTCGGTAGGGTATTTTATATCCTGTTTTTCAGCAAATGGCTCTTTCTCTCTCATCGAAAAACGATTTATTCTCTCCTTTTCGAGTAGTTCAAACACCTCTCGACGCAATTCTGCAATGAGCGACATCGGCACAAAGCCTATATTTTCAATCTCGATATTCCGCACCCCAAAGATGGTGTCGCCCGAACGAGAGAGTTGTCGGCGCAGAGCCTCCTCACCCTTCGCCACATCTCGCACCGCCTCGAAGGTGTATGGCGTAGTTGCCAAGCCTTCGCAACCCGTTTCGTCAGTTGCGGTAAGAGTTATATTGTTTTTCGAGAATTTCAAAAGCAAATCGACCTCTATCGTACGCCTTACTTTGCTACGCTCCACCGCTTGCGAGAACAATCGGTTGTAGTTGCGGAACAGCGCCACGCCCACCTCCACGCCATCGTAGCGGTTGAGTTGCACTCGCTCGCCCTCCACGCCCACGACATTTGTGCCAACCAACGAGCCATTTGCGATAAAGCAAACTCCATCGCCCGTTGCGAGGTCGTGTTTGCGGTTGAGAATGATACCTCGGCGGTCTGCCTTTACGATTTTACCAATCTTCTCGCCCATAGCCTTCGGCGTGTCGAACGATGCCACGCCACGGCACTTGCCATCGAAGAAGTACTCGCCTGCACCACGAGTAAACGAGCGTGAGGCGTTAGGCTCAAACTCTATCGTGCTGCGCCCCACCGAACTGCGCTCGACATCGTTGCGCTTGGCAATCTCTCGGTCGAGGAGTTGGCGGTAGAGGCTTACGATATTGCGGACATAGGTGCGGTCTTTCAATCTGCCCTCGATTTTGAACGAGGTTATACCCAAGTCAATCATCTCGCCCAAACGAGCCGAGAGGTCGAGGTCGCGCACCGAAAGAAGATGCTTGCTCTTGATGATTATCTCGCCTTTGTCGTTGCAGAGGTCGTATTCCAAGCGGCACGGCTGACTGCACTCGCCACGATTGCCACTGCGCTCCGAAGTTGAGCGAGAGAAGAAGCAACGACCACTCTGCGATACGCAGATTGCGCCGTGTACGAATGCCTCCAACTCGATAGTTGTCGCTTTGCGAATCTCGGCAATTTCAGCCTTCGAGAGTGAACGCTCCAAAATTGCACGCGCAAAGCCTACCTCCTCGAAAAATTGCACCTTTTCGGGTGTTACGCAGTTGGTCTGCGTCGAGGCGTGCAACTCTATCGGCAAATCCATACGGCAGTAAGCCATATCCTGCACGATAAGGGCATCAACGCCAGCATCAATAAGTGCGAGAGCCTGCGTTTTTGCCTCCTCCAATTCGTGGTCGAAGAGTAGCGTGTTGAGTGTGGCATAAACTTTCACTCCGTAGCGGTGAGCATACTCTGCAACTCTGGCAATGTCCTCAATCGGGTTGGTTGCCGAGTGGCGAGCACCGAACTTTCCCGCACCGATATATACAGCATCGGCACCGCAGTTGATAGCATCGACTGCAGTTGTGAAATCCTTTGCAGGAGCCAAAAGTTCCAGTTTTCTCATCGTTAGTGCAGAATTATAGTGCAAAGATAGTTAAGTTTTCCGTTTTCCTTTTCCGTTTTCCGTTTATTTGTCTAACTTTGTGCCAAATTAACTACAAATCAGATGAAAAGACTTCTATCCCTAATTGTTGCAGCCCTTGCCGTTGTGCTCGTTGGCTGTGTGAATGAGTTGGCAAACGAGGAGTATACCTCTTCGGATGTTACAGTTTTGACCTTGAACATCGCAAAGACAAAAGTTGCGCTCGGTGAAAAGGACAATACAAACAACTATCCAATCTATTGGAGCGAGGGCGACAAAATCTCGGTTAATGGCTACATCTCGGAGGAGGCGTTGATTAACTCGGAAGATAAGAGTTCGGCTCAGTTCCAGTTCGTGAAGGTTTCGTTGCAGTATCCGTACAACATTCTCTATCCTGCTTCGGAGGATAATACTGTTGTGTTTGCAGCACAGCAGAACTATGTGAAGGGAACATTCGAGAGTGGAACTACTCCAATGTATGCAACCGCAAAGGCTGGCGATGCACTTAAATTGAACCACCTCAGCGGTGTTTTGCGCTTCAACTTCAAGTCGGCAACCGATGATACAACCCTCTCGAAGGTTGTTGTAAAGGCTGGTAGCGGCGTTATTGCTGGTGAGTTTGCCTTGGATTTCGAAACAGGAACACTTACTCCTACCGAGAATACTACTTCGACCTTGGAGTACTCGTTTGGCGAGGGTTTGAAACTCTCAACTACTGATGTGGAGTCGTTCCATGTAGTTTTACCAAAGGGTAGTTATGGACTCTGTTCGGTTGAGTTGCACGCAACAGATGGAGGTGTGATGACTGCACGCTTCAATACAGCAGGAACTGCGGGTGTAAAGCCGGGTATAGTTAGAAACTTCGGCACAGCAACATATAGACGAGGTACCGTATGCACTCTCGCTCCGCTCGAAATTGAGAATGACGAGTTGGTGGTGGATACCTCTGCGTTGACCAAAGTCCCTGCAATCGATGGCGACTACCTCGTAATCAACGATGCTCGTCAGTTGGCGTGGTTGTGCTACAATGAGCCAGCCCTGAACGCCAAAAAGTATAGCAAAATCAAGGTGGGTAGAGATATTGATATGGAGTCGTTGGCACTTGTAGATTTGCCTTCAATGAAACTCTACGCCGGTACCGAGGTTGATGGAAACAATAAGAACATCACTGGCGTGAATATGGGCAAGAGTGCTTCGTCAATTTTTGGCAATGCAAGCAATCTCAATATCCACGACCTTACCCTCACCGACTGCTCGGTAGAGAGCACTTTGCAGACAGGTGCCGCTATCTTGGTAGGCGCAGTGTCGGAGGGTTTGACCGTTAGCAATGTAACTTTCAACAACTGCTCGGTTGTTGCTCCTTGCAAAATTGGTTTGGTGGCAGGTGCGCTCCATTCGGGTACATTCAACATCTCTGGCGTAACTGCTAATGGTGGCGTTGTTGCTACATCGTATGTGTCGGGCAAGTCGGGTTTGGCAGGTGGCTTGGTTGGTTGCATCGCAAAGAATGGCGACGGTGAAACTACCTCTACTGCAACATTTACAAACTGTACCACTTCGGCGGCTGTTCAGTCGTATATGGAGGCGAATGACCTCTTCTATGGTAAGATGGTTGGTCAGTTGGGCGGCTACAATGGCAACGAGAAGTTGTACTTCGTAAATTGTGATGCTACAAATGCTACTCTTACTGCATTGTACGACCAGGGTACAAAGAATGCAGAGAGTGCTGTGCTTTCGTTCTGCGAGGCACACCGTGCAGACTTCTGCCAGACAGCATTGTCGGCAGCGTCGGATAACCTTCTCGGTGGCGAGCGCTATTGCCGTGGTGAGGTCTACTATGAGGGTAACCGCTTCTATGCAGAGTGGGATGGAATCCGTTCGGTAACGATGCTCACCGAGAGCGTTGATGGCGTAACTCGCAATCTTGTCTATTCGCCATACGACTTGGCAAAGGCACAGGCGCAGAAGTATAATTTGACAAAGGCATTGGTGTTCAAGACCAATGTTGATATGGGCGGGCACCTATTTACTCCAATTGAGTATGTATACAATCTCGACGGAGAAAATCACGAACTCCACAATCTCAAAGTGGTTGGCACACACTTCAAGCATAGTACGCACGGTCAGATGGGTGTGGCGTTTATCAATTATGCTAATAGTTGGTCTGTTCACAAGGATTTGACATTTGTGGGTGCAGATATTACTTGCAACCACGATGCAACGGTTGCTGCTCCTGCTTATGGCGATACAAATGATGGTATCGCAGGTAATGCCTACGCAGGCGTGTTTGTATCTCGTTCGTGGCGTAGTGCCGATAGCAGTGCTGCAAATGGTTATAGCGACTACCATGTGTCGAATGTGCACGTGAAGAGTAGTAAGGTGCGTGGAGTCTGCAAGGTGGGCGGTCTGATTGGTGCTTGCCGTGGTCAGGTCTATATCGACAACTGCTCGGTGGATAACTCGGTTGTGGAGAATTACGATCCGAAGGTTGCCAACTACTATATAATGACAAAGAGTCTTGCAAGCAATAGTTATATGGTTGAGGGCTTGCAGTGGTGGTACACCGCTGGCGAGTGCGGTGGTCTTATCGGCTTCTTGGAGGCACACTATGCCGAGATTACCAACTGCGCGGTTACAAATACACAGATTAACTGTGTAGGACAGCCAAATAAGGAGGTTTATGCAAATGTTTGGAAAGCATCTGATTATGTGGCAGGGGCTTACACAAATGGTTCGAGCCTATTTGGTAGCGCAACAACCCATATCGCAGGTCGCCATATTAATCAGTTTATTGGCGATATTCGTTCACGACGCACCGAGTCGCAGCAGACAAATGGCACAGGCGAGTACACCAATAAAATTATAAACTACACTGTGTCGGGCAATACTTATAACGGAGTTGCTGCCGAGAGTACAAATGATTACAATCACAACTACGCTTCGGGTAAGTATTGCGATGCTGTTGGTTGTGCGTATTATACAGGTGTGGATATTAATTTGATTCTCGCATCGTCGCACGTTAGTGAATGTGCTGGAACTCTTATCTTCCAGCCAAAGGGCGGAACAGAAACAACCCTTACCGAGGCTATTGGAAAAGGAAATAATATGGACTGGTATGGCGGTGATGGTTCAATTAGTATGTGGAGCCAGAAAAGTTACTATCCAGAGGCTCCGGCAAACTAATCTACTTGCATTAGTAATACGACAAAAAAAAACTGCTCCGAATTGCTCGGAGCAGTTTTTTTGTGTCGTTCGTGGTAGTTTACTTTGTAGTCAACTCTACGATATAATCAATACCCGATGGTACGGTGTCGAATTTGAGGGTTACGCCATCGTTGGTAGTTGTGAACTCAACAGCCTTCTTGTCGTCGAATGTAAACGCCTTCTTAACCTTGCACGAGAGTGGCAAATGCAACTCCTTGCCTTTGAGGTCGAAGATGTGTACAAAGAGGCGATTGCCCTTGCGAGTTGTTACACCCCAATCCTGCTTCTGGATGTCGCCAGCGGTAGTGCCGTAGACAGTATCACCATACTTACGCAACCATTCACCCATATCCTTCAAGCGGTCGAGAGCCTCGGCTGGGAGTTCTCCATTTGGCTGAGGACCGATATTGAGCAAAAGGTTTGCACCCTTGCAAGCGATGCTGAGGAGGTAACGCACGAGATACTCTGTGCTCTTGTACTCCTGGTCAGCCACCTTGTAACCCCACATTCCGTTCATTGTTTGGCAAGTTTCGAGAGGGAGTTTGCCGCTTACGGTCTGTCCCTTCGAGTAGCCTGCGAGATTCTCGCCTGGAAGGTCACGCTCGAAGATTTGGAAATCCTCGCCCTCGATAGCAGGGAGGTGGTGGTTGTTGCCGATAAGGCAACTGTGCTGAATAGAGTGAATCCACTCGTACTGCTCCTTGATGCGCCAATTTACGCTACGACGATCCCACATTCCATCGAACCACAAAGCATTAACCTTGTAGTTGGTGAGCAACTCTGCCAACTGATTGTTCATAAACTTGAAGTAGTTCTCGTAACCGCCTTCGAAGTGATCCTTACCAGTTACCTTGTTGCTCGATTTGCTTGGCCAGTAGTCGCTACGAGTCCAATCGGCGTGTGAGTAGTAGATATGCAACTTGATGCCTTGACGATGACACTCGCGAGAGAGTTCTTTGAGTACATCTTTGCCGTAAGGTGTAGCATCTACAATGTTGTAGTCTGAATACTTGGTGTCCCACAACGAGAAACCATCGTGGTGGCGTGCGGTGAAGCAGATGTACTTTGCTCCTGAATCCTTGACAGCCTTAACCCACTCCTTAGCGTTGAAGCGGTGAGGGTAGAAGGCGTCTGCTGCCTTTTTATACTCTTGGTGTGAGAGTTCGCCCTTGCTCATATACCACTCGCCTTGTGCAAAGATGCTGTACAATCCCCAGTGGAGGAAGATGCCGAACTTGCTGTCTGCGAACTCTTGTCGAGCCTTCAAGTTCTCTGCACTTGGCTGATAACTTGTTTGGGCTGTTGCGCTGATGCAGATAAGTGCTGCAAGCGCTGCAATAAGTGTTCTTTTCATAGTGTTATTTGTTAATAATAGGTTAAAATGATTATTGCAAAGTTAGTAAAATAAGTAATTCAAATGCTATCTTTTTGAAAAACTTGCGACTATTTTCTAAAAATAAATCTTATATTTGCAGTAAAGAATAGTAAAAATTACAATTATGGCTTTACATTTAATAGATCATCCGTTGGTTCAGCACAAACTCAGTATTATGCGCAACAAGGAGACTTCAACAATGAAATTTAGAGAGTTGCTCCGCGAGATTGCTATGTTTATGGGTTATGAGATTACTCGTGATTTTCCGTTGACCTACGAGGAGATTGAGACTCCGCTGATGAAGATGAATGCTCCGAAAATTTCGGGCAAGAAGGTTGTTATTGCTCCTATCCTTCGTGCAGGTCTTGGTATGGTTGATGGTTTGACCGACTTAATCCCGTCGGCTCGTGTAGGACATATTGGAATGTATCGTGACGAGGAGACCTGTCAGCCGGTATTTTACTACTACAAAATGCCCGCTAACAAGGATCGCCTGGTGATTGTTACCGATCCGATGTTGGCAACTGGTGGAAGTGCTTGCGATGCAATTAGGCGCTTGAAGGAGGATGGATACAAATCTATTCGATTGATGTGCTTGGTGGCTTCTCCACAGGGCGTTAAGGCTGTCGAGGAGCAGCATCCAGATGTGGATATCTACCTCGCAGCGCTCGATGAAGGTATGAATGAGAAGAACTATATTCTTCCAGGCCTTGGAGATGCAGGTGATAGAATTTTTGGCACTCGATAGTTAAATTTCATCTTGCTGATTGAGATCTTTGGGTTGCTCAGCCTTAAAAAAAGGGTTGGCAACCCTTTTTTGTAACACATTATTATATAATAATAGGTGTATTTTAATACTTTTTTTGTAAATTTGCGGATTGAAACACTATTCCATAGAAATTATTAAAACGAATATATAGTATATGCTTACACTACAACAATTGCGTGGCGATAAGGAGTTGGCAATCAAAAAACTTGCTAAGAAGGGCGTAGATGCTGCCCCTATTATCGCAAAGATTGAGGAGTTGGACGATGCTCGTAAGGCATTGCAGATGGAGTTGGATAACTGCCTTGCAGAGCAGAATAAGGCTGCCAAGGAGATTGGTATGCTTATGGGACAAGGAAAGCGTGAGGAGGCCGAGGAGCGCAAACAGCAGGTTGCTGCTTTGAAGGCACGCTCGGCAGAACTCTCAGCAAAGCACGAGGAGGCTTCGGCTGAGTTGCAGGCTCAAATAGTATTGCTTCCGAACTTCCCTGCCGACATCGTTCCAGAGGGTAAGACCGCAGAGGATAACCTCGTTGTAAAGATTGACGAGAACTTCTCGGAGTTGCCTGAAAACCCACTTCCACACTGGGAGTTGGCGAAGAAGTACGACATCATCGACTTCGACCTCGGCGTAAAGTTGACTGGCGCAGGTTTTCCAGTATACAAGGGCAAGGGTGCTCGCTTGCAGCGCGCTTTGATCAACTACTTCCTCGATTACAATACAGCCGCTGGCTATCAGGAGGTTGAGCCTCCGGTAATGGTAAACGAGGCTTCGGGCTTCGGTACCGGTCAGTTGCCTGATAAGGAGGGACAGATGTACCACGCTACTGCCGATAACTTCTACCTCGTACCAACAGCAGAGGTACCTGTAACAAATATCTTCCGCGATGTAATTCTTGACGAGAAGGAGTTCCCGGTAAAGATGACCGCCTACACCCCTTGCTTCCGTCGTGAGGCTGGCTCGTATGGTAAGGATGTGCGTGGCTTGAACCGCTTGCACCAGTTCGACAAGGTCGAGATCGTGCAGTTGGCGTTGCCGGAGCAGTCGTATGAGGCTCTCGATGGTATGGTTGCCCATGTTGAGGGGTTGGTTAAGTCGCTCGGCTTGCCATATCGTATACTCCGCCTTTGCGGTGGCGATATGTCGTTCACTTCGGCTTTGACCTACGACTTTGAGGTATACTCGGAGGCACAGAAGCGCTGGTTGGAGGTTTCGTCTGTTTCGAACTTCGAGTCGTTCCAGGCAAACCGCCTCAAACTCCGTTACAAGGATGCTAACAAGAAGACCAAGTTGGCTCACACCCTCAACGGCTCGTCGTTGGCTTTGCCTCGTATTGTGGCTGCGTTGTTGGAGAACAACCAAACGCCAGAGGGTATCAAGGTGCCAGAGGTGTTGATACCTTACACGGGCTTTGATATGATTGACTAATTAGTTTTGATATGAATTCAATTCTATACTTTGCAAAACTTGTCGTAATGGCAAGTTTTGTGCTTTTTTCGTTTGTGGGATGTAACGGCGAGCCGACAATTAAACTTCTCGAAGAGTTGCCAACAGAGCAGATTTTGCCGTATAGAGGGTGCTATTTGAGTGTTGTTGATGGCGAAGCCTCATTGCGCCCGGCGGAGGGTAGTTTGGACTCGGGCTTTGAGATAAAGGGTGATTACAACCTTTCGGAGTATAAGTGTGTGCGTTTTACGGTTGAAAATCACAATCCGGCGCCGCTTAATCTCTATGTAACATTCTCGCACGAGCCTACAAAGTATCATCGCAGTCGCACCTCTCGCCCTATGTCGGTGGGTGATATTTATTACCTACAACCTGGGGAGAAGAGGAGCGTGGAGTTGTCGTTCCCCCGTCCACTCGAAAATCCCGATGTTGAGCAGGCTCTCTATGCCTATGGCGTAACTTCAAATATGCACTACACTCCGTATGCACACGCCTTTGGTATGTCGTCGTATGCGGGCAGCCTATCGGCTGTGAAGCAGATTTTGTTCCACGGCAAAGTTTTAGGCTTTGGAACTTTGGAGCAGAAGGGTTGGACTCTCTCCGATTTTAGGATTGTACCTGGTCGCCGCAAAGAGAATCCCGATGTCGTGAAGATGCCATACGAGGAGTTCTTCCCATTTATTGACCAATATGGTCAGTACAAGCACCACGAGTGGGAGAGCAAGGTGCACTCGGATGAGGATTTGCAGAGGGCTCTCGAAAATGAGGATGCCGACCTCGCAGCACATCCTGCGCCTGCATCGTTCAATAAGTATGGCGGATGGGTAGATGGTCCTCGCCAAGAGGCTACGGGTCGCTTCTATCTCAAAAAAGTTGATGGAAAATGGTGGTTTGTAGATCCTGAGGGGTGCCTTTGGTGGTCGCACGGTGTGGTGCGAGTAACCCCATCGTCAGCAGTGGCGCCACTCAATAATCGTAGGTTCTATTTCGAGAATCTCCCTGCTGAGGGCGATGAGTTGGCGAAGTTCTACCATACCAACGACGATCTACTCAAACCATACTACGCAAAGCGAGGCCATACCGAGACATACGACTTCTCCTCGGCAAATATCTATCGTAAATATGGAGAAAACTACTTGGCAGTTTATGGCGAGAGGGCGCATCGTCGCTTGCGCAGTTGGGGATTGAACACTATTGCCAACTCGTCGGATAAGGCTATATGCCTGATGTCAAGGACTCCGTATATTGAGCGTTTGGAGATTCACTCTGCCTCTATTGAGGGCACAGGTGGCTTGTGGTGGCAAATTTCAGACCCATTCGACAAGTCATTCAAGGAGGAACTTATAGCGCAACTCGCAACTCGCAAGAGGGAGTTGGCGGATCCATATTTGGTGGGATTATTTGTCGATAATGAGTTGGCGTGGGGTAATGAAAGTTACCTTGCCGAGAAGGCGGCAATGAACCCTGCAACAGCGGCAGTTAAGCGTGAGTTGGTCAAGCACTATAAGGCAAAGTATGGCTCAATCGAGAAGTTGAATAAGGTGTGGGGTACATCGTTTGCGTCGTGGCGAGCACTGCTTGCAAATGATAAGGCTCTACCGAAACAGGCAAGTGCCGATTTGGTGGAGTTCAATAACCTTATTATCCACGGCTACTTCCGCAATATCCGAGAGGTGTTCGACGAGTATGCCCCTGGCGTATTGTATCTCGGTTGTCGTTATGCCGGTCGCTCGACCAATCCGCACGCACTGATGATTGGCTCACAATATAGCGATGCAATCAGCCACAATATGTATAACTATACTATTGAGGACTATCGCCAACCTGAGGGTATAGACAAACCGATGATTATTGGAGAGTTCCATTTTGGAGTGATGAATGAGGGTATGTTCCACTACTCTTTGGTGCGCGTTGAGAATCAGAAGGAGCGTGGTGAGGCGTATGTAAACTATGTCCGTTCGGCTCTCTCCCATCCGCAAGTGGTTGGTACTCACTGGCATCAGTTCTCCGACCAGCCAACCGTAGGTCGTTTCGATGGCGAAAACTTGCAGGTGGGACTTACAGATGTCTGCGACACCCCATACTACGAAACCATTGAGGGCGTTCGTGAGGTGGGTTACAATATGTATACCATCCGCTATAATGCTAAATAGGTGCGATAAATAGACGAAAATTGCTAAAAATCAGAAAAATTTGCATTTTGAATTTTGCATTTTGAATTTTATTCGTACCTTTGCACCGCATTATTGCAATTAAGTACTTAATTAACAAAAAACACATTCAAGATGAAAAAGGGAATTCATCCAGAGAATTATCGTTTGGTGGCATTCAAGGATATGTCGAATGACCACGTGTTTTTGTGCAGGTCC
>JAGCLL010000061.1 GCA_017647025.1 Alistipes sp. | reverse complement strand
GTGAAACGCGACGGGAGTATGAGGTTATCCGCAATGCTTTCCGTAGGCTTATTCACAACTGGGAGAACAGTGCAGAGCGTGAGGATATCATCGAGGATATCATAACTCATCGATGCTCATTCCTGATTGACCGTGCTTTGAGAGGTTTGGCGTTGGACTTTGACGAGGCATTGAGCATACTGCGTAATCACAACAACTTCACGACAGAGCGTGAACGACAGCAACACGAAATACTCGTGGCCGCTATCGATAACCTTATTGACTTTGCAGCCTCAGAGGAGATAACGATGATAAGCGAACTGCTCGAAGAGGTTGATGAGGAGTGCTTGCACGACTACGAAACAATATGTGAGCAGTATAACCTCACCTATGCCGAGGCAGAGAATGAGCAAGTGTTATTTGCTGCGAAGATGGCTGCGTGGTGGATGGCCGTAAATACCGAGTCTGTTATTACATATATGACGCAGGGGGACGAGCGCGTGCGCCCGTGGCACCTATCCCTCGAAGGTGTGTCGTACCGCAAGTCGGAGTTCCCGGCAGAATTGATACCGCCCATAGAATGGGGATGTAGGTGCTATCTTATTGCAAATGGCTTTGCGGGAGTGCGAGCCTCATTGAGTATAGACAAGTGTCGCTCGATGGTTGATCCTGTATTCCGCGAGAGCCTTGCAACGGGTGGCAGAATCTTTACCGATGCTCATCGCTACTTTGATACGCCACTGCCTGAGTTTGTACAGAAGATTGTCAAACGCCTGAAATCTAAGTTCTATGAGCAAGATAACGATTGACCAGTTCTGTGCACAGTGGCGAAACGGTAACTACCGAATGTTAGGAAGCAAGCTCTTCTACAATGCCCAGGACTTTGTTACGGCGGCGGGCGAATATGCCAAACAGCAGTTTCAATCCTCTTTCGAGCGAGGAGGTTTCAACGGCAGTAAATGGCCAGCCCGCACATCAAAGTGGGGAAAGAAATTTACCCATCCGACAATGATTGACACCGGCACGCTGTCAAGAAGCATCAAGGGAGAGCGTGGTCGCTCATTGGAGTTCGGTAAACTTCACGGCAAGGGAGGCTTTCGCCGTACCACACATTACGATATTTGGACTACAGAGGTGAGTTCCTACATCCGAGGCAAGCGAGGTAAGAAGCGAGGCAAATATAAGAACTACGCTGCAGTGCATAACACAGACCCGAAGTTCGGACTATACACCGTGAACCAATACTCATCACGCCGCCCCGTGCATCGTCAGTTTATCGGTTTCTCACCCAACATTGAAGACCACATCAACGGCCTTGTAGATATGATTTTTGAAGGATTTCCGAAATGATAAAAGATAAGCATAACAAACCGCAAACAGAGAAGCCGACTCCTCCCGTGGATAGTGTTCCCGAGAAGGTATCCGAAAACCCTTTTGTGAATATGTACGATGCTGTGCGTCGTGCTATCCTCACCGTGCGTGAAGACCCCGATGATCCTACATCGCCACCGCTGTTTAAGACCATCGCTATCGACAACGGTCAGTTCACTCGTCTTATCCGTAGCGAGAACTTGGAGTATGAGATCGCTTTCCCCGCTGTCTTCATACACTTTGTCAATGTGCGTTACCTCGTGGCACAGCAGCGTATTGGTGAGGGACGGGCAACAATGCGTGTGCGTTTCATTCTCAATACGCTCAATAACTCAGATGCGGAGCGAGAGTGCGACCCCTTCATTGTCTTCCAGCGATTAAATGTAGCAATTCAAGATGCTAAGAACCGAGAGCCGGCACTCAATGAGCGATGCAACCTTACATACTTCGATATGCCTCTTACCACTAATATGCTTCAAGCGTACTGGATAGACTATGAGGTATGGTTCCGTGAGTAC
>JAGCLL010000060.1 GCA_017647025.1 Alistipes sp. | reverse complement strand
AGCGCCGACAAGCGACTATCCTCACAGGTGGATACCTATCCTCTGAATCAGGGACAAATCTCGGTATTTACCGAAGACCTTCTCAAACTCAACCTTGAGAAGGGCAAGATTACACTCTGGGACATCTACAATGTGGCAACTGAACTCTACAAGCCGGGGCGCACAGATATTCCTGCGATGATTCCGCAGAATGGAGCGTTGGCGGAGTTGCTACTATCACAAAACATAGCAACAGCATAATATGACACGCATCAAAGGACAACTTACGACAGCCGACTATCTCCCCATAGCCGAGTTTCATAAATTGATACGAGGCTTGGAGAGTGATGGCAACTATATGTGGGCCACATACTGCTGGCTCTCTTTCTGCACAGCCTTTCGATGCTCGGATGTGCGTACTCTACGCTGGCGTGATGTGCTGAATCGCACGGAACTTACCCGCATCGAGCAGAAGACAAAGAAGAGCCGTATGGTTAAGTTCAGCGATGATGTGCGACAGAAGACTCAGCAACTGTACGAGCTGTCGGGTTGTCCTGATGTGGATAGTCTGATACTATACAACCCACGAACAGGAGAACCCTACACGATAGTTCACATCAACCGCCAGCTCAAGGTCTTCAAGACGAAGTACCGAATGAAGATTCGAGCATTCTCAACACATACCTTCCGCAAGACATTCGGCAGGTATGTTTACGAACTTATGAAACGCTCGCCCGAGGCTCTGGTGCTGCTTAATCAGATATTCAAGCACTCGACCATTGAGACCACGAGGCGTTACATCGGATTGGCACAGGAGGACATCGACAAGGTCTTTATGTCAATCCATATATAATTTCTGCCGGGCAGACACTCCTTTGGGGTGCTGCTCGGCTACTCTTTAACTACAAGACTTCAACATTATGAGCATACAGATTGGAAAACTACTCGCGAACGGCACTGTTCGACATATCCAAGTAACAAATGAGGAGCTCTCGGAACGATTCCTCAGAGTCCTCAAACGATTTTATCCCAATGAGGAGCGTGTGGATGCACTCATCGCTCTGGGCGATATTCACCGCTTGGGTCCTTCACCTCACGGCAAATGGATAGACTGCCGAGATGAGATACACTGCTTCGGAGCTATCCGTGATGGTCGCAGAGATAACACGCACCTGCCACGCATAGCCGACAGCGTGGAACTATTTGAGAGTTACGCCGAGGATTGCTTCCTCTTTGCTGATGGTAAGTGGTGGTATCTATCGGGCGAGGAACGCATCCCCCTTGAGGATTACTTCATAAAGCCCGTAAAAAATACTATCAGACATCTGACCGTCTACCACAATGCAAATGCCGGCTTTGCCAAGGTGCACAACCTTACCCGCTGGGAGGAGATTGAGGAGTTCGCCGAGCGTGAGAAGGTTATTCTCTATGTCTATAAGTATTTCAGATTAGTAAAGATTGTTAAACCATCAAGATTGAAGGAGGAGAAGTATGTATAAAAGTATTAAGTTGGCATTAGAACATATGCCAGAGGAACTCATAACACCTGAAATGATTGAAGAGGCAACAAAGTGTACTGATGTTGAGATCTTATCATACATTCCTCAGCGAATGCTGACCGCAGATATTATTGAGCGTATCTTAAACAATAGTAGCCATAGTTGGCACTGTTTCAGCCTGAAACATATCCCCGAGGAGTTGCGCACGGAGCTTGTGTGTAGCCATGCCGTAGATAAGAACTACCGCAATATCCACTCGGTGCCATCGCATATCATCACACGAGAGATGGCACAAAAGGTTATAAAGAATTGCTCAGGGGACTTCGATGTGCTCACTACAATTCCAGCCAACATCTGGGATGCAGAGTTGGCAATAGATGCGATGATTGCCCAGACGGGTGATTATCGTTATATCGACTACAATTCAGCGATAATGCGTCTTGAAATTATACTCAAGTTATTGCCCCAATCGGTAAAAACCAAAAGTCTGTATATTCAGATGCTCCAATGCTCCTCTCTTAATGTGAGTCGCACCATAAAGGTTACGCCTGCAAAGTTCCAAGATAAGCAGTTCTATCAGTATGTCGCTAAGCGAGACCTGTCGATGGTGCCCAAGAAATATATGTCATACGAAACTCTCTATGCAGCTCTCTTCTCCGAGTATGACAACAACCAGGTGTGCAGTGAGTATATGTTCCGAGACTATATCCATCTATTGGATGACCGTCTTGCTGACCAGCTCATACGAAAGCACGCATACCTCTACAGACGACTGCCTGACGAGTTCCGCACCTCAAAACGACTGATTCTTGCACTCGAAAGCGGCAAAAATGATAGCAACGATTTTATTGACATAGAGAAAAGCAAGGATAGACGATTGCTCACAACAGAAGTATGCAGGGCTTATGTAAGGCGTGGTGGCAGCTGTCCGAAGTTTCCCGACAAGGTGTGGACAAAGCGATTTGTGGAGTACTGTGAGGAGAATTGTCGAACATATAGTTGGTTCGAGCAGATGCCTCTCGAATTTCAATCACCGAAGAATACGCAGGCGGCATTCGAATACAACACCTACAATATACGCTACTTTGCCAAGCGATTTATTACGCCCGAGATGGCAAAGAGAGTATATCGTGAGAACTACTACAATTGCTGGGTGCCGAAGCACTTTATCTCCGAGTTTGTCAAGCAGACAGGCCTCTCGGAGAAGTTCTACGGCGGTGAGCGTTCGCTGCTCACCCTCAAAAACAACCACGAGGATTACACCTACTGCAAGATTGGCAATACATATATTGGCTTCTACTACACTGATAAGTATAACCCCAACACTGCACGCCTGATTATGACCCGTGCGGAGTCCCGCTACTGCAAGCCCTCACGAGTCTTCGAGTGCGGCGTAAGCACCTTCCACCGTACTTGGCTCGAAAAGATTGTGGCGGAGAATGATCCTCTCTTCGAGAAGCCGAAGGTAGATAAGTCGCTGCGTGCTGTGCAGGCATTAGGCTACTATGGTGTGGAGAAAATCAAGGATATTAAGCGTACAGAGATTTTCCGCAACACTTTCCTCGGTGAGACAATCGGCTACTGTGCCCGCCGCAGAGACCTCACATATCACAGCGACAACTGCGCGACACTGCTCGAAGGTATGCTCTACAAGATTAAGGGTATGGCTGTGCCGGATGACCTTGGCGAGGAGCCTGTATCCTACACGGCAGATGAGTTGCATAAGAAGTTCGGTTTCTGCTATGCCGGTATGACAGCCTTTGCTGAGGATTACAGCCTCGATATGAGCAAGTCATATACCGTGCAGCAGATGCGCCAGATAGTCCGTGAGGTCGGACCAAAGCCTTCGCTTACAAACTACAAACGAGAACTCAAGAAGATAAAAGTGATATAATATGGAGACAAAGAAAATATATCTGCTATACCGTGGCGATGCTTGGCTCAGCACTGCATCGCTAACACTCGTCGCACCTTT
>JAGCLL010000059.1 GCA_017647025.1 Alistipes sp. | reverse complement strand
TTATGAGCGAGCAAATTTTCGCACCCATAAACTACTATTCGGCAAGGTCGTTGATGCGATTGTTCGATGCGTGTTATAAGATGGGTGTTAGGGATGCGATAGAGGTGGGCGATACGCCTACTTGTTTGGAGTTTTGCGATAGGATGTACGCTCCCGAGTGCTTTGGGAGGGTTATATACGACTACAAGTATTCGTGGAGGGAGTGGAAGTTCAGATTGTCGCAGATATTGTACGAGGGTGATAGTCAAACGATGTTGCCCAAGAGGGGTTTGAAGTTCTTTGATTGCATTAGTGGGTATAAGACCTACTTGGCGTGTGCGTTACCCGTTGCTATGGACTTTTATTTGTGGGGCATTAAGGACTATTGCAAGTACCCGAATAGGGATAACTTGGTCAAGTTTGAGGCGAAAGGTTATAACTTGTGGGGGCAGAAGGTCAAGAAGGTTGCTATGGATGTCTTTGTGCGAAAGGTCGTGGAGTTTTGCTATGATAGGGAGAAGATTGACGCTGTGGCTATCGAGGAGCGAGCACGAGTTAAGGAACAAACCGAGAAAGGTAAGGCTGGTCGCAAGGCGAAAGATGCGAAGTTCGTGGTTATGCCTACGGGGTTGAGTACGATGTCGTATAGGAATTTCCAGCAGGAGATATGGCGAAACACAAGGGTAAAGGAGTACAAGACAAGGGGGCGATAGAGGTTAGGCGAGTGCAAGCATTAGAGCCGAGGAGAGTCAAGGTCGCTCACGACAAGTGCGGTGATGCGAGGTTGGACTATGCGTTGTTTCCAATAGGGTTTAAGTACAACGAGGAGTTGCAATCGTTGCGTAGGGGCGATATAGTAGTGTTCCTTGATGGTAGTGAGCATTATGTATGGAGTGCCTTGCGTGTGTCGTTAAAGAGTGCCATTATCGAGTACCTATGTTGGATGCGATATGGTTTTGGCATATCGAGGGCGGTAGAGTTGTGGCAAGATAGGTTGCGATTGCGTAGGGAGGATGTTAAAGTAATGAGTGAAAATGAATGTTTAATAGTATTTTTTGAGAGAGAGGAGGTAAAATATGAACAAAGAACAATGTAAAACCGAGTATTTGCTTTCCAAGTACCACGATTGCACCAAGCATATTGGTCGTGGTTGTAGGGCGTTGGAGAGTGCGTTAAAAGAGGCAAATCAACCTTTGGTTTATGCGAACAAGTGGATTCATCACGAGGGCAACGATAGAGTAGGCGTATTATTCTACGATATGCTACAAAGTCGCAATAGGTGGGTTAGTGTACCTATAAGCGTGTTTGAGAGTGGTGAGTGGGATGAATTTGCGAGCAGGTATTGCCGAATAGGGGAGGCAGAAAATGGAGTTTAAGTTACCCTTGAAATATAGTGACCCCGAAGGTAAGGGCTATTGCGATGCGTTGATGCCGAGTGAGTGTCGTAGAGGTAGTGATGCGAAAGGCTTGTTCAAGTGTGCAACGGGTGAGGTTGTTCGTGTTGAGTGGCTTGGTGTGTTTCGTAACGAGCGTGGCGAGTCGCAAGAGCAATTGGAATGGATTTCGCAATGCCTCTATGGTTGGACTTTCGATAGGGTGCAATCGCATTGGATAGCGAGATTAGGAAAAGTCGAGGGGTGGTACGACAAAGTGAGGCTACGAAAAGTGTGAAAAATAGTAGTAAAAGTAATAGGGAAAGTGTGAAGTTATGGGGGAAATTAACCTACGACCTTACCAGCAACGCATAATACAAGAGTGTCGTGAGGCGTTAGGCAAGTATAGACGAGTGATATTGCAACTTGCTACGGGAGGTGGTAAGGGCTTTATCTGCGGTGCTATCGTGTCTATGTCGCTCAAAAAGGGCAATCGTGTATTGATACTATCGCATAGGGGGGAGATAGCCGAGCAAAACGCTAACCATATTAGAAATTGGGGTAGTGAGGTGGCTATGGTCAATGCCGATGTCAAGAATATGCCGACTTGTGATTGCGTGAGTGCTATGGCACAAACTATTAGGCAACGAGTAAAAAAAGAGGTATGGCTTGAATGGTTTAGGTCTTACAATGTGGTGTTGTTAGATGAGTGCCATAGAGCCGAAATGGACTTTGCGTTTGAGTATATGTTGCCCACAACCTATGCTGTCGGGCTTTCAGCGACACCTGCAAGGTATGGTAGCCAGAGGCAACTTGCTTTGGACTATCGAGCAATGGTTACGGGAGTGAGTATCAAAGAACTTATCCAAGAGGGTTTCTTGTGTAAGTGTCGATTATACTCACTCGATGCACCCAAAATGGATGATGTCGAGTGGAGTAGTGGTCGTGGCGACTACAACTTGGGGCAGATGGCTCAAAAGTTTAAGTCGAGAGCCAAATATGTCGGTGCGGTAGATAACTACGAGCGTATCTGCAATGGCGAGAAGTGCATCGTGTTTTGTTGCTCTTCGGAGCAGACCATCGAGATTACCAAGGCGTTCAACGAGCGAGGTATTAAGGCAAAGTATTCTCTTACGGGTACTTTTGACGAAGATGAGGAGTATAGTGGCGATAGAAACGAGGTGTTGGAGGAGTTTAAGAAAGGGGGGTTTCCCGTGTTAGTAAACTACGGCATTTTTACAACAGGGCTTGATGTCAGAGATATTAAAGTCGTTATACTTATGTTCTCGACCACCTCGGTAGTAAAACTACTTCAATGTCTTGGTCGTGGAGCAAGACCGCATCCGAGTAAGAATGGCGAGTTTATATGCTTGGACTTTGGTGGCAATCACGAAAGACTTGGGAGATATGAGGATGACCGAATTTTTGGTCTTTGGCACAATACAAGTGCGGGCGGAGGTGTTGCACCCACCAAGATATGCCCTCAATGTGGTGCTATGATTGCGGTGATGTACCAAGATTGTCCTTTTTGCTCGTATCACTACCCATCAAAGCAAGAGGTTTACGAAGCGGAGTTACAAGAGATAGCCGAGCGAAGTGAGGGCGAGGTCGAAACATTGGAGCAATGGGTAGCGAGGAAGAAGTTGGAGGGTAAGAAAACGAATTGGATATTAGTAAATATATGTATCAACAACCCCGACAACCAAAAGGAGGCGTTTATGAGGGCGATTGAGGTGTTGAGAACGCAACACGGAGAGAAATTATCGCCAAAGTATTACTTTTTTTTTCGTAAAAATATACTTGACAAGGTAAAAAAACGCAAGACCGAAGAAAAAAGTGCCGATTTGTTTGGTGGTTAGCAAGAGATGTGGTATATTTGCGGTGTATTTGATATAAACACTATGTGCGAGATAGTGAATAGATACAATTTAATGCTCTAATGAGTAGGTGGGTACTCGCACTACCCATCGAAAGTTGGGGCGTTTTTTATTAGTATGAAGTATATGGGTAGTAAGGCAAGAATAGTGGATAAAATCTTGCCTATTATGTTGGAAAACTCGGATTGCGATTGTTTTGTTGATATGTTTTGTGGCGGTTGCTCGGTTATCCAACGAGTACCAAAGTCGTACAAGCGTATTGCTAATGATGCAAACCCTTTCTTGGTATCTATGTGGCGTTTCCTTGTGGAAACAGATTTAGAATTTCCTATGCACATCACACGAGAGAGTTATGCTTTTTGGCGAAACATCTATAATGGTCGCAAGAAACTCCCATTTGCTTGCACCTCTGACGATGCGATGATTGGTTGGGTCGGTTTTATGGGCAGTTATAATGGTCGCTTTTTCGATGGCGGTTATAGCGGGCACGAGGTAAAAGGGCGTGATTATATTGGCGAAAACATTAGAAATACGCTATCGCAAGTTGATGACTTAAAGGGTGTAGATTTCAGGTGTAGTCAATATATGGACTTTGACTTTGAGGAGAAGTGCATCATCTATTGCGACCCGCCATATAAGGGTGTTAAGAAGTATTCCTACTCTATCGACCACGATTACTTTTGGAATTGGTGTCGTAAGCAAGTTGAGTTAGGGCATAAAGTGTTCGTAAGTGAATATCAAGCACCCGAAGATTTTGTTTGCGTTTGGGAGCAAGCCTTAACGAACTCGATGCACCAAACCAATACGAAAAAACCTATTGAGAGGTTGTTTGTGCATAAGTCGCAAGTAAAGTTATGAGTAAGTGGACAAACGCAGCCGAACTATCCGTTTGGCAAGGCGCAAAAGTAGAGGATTGTTGTGGAAATTGCTTGGAATGTGAGCATTGCGCCTCGATTGAGGTCGATGGCAAGGAAATTATGGTTTTATGCGAAGCACAGGATGAGTTATGAAATTAGATAAGAAAGTAGAGCAAGTAAGGGCTACATTAGATTTGTATCATCAGCGGATGAAAGAACTAAACGAAATGTTTGTTTATAGTCGATTTGATAGCGATATACCGAAAGTTGTAGTAGATGGTGATGGCGAGATGTATCTTGCCTATCACTGTTACGAAATGAGTATAGAAATCGCTTTGGACTATATGGAAAATGTCGGATATATTACTCCTATTAACTTTATTTTGTAAAAATTCCGCAGAATTATTTGCAAATTAGAAAAAGTTGTTATATATTTGCACTTGAAATCGGGTCGCAGACGATTGGTAAGGAAATATAATAGCCTACATAAGTAACTTGGGAACTGCGACTCCCTTGTGAAAGTGTAGGCTTTATTGTAAGTAGGAAGTTATGGAGGTTGATTTGTTTGGTAACGAGGTGTCGGCTAAAACCGACTTAAAGTTAATCTTTGGCGAAAACCCATTTTCAATACTCGATGCAAAATCAGGTAGTTGGCAAGCGAGAAAACGCAAATGGCTTAATTTGGGTATTAAGAGTGAGGTTGGTCGTGATGCTACAACTTGGTCGATGAAAGATTGGGCGGATAAAAAAGGACAAGAGGGTACTTTGAAAGGGAATAAACTTCCGAGTGATACAAGCATCTTTGACCCCGTTCTTTGCGAACTTATGTATCGGTGGTTTTTGCCCGAGGGTGGTTCAATTCTCGACCCATTTGCGGGAGGTAGTGTGAGAGGCATTGTTGCGAATTATCTCGGATATAAGTACACGGGCATAGATATTCGTAAGGAGCAAATCGACAGTAATATCGAACAAGGTCGGTCAATCCTTGGAGAAAATATCCCAAATTGGATTGTTGGCGATAGTAATAGAGTTTTAGATACCCTCGATGGGGAGTATGATATGATTTTTAGTTGTCCCCCTTATGCCGATTTGGAGGTGTATAGCGAATTGGATGGCGACATATCTAATATGCCTTATCCCACTTTTTTGACGGCTTATGATAGTATAATCAAAAAGTCTTGTGATAAACTTAAAAGTGGCGGTTACGCTATTTTTGTAGTTGGCGAGGTGCGTGATAAAAAAGGATATTATTATGGTTTTGTGCCCGATACTTACCAATGCTTTAAGAACGCTGGATTAAGATTGTACAACGAGGCTATATTGTCTATTTCATTGGCGAGTGCTGCATTGAGAGCCGTAGGTAATATGAAAAATAAAAAACTCGTTAAAGTTCACCAAAACATTCTTATTTTCAAGAAACCTTAACTATGCCTATTTTAGCCACCCCTCCCCGCCCAACACACCGCAAGAGGGGGAGTCCAGAGGGAAGAGTGCAAGCCGAGTGTGTGCAATGGTTTTGGAACGAGTATCCACAATATCGAGGTATGTTGTTCCATATCCCCAATGAGGGCAATAGAGATAGCAAGACCGATGGTGCGTATCGAAAGGCACTTGGACTCGTATCGGGTGTGTCAGATTTAATCTTGCTAATACCTAACAAGTCGCATCACGCACTATGTATCGAGATGAAAACCGAAGTAGGCAGACAATCGGATGCACAGATTTTGTGGCAGCACAAAGTCGAGGCACAAGGTTATCGCTACGAGGTAGTGAGGAGTTTGGAGGAGTTTAAGAAATTGATTAAAGACTATTTAAGTTTATAGATAATGGAAACAAAAACATTCATTAAAATCCTATTATGGGGAATATGCCTAATAGGTGTCATCGAGGTAGGTTGTTCCTTTGTTTCGATGGCAGACACTATTTTGAACATAGTGGGCGTGGTACTTATGGCTACTTTCGCTTTTGTGTCGTACAAAACTAAATGTTTCACATATATTAAAATCAAAAAGTAATGAAAAGAGTAGTATTGTTTGCCATTATGGTAATGGCATTGGCATCGTGCAATCGCATTGATGCAGGTTATGAGGGTATCAAGGTAAACCTCTATGGTAGTAACAAGGGTGTAGATGATGTAGCACTCGTTACAGGTATGGTGTGGTACAATCCATTTACGACATCGGTGTATGAGTACCCAACATTCGTACAAACTGTAGACTATCCTCCTTTTAGCATCAACGCAAAGGACGGCAGTTCATTTACGGTAGACCCGACTATTTCATTGAAGATTATTGATGGTCGTGCTGCTGATGTGTTCAAGAAGTATCGTAAAGACGACATCGAGGATGTTATTAACACAACGCTTTACAACTATGTTAAGAACGCATTTCGTATTCAGTTGAATAGTTATACTACCGATGAACTTGTTAGTAAGCGTGAGGAGTTTGAACGAGCCATTGAGGAACGACTTGCAGAGGAGTTAGAAAGAGAGAATTTCCATCTTGAGCAAATGACCTCGGGCTTGCAATACCCCGAAACACTCGTAGCAGCTATCGACGCAAAAAATAAAGCCGTACAAGATGCGTTGAAGATTGAGAACGAGGTTAAGGCTGTCGAGGCAAATGCAAAGAAAGCCGTAGCCGAGGCAGAGGGTGCGGCACAAGCATTGAAGATTAAGGGTGATGCCGAGGCGGAGTACAATCGCAAGATAGCAGCATCGTTGTCGCCATTGATTGTTCAGCAGAATATGGTAGATAAGTGGGATGGTAAGTTGCCTACTTATGGCACAACACCTACTTTGTTCCGAGATTTAGGTAAGTAATAATGGTCGCCACTCGCATAGGGCGTACACCGAGTTCGATGCTCGGAGTGGCACAAAGCCGAATAAGTCGGTTAGATTTATTAACCAATAAAAAGTAAAGTTATGATTAAAAGTAAGATTGATGCTCGTGAGCGAGCGTTGGAGTTGGCGGTAGAGTTCTGCAAAGGTCAAACGGGCAGTGATGAGTTGGTCGTTAGATGTGCAGAGGGTTTTAAGTCGTTCTTAATTGGCGATGCCGAGTTGCCCGAAACACAATCGGACACCGAGTTGGTAAAGGCATTTCTCGAAGTTGCCAACAATGAGATTGAAAAGAGCAGAGAGAGGAACAATCGTGATTTGGAAGAGTTGATTAAAACACTTAAAGAGCGTGATGCAGGTATCTCTGCCGAAGTGCCTTGCAAATCCGAAGCGGAGTAGCGTATGAGTAGCGACAAAGTTAATTGGAAGCAAGCGAGGGTAGATGCTGCGATAAGTGCGATGCAAGGGATGGCTGGCAGTAGTTGGTGGTTGCAATTATTTCAGAATATCCCTGATAAGAAAGACATTAGCGAGCAAATAGCACATAGAGCAGTGATGCTTGCCGATGCCCTCATAGCCGAGTTGAAAAAGGAAGGAGAGTAGAGTATGAATGAAACTGTATTTTTATTTGTAATCGCACTTGTATTAAGTGTTATTACTTTGTATTTAAGTGTTGTTAATCGTAAGCACACAAATACAATCAAAGAGTTGGATGAGCGTTATGAACGAGTGTTAAAAGAGGGAGACGAATATCGAGATAAATGGAATGACACACGCCACGATTTAGTTGATGCTAAATTGATGATTGAATGTGCAAGAGTAAGAAAAGCGGAGTGTGCAATTGCTCAACTTAAAGGAACTTGCCCAATGAATCCTAACGAAACTAAACAAGACTAATATGCAAACCACAATTCTTAAAAAAGATTTTATCAATGCACTCACGATAGGTGGTGCTATGGCGGGTAAGAATAAGACCTTGCCTATTTTGGAGTTCGCCAAGGTGGAGGTAAATGCCGACACGATTGCGGTACATTCGTTCAATGGAGAGAGTTGGGTTACGAAACAAACCAAGGTGGAGAGTGCCGACACTACCTTTGCGTTCTGCATCAACCCTAATGACTTGGCAAAGGTGTTAAAGTCGTTTGTTGAGGAGGTGGTAACCTTTGCTATCGAGGGCAACTTGCTACGCATATCGCATATCAAGGGTACGATTGAGATGCCTATTGTTCAAAGCGATGCGTTCCCACAAGCACAAGAGGTAAGCGAGGGCACATCACTCACGCTCAATGCCGATAAGGTTAAGGAGTGGTTGTCTATTGCGACCAACTTTGTGGCGAATGACGAGTTGCGACCCGTGATGACGGGTATGTATATCTATGGTAAGGATGGTCGTATGGGTGTTTGTGCTACCGATGCACATAAGTTGTTCACGGATAGCATCGAGTCCGATTGCGAGGAGTTTGGTGTTATTCTCCCATCAAGCGGTTTCAAGCCTTTGTTGAACATCATTGCGAATGTGTCGGATGTATCAGCCGTTATCGGCACAAAGAACATTTCGTTTACGACCTCGGACTCGGCTTTACATTGTCGCTTGGTTGAGGGCAACTATCCTAATTTTAATGCGGTAATCCCACAAAACAATGGCGTAGCGGTCAAGGTCAGCAAGTCGGAGTTGCTTGACTCGGTAAATCGAGCATCACTTATGGCAAATAAGACCACCTCGTTGTTGAAGTTGTCGGTAGGCGATAGCGTAATGGGCATTGAGGCACACGATATGGACTTCTCGACCAAGGCGAGTGAGAATGTCAAGGTAGAAAAAACGGGTGCGGATGTTACCATTGGCGTTAAGTCCGATTTCTTTGCCACTTGTCTTGGCATTGTCGGTGCGGAGGATGTAGTATTGCGATTTGGTGATGAGCGCAGACCTGTGCTATTCGAGGACTCGCTTTGCAAGGATAGAGTGATGCTTGTAATGCCGATGATGATAAATTAGTGCCGAGCGACACCGAAAATGCAAAAAATTGGGTGAAATCGCAAGAAAGTAGCCCAAACTTTTGGAAATTAGAAAAAGTTGTTGTAAATTTGCGGTATAAATGACACGAAAACGATTACCCACACGACCCGACACGAGTACGAGGTACACTTTAAGCGAGGCGGAGCGATATGCCTTATGTGTGTTTTGCGTATTTGAAACGACCAAGATAGATGCGTTCAAGTTAGCACACCCCGAGGTTAGTGGCACGAAGAATGTGTTAAAGAGTCGTTGCGATGAGTTCTTTGCATCGAGTGATGTAGTGAACTTTATGCGAGAGTATAGGGCGTACTTGGA
>JAGCLL010000058.1 GCA_017647025.1 Alistipes sp. | reverse complement strand
GAGTTGGAGAAACCTGGCAATGGTGCTAAGGCTTCAAAGATGTATGTTACCGTTACCCGTGCTACCGATGCCGGTTACAGCGTAGATCCTATCGAGACCTACCGTAAGTTGGCCGTTGCAGCTGCCAAGGAGATGGGCGATGAGAAACTCGCCGAGAAGATTGACGGAGGCTCATTTGGTGGTGGCTTGAAGTATGGCTATGGCCACTGCATGTATGTCTATGATCTCAGCGAGCGTGGCAAGGGTCTTCAGATGATGACTCTCTCGCACGCGCAGTTCAAGGAGCTCGACGAGCGTAAGTTCAAGCTCTGGTCAAAGAAGTTGCAGAAGAATCCGAGCTATCCGTGTCCTATCTCATCGGTACGTGAGGCATATCCTGTGGAGATTGAGAAGCGTAAGAACGGGGCCAAGACCGAGTATATCATCTCTATTGACAATGAATCGGACGCATTGCCTCTCAGCCGTGAGGAGCTTACTGCACTGCTCGCAGCACCTCGCATTCCCGAAGTTATCTACCGCTACACACGCTATCACCTCGGTGCTACCGTGGAGTTCCTCAAGCAGAGCGACACGCTCTATGGTATGAACCTTATGGAGAGCGATGAAATGAAGGAGGTCATCGCAACCCTCGCCGCAGAGTTGCCTAAGGATGACACCTCGGAGTTCTCGTTCGACCGCCGCTCGAAGGATAACAAGGAGAATGAGCAGAATGGCTCAGGAGCACTCTCGCTCGACGACCTCTTTGAACGCTTCGAGGAGTTGCAGGCCGAAGGTCTTGGAGATAAGACCGATGAGGGTCAGGAGCTCCGTGCTATGATCCGTGGCTATATCGACCAGGAGCGTCTGCCTATCCGCATTACCCGCTCTACCTCAAACCGAGAGCTACTCGATATGATTGAGCACGAGATCGAGGGTCCCAAGCCCGAAGAGGAGACGGAGGCAGAGAGTGATGATGAGGAGCAGGCTGAGGAGCGTCCACGCCGTCGCAGATAACCCTTTCTAAGCTAAAATTTTCTATAACCGACGGGAGGTGAAACGCCTCCCGTCTTAACCCTTACACGCTTATGAAAGGACATTATCCCTGCCTATTACTACTGAACGATATACACATATCGAAAGATAACATCCCTGCATTCAAGGCCAACTGGCAGGAGGCTATCGACATATGCAGGAAGATGGATGTCAAGGAGATTGCCATCGGTGGCGACCTCTTCTTCTCTCGTGCCGCACAGACGCTCGATGTGCTGTTGGCAGTCCACGATGCATTGCTCACAGCTGCCGAGCACGGCATACATGTAACCATCGCTGAGGGTAACCACGATAAGGTAAACCAGGAGAGCGAGAGAGGCTACTGCCATGTCTTCGACCAGCACTCGAATGTATTGGTGTGCGATGAGTATGTGTCGTTGCCACTGGGTGATGACTGCCGTTTTGTGCTTCATATGATGGGTTACTTCCCCGAAGACGGCTCATTCTGCACACGCCTTGACCGCCTCAAGGAGGAGGCTCTCGACCCAAAGCGACTCAACTTCCTCTATATCCACGAGGGTATCAACGGAGCATTGGCACAGCCAAACGACAAGGAGTTGCCCGCAAAGATATTCGAGGATTTCGACAAGGTATTCGTAGGACACTATCACAACCGCACGATCATCGACAAGCCCCGCATCGAATATATCGGCTCATCGCGTCAGCACAACTTCGGCGAAGATGAGGAAAAGGGCTACACGGTAATCTACACTGACGGCTCGCACGAGTTTATCAAGAACAAGGTGAACACTCGCTACCGAGTGATTAATGTCTCGGCAGAGCGTGCTGGTCTTCATCTTATGGACGAACTCCGCGAGATTGATGCTGATGGTCGCTACAAAGTCAAGGTTCGTATCCACGCACCGCAGGCTGCTATGAAGTCGGTGGATAAGGCTGCTCTGCTCGATGCAGGAGCCACGAAGGTGGAACTTATTGCCGATGATGAGGAGATGTTAGAGGTTGCAGCCTCTTCGCTCTTTGAGAAGTTCGACAGCCACCGCATCCGCGAGACCTACGAGGAGTTCTGCCGTGAAAAACAGATTGACGATGTAGCAATCGGATTGGAGTATTTATCTAAAATCGAAGGACAATGTGGAAATTAAAGAGTATAGAGGCCGAGAATCTGTGTGCCTTCCGCTCGTTGGCTTATACGCTGCAACAGGGAGTAACAACACTGATATTTGGCAACAATAAGGACAATGACTCCCAGCAATCAAACGGTGCCGGGAAGTCGGCTCTCTTGGAGTGTATAGCCGTGGGACTCACAGGTAGCCCACTGCGTAAGATACGCACCGAGGAGATTATCAACGATGCCGCCGAGCAGTGCCGCATCACTCTGCACCTGGCAAATGACGCATCGAATGAGGAACTCATCATTGCTCGCTCGATACCTCGCAAGGGTGCATCGACAGTCGCCTGCAAACTCTATCGAGGAGGCGAACTTGTAACTACTGACGAAGCTGTGCAGCACTCTGTAGATGCCTACAACAAGTATATCTTGGAGAAGTTAGGTATCACCCGTGATGAGTTGCTCAACAACTTTATCCTATCGAAGTATCGCTACGAGGATTTCCTATCCTCGTCTGATAAGGAGAAGAAGGAGATTATCAACCGCTTCTCCAATGGTATTCTGGTAGATGAGGCCATCGCCCGTGTCGAGGAGGATATTGAGCCGCTCAGCAGTGAGCAGCAGAGGATAGACCTCGAATTGGCAGGTATTGATGGTCGTATTGAGATGCTTCAGGAGCAGATAGCAAAAGAGGTTGCAGCAGGTGAAGAGCGTGGTCGCAGCCGTGAATCACGCATCGCTGAGTTGGAAAAGGCAATAGCCTCGAAGCGTGAGTATATCCGCACACATAAGGAGACTCTGAACGGCATAGACGCTACTATTGCGGAGGTGGAGAAGGCTGACAAAGAGTTGCAAGCATTGGAGTCATCAGACACCTCATTAGAAGAGTGTTTGAAGGCTATTGAAGAGCTCATGT
>JAGCLL010000057.1 GCA_017647025.1 Alistipes sp. | reverse complement strand
GAATAGCCCAACAAAATATCTTTTTTCATAGTCATAAAAGTCTTTTAATCGTTAAACCATTCCGTGAATTACTTATCAGTGGTTGGCGCTACATAGAACGAACAACCATCACCCTTAGCAACATCTTCTGTTACAGCAGTACTGTAGATGTAGTTGAAGAAGTTGGTAGCAGAGATATCTACAACATCAGCAGTCCAACCAGTTTTCTCGGTGCCAAATTCGTCTACTATATCGCCATAATAGCCCTTATCAATCGAACCTGCAACCTGACAGTTGGTAGCCTTGCGAGAGTCGTTGCGAGTCTGACCGAAGATCATACCCACATTTGTAGCACCCCAAGCCTTGATGTCGCAATTTACAATAGCATTCGAAAAACCTGTATGTACGCCGCCGGTTGCATCTGCATGACCTATAACACCACCAATATATGGAGCGTAAGTAGCATTGTCTGCTGGTGCAAACTCGATATTACCCTCGTTTACATAGGTCAAGTTTTCGGCTGCTGGCATATAATCGCCTATTGCATCCTTTTTGTGACGAGCAACGATACCGCCAATAAATACCTGCTTAGTAGTAGTGTTAATCTTTCCGTTAAACTTGATATTACCAGTATTCTTGATAGTGCCACTCCAAGTTACAGTCTTACCATCCTTCTCGTACGACATCCAACACTGGTTGATACGGCTAATGATACCACCGAGATAGAACTCATTCGAGTCGGTTGCTGTTCCAACGGTCGAGCAATTGATATCTCCACTGTTGGTACAATCTTGGAGAATAACTCGAGGACACTTCGTGTTACTTGTACCATACTCAAAGTATCCGAACAAACCACCGATGTAAGGTCGTCTAACATTACCTGCAGCGTTAATATCACCTGAGTTCGAACAGTTGCTGAAAATCTCAGCCTTTGCAACATTGTTGTCGTTCGTACTGCTTGTACCAACGGCAAGGATACCACCGATATTCAAGTTCTTATTATTGTTGATATTGGTAGTTGTGATATCGCCGGTGTTGTGGCAATTCTCCCAAACCCAAGTATTTCCAATAGAGAATATAGGGACAATACCACCAATAAAGAAGTGTGATGAGTGGTTTCCGGTACAATCCTGAACGGTGATAGCTCCATTGTTTGTCAAATTCTCACGCTTCCAGTTGTTGTCGTTACCGAGAATACCACCGATGTAGAGCTGAGCAACATTACCGCTGAAAGTGATATTTCCGTCGTTCTGTGCATTCTCGAGGTGGCTCAACGAACGATATGTAATACCCGAAAGATAGAAGTTTACATTGCTTGAACTCTTAACATTGATATCCGCACCCTCGTGGTTGTACATATCTTCCACAAGATCACCATTTGATACCATATAGATGCTGACACCACTAATCAAACCGGTTATAGTAGAAGATGCATCAACCGAGATTTTGCCATAGTTATGCCAGTCGATCTTCTTGATTGCAGATTTGTCTGTCGCATTATCCACATAATCTCCAGCATCACAATCACAAACACAGCCTGCAATCATCATCTCGTTAGTACCTGTTCTACCATCCTTCTTGAATGAGCCCTTGATATCTAAGTTACCGTAGTTCTTGATACCGCTGACAACCTTATCCTCTGCATTGAGGTTACCCTTCCATACCATTGAATAACCAGTAATACCTGCAATAGCGGTATGACCATTAAATAGTGCGGTTGAGGTAGAAGAGATGTTGCCATAGTTGATGTTGTTTGAGATACAGTTACCATATCCAACAACACCACCCACTGCGATGAGCTTAGAGTCGAGCTGTGCGCTGATAGTGATGTTGCCAACCTTGTTGTTGCCCTGCACACCATTGTTTACATTAGCCTTAACACGACCTGTGCCACGGATACCACCGATAGCGATGTACTCCTCGTTTAAGACAAGAGTCGTATTATCTGACTTCTTCATTACAGGAGCAACAGTAGTAATTTTACCACCAACCGAGATGTTACCTTGGTTTGAAGCACCAACTGTTGCGTGACCACCGTGCTGGAGACCATCGCCCAAAACGCCTGCAATATGTGCACGCTGTACCTTGATATCGCTGTTTGGGCCTACGATGATGTCGCCATAATTCTTGAAGTTTTGCATCTCGGCAGATAGTGTGTTTGTACCCATACATCCTGCCAAGAAGAGGTCTGCATCAATGCTCTCGAGTCGATTGAGTGTTGCATCGAAAGTAACATCTCCATAGTTGGTTAGGTTGTTAGCCACCTTGTTAGACTTATACGCAAGACATCCTGCAACCAGACATCCAAGTCGAGCTGCTAAATCGTTGGTGTCGAAGCGCAGCTGTGTGATATTACCCTTGATGGTGATGTCTCCCTCTGCATTGTTTGTACAGCTCTCAACACGAGCGTTGCTATAACCTGCAATACCGCCGAGTCGATACTTGTAGTCGCCGTAGGTTGAGGTTGTCTCAGGTACAGTCGATGCCCAGAAGTTGATTGGTGCATTGTTTGTACAATCCTTCATATACAACACCTCGAGTTTTGAATCTTTAACTGTCTCGTGGTATGCTGCAATACCAGCACAGAGGACACTCTTCATATAAGAGTCGCTCGATGCATATACCTCACCATAGTTGTGGCAGTTGTCAATACCAACATTAACAACACGACCACCAAGACCACCAAGATACATCGAGTTGGTAGTAGCACTCTCGAGGCTAATTTTACCATAGTTTGCACATCCGCTCCACTTGCGAGTCGGTGTCGTCTCAGCATTGTTTACATAGGCGATAATACCCGAGTGATACATACCGTTATTTACACCACTCATAACCAAATTTCCGTAGTTGCTACAATTGGTTACCGAGCCGTAGAATACAGGCGAAATACCACCGCAGTAGTTCGTTACAGTAGTAGTGTGAGTAGTGTGGATGGTGATGTCACCCTTGTTGACACAGTTCTCCAACTTACCACCAACATTATTAGTGCTGGTACCTACAACACCACCAACACGAGTACCAACATTCTTGTCTGCCTCGCCTATATTGTAGTTGATCGCACCAGAGTTAACCAAGTTGATGCAGTCGGTGTAGATAACGCTCTTGTTGCTGCGGGTGAAGATGTTTCCGTAGCCAATCAAACCACCCATAGGGGCACGAGTGCCTGCTGCAGCCGATTTAAGCATCTGTGTTACATTGATGGTTGCCTTGTTCTCGCAGTTCTTGAAGCTAACACCATCAGCACGACCAACAAGACCACCAAAGTTGAGGTCGGTATCGTTAGCTCCGTCGTTTGCGAGCTCTGGAGTCTCGTTGTGGATGGTGATAGTACCCGAAACTGTACAGTGCTCAACGCTTGGAGCAACCTCGTCAGTTGCCGACAAGTGGCAAGCCAAAGTACCGAAAATAAGACGCTCGTTCGAACTCATATTTACTTGGAGGTGCAAGCCCTTGAACGATGCGTTGGTAGTGCCAAACAAAGGAGCGTTCAAGTTCTTGATAGCGTAACCATTACCGAGAACGGTGCTTGCATAACCCTCGATTGGAGTCCACTCAATACCCTCCATATCGATATCCTTAACGAGGAGCATATCCTTCTCCAAAGTTGCTGCCTCTGCTGCGAAAGCAACCAAGTCATCAGCGCTCTTCACAACATAAACATCGCTGCTTGGAGCGTAGGTAATCAACTGCTCAACGCCGTCCTTCTTGAACTCACGCACCTTACCTGCTGCGAGTGGCTTCGAGTCGCCGGCCTTAACGGTTGCGTACATCACGCCACCATCCTCGTCGTACAAAGTCACATACAACTCCTGGTAAACACCAGCAGGAACTGCAATGTGCAAGTAGGTTGGCTCAGCCGAAAGTTCAACACCCTCACCGAACGAGTAAGAGATAACCTCAGTTGCAGCAACCGCCTCGCCAAGAGTACCCTCAGCAAAGTCAAATGCGAAGTCACCTGCGATAGGAGCACGGTCGATAGTCGACACCTGAGCATAGGTGAGCTTCTTGCCTACCAACGCCTCGTCAGCCACAACTCCGATTTTGAGAACGCCAGTGAGGTGGTTCAACTGAACACCCTCGCCATTCTCGCTGTAACCCCACATTGCAGCAACATTGTCGCCAAAAGTGGTGTTGTTTGTGTGTGACTGGTTTGCAGCGAACTTAACCTGACCCTCAGCTGCCGCTGGATAAGCAACACAGTAAGGAGTGTTAAGGCTTGTGCCGAAACCAAACTCTGCTGCGGCAGTCTTAACGCCCTCGCCGAGTGACAACTCGTTCGAAGCGACGCCATTTACCGAAATTTTGTCGCCATTGCTCCAATACATCGGATAGCCAGTCTCGCCCCAAGCACCAAGTTGGGTACGCAACTCCTCCGAGTTAGCAATACCAACCGAGAGAACGGTCTTCGCTCCACCAACCTCACTCTCGAAGGTTGGGTTAGAGTCCACAGTTGTGTCTGTTACACAAGAGAATGCGAACATTCCCGCCACAACTGCCATGAAAATTTTTGTCAAATTTTTCATTGTTTTTTTTGGTTTTGATTAATAATTTGGTTAAAAATTGTTTGTTTATAGTGTTATTTTTAGTGTCGTTTTTAATGAGTTTAATGAGTT
>JAGCLL010000056.1 GCA_017647025.1 Alistipes sp. | reverse complement strand
GCCAAGTATGCTGCGCATCGGGCTTCTTGTTTGTCTCAAAAATAGCACAATCATTGACGACTTTTTGTTGTGGGTATTTTAAGCCCCCTTTACAGAAAGGGGGTTTGGGGGATAGGTAACACACACATACTAATTTTGTTCACAAAATTAGTATGCTGCGCAAGCGGATTTCTTGTGCGCCTTGCTCTCATCTACTTAAAATGCTTTTTTGATGGTTTTTGGGTAGGGCAATGGCTCTTTTCTTGTGCCTTGTAAAATCTCTTTTTATACAATTTTTCCTCACATTTTACCTCGCTCTAGTAGCTTTCATCTGCCTAAAAGCTGATTTTGCTTGGTGGTAAATAAGCCCCCTTTACAGAAAGGGGGTTTGGGGGATAGGTAACACACACATACTAATTTTGTTCACAAAATTAGTATGCTGCGCATCGGGCTTCTTGTTTGTCTCAAAAATAGCACAATCATTGACGACTTTTTGTTGTGGTGTGTTGGGCGGACTCGGTTTTTCGTTTGGCACAAAACTTCCTCACTCAAAATGTATTTTTTTTGTGTGGGGATTTTTGTTATCTCCTTAAAATCAATTTTTTTGCGGTGAATAGTTTGTAAATCGTTGAATAAAGCGTAAATTTGTAATTATGATATTCTCGGTTGCAAACTACATCTTGGCGGTAAAACATCTTGATAGAATGGCTCGCACGCTCGGAGCCAAGCGCATCTATGCTCTTAGCGAGGAGCGCGACCGTGAGGTGTTGAAGTGTTCGGTTGGCAATTCTGTTTTGGTTGTTCAGGTGATGTGCGAGGGTGTGCATAAGGCTATGCGCATCTATATGCGTCCTAATGCCAATCTCCGTGCCATATATGGCGACAACTACTATCCGAAGGAGTTGTTAGTGAGTTCCAGCAGCGAGGTGTTTGGTCTGGCGGATGTTGTACTATGCGACTGGAAAGAGGGCGTCTCCTTGCAGTCCAAAATCGAGGAGTTGGCACATAGGCCCGACAAGATGGCGGCACTATCCCAGATGTTCGAGGAGTTTGCACTATGGTTGCTTGGCGAGAGGTGGGCGCACGGCGATTTGAAGCCCGAAAATATCATCCTCTCGAAGGATGGACTCTCGCTCATAGACCTTGATGCGATGTATTGTGAGGGGTTGCGTAGTGAGAATTGCGTAGAGATTGGCACTCGTGAATTTCAACATCCACTACGCACGATGGGCTACTTCAACAAATCAATAGACGACTATCCAATAGCCCTTATCTCCACCGCCATTGCGGCGTTGTCGTTGGACTCCTCTTTGGCTCGCAAAGTAGTCGAAAGCGACTATCTGCTTATTCGCCCCGATCTTGCTGTGGCAGGTAAGGATGAGATATTGGAGCGTATTGAGCGACTTTTTGCGGAGCGTGGTGATGCTCGTCATTATCGTATTGCTCGGTTATTGCGCTCTTCGCACCCTTCATTGCCGAGATTAAAGGAGTTTATTGAGGCGAAACCCAAGTCGATAGAACAGACAGAGCCGTTGTTGCTCGAATACTATAACGGCTATTGGGGATTTTCGCATCGTGGTGAGTTTGTAATACCACCAATCTACGACTTGGCATTCGAGTTTAGTGAGGGTTTGGCATTGGTACGCATAGGCGATGTATGGCACTTTATCGATACGCAGGGCAGAGTAGTGATAACTTGTGGTCGAGGTAGTGGCATAAAACCATTCAATAATGGCACTACACGCATCATTCGTGATGATGGAGAGTTCGTGATATATAAAGATGGCAAAATAGAAAGATTGTAATATATGTATTCGCAGGAGATTACACGCTGTCATCGTGCAGCAATAGTTATAGCGATAGACCAATCCAGTTCGATGAGTGGTCGAATGAATTTGAATGGATGCGACCTTTCGAAGGCGGAGGCTGTGTCGATGGTTACGAGCAAACTCATAGATGAACTTATAATGCGTTCACATCGTGATAATGGCTATCGTTACTACTACGATATAGCATTGATTGGCTACTCTGGCTCAACCATCTATTCCCTCTTGGGCGAGAATGAATTTTTCCACCCCATCACACATTTTGCCAATATGAAGGTGCCACGAGTGCAATACAGAATGAGTTATGCAACCACCGACTCTACGGATGACACCTTTTACGAGGATGTTTCGCAGTGGGTTGCACCTCGTGCCGAGGGTGCTACGCCAATGTGTAAGATGATAAATATGGTTACGAAGTTGGTGGAGGAGTGGTGCGCCAAGGAGGAGAATAGGGAGAGTTTCCCACCTCTGGTCTTCAATATCACCGATGGAGAGGCTTCTGATGCCGATTACGATATGCTTCGCTCCGCAGCGCATCGTTTGCGCAACACAGGCACGCTCGATGGCAATACGCTATTTATAAATGTCCATATTTGCTCCAATACGAGCCACTCTCAGGTGATCTTCCCGAATATAAACGAGGTGCCTATATCTGTCCGCTATGCCCATCTGCTGATGGATATGTCGAGCGTTGTGCCAGAGCAGTTTCACTCCTATATTGCGGAGAGTCGTAGCAACTACTCCTCGCCGCCATACTTTGCAATGAGTTATAACGCCTCAATATCGGAGATGGTGGCGATGTTGAATATCGGCTCTCGAAGTGTAACTATTGGGCTATAAAGAGAAGACGACCTTCGAAAATTCGAGGTCGCCTTCTGCTTATAATTTCCACTTTTCTACTTCAAAGGATCAGCCTTGACGCCCTCGAAGGTCATCTTCACAGGGAGGATATTTCCCTCCTTGTCGAAGAGCATCTCGTCGATGCAGGTGCGACGGTCGTTACCACTTGTAGCACCGATTGGGTGGCGGTGATAGACGATGTAGTACTTGCCACTGCGAGGGTTGTGAATTACCGAGTGGTGACCTGCGCCTGTGCCTATATTCTCGTCGGTCTGCAAAATCACACCACGAGGCTCGAATGGGCCGAGAGGGCTGTCGGCAATGGCATACTGCACACGATAGTTATCTCGTGTCCACTTGCCCTCCGACCACATAAAGTAGTACTTGCCGTTACGGATAAACATAAATGGTCCCTCGACATACTCGCCAGGGGTAACCTCCTTGAATATCTCGCCATCCTCGAATGGAACGAAGCCGGTGAAGTCGTCGTTAAGTTTGCAGACATTGCAGTGTTTCCAGCCACCATAATACATATAGTAGGTGCCGTCGGTATCCTTGAATACGAATTGGTCAATAGGTTGCGCACCGTTGATAATCTCGTTGATGAGTGGCTTGCCGAGGTGGTCTTTGAATGGTCCTGCGGGGTTATCTGCCACCGCTACGCCGATACCTCCAATTTCGCCTTCATGAACATCGTTGCACGAGAACATAAGGTAGTACTTGCCATCTTTCTCAATGATTGACGGTGCCCATAAAGCCTTGTTGAGCCACTTAATCTCGGTGTTGTCGATAATGCGCTCGTGCTTTGTCCAGGTCACGAGATCCTTCGACGAGAAGGCGTCGAAGTGTAGTTGATCTTTGAACTTCTGCGACCAGGTAGGGTAGAGATAGTAGGTGTCGCCAAAGATTACACACTCAGGGTCGGCGTACCAACCCTCGATGATTGGGTTTCCGCTCCGCTTTGATTCTGCGCATGATGCAACAAAGATTGCCATTGTGGCAACAAACAAAAGTTTAGACAGTTTCTTCATAGTTATACTTTTTTATTGGTTTAGTTTTTTACTCGGTACGCCTTCTGCACGCCCTTGATGCGCATAATAGCATAGATTAGGGTGTCAACCACATTTACCGATGGCACTTCGACGCTTATTGTTCCTACGCCCGTGCCATCGCCTCGTGAGTTGAGATTTATGGAGCGAATGTTCAACTTCATATCTCGGCTCACTACCTCGGTAATCTGGTTTACAAGACCAGCCGAGTCGTTGGCGTGTATGGCAATTGTTACACGGAATGCACCCTGCGCACTCTCTCTCCACTTCGCCTCCATTATGCGGTAAGGATACTGCTCACGCATACGCTTGGCGTTGGGACAGTCGGTGCGGTGGATAGTAATTCCGGTGCTTATAGTTACAAAGCCGAAGATGTCATCGCCCTTGATAGGGTTACAACACTTGGCGAGTTTGTAGACGATGTTGTTGATGCTCTCATCGATTATGAGGGCATCGCTCGACTGCTTTGACTGCGCCCGTGCCGTAGTTTCACGGCGGCGAGCCTCTGCTTCGGCCTCGGCAGCACGACGCTCCTCGTCTGCCTCGCCCGAAAGCCACTTTGCCAAAACCTCCTTCACCACAGCCAAGTCAATCTTCTCCTCGGCAATCAACTCGTAGAGAGCCGTTCCGGTGCGTTGCTTGTAGTACTTGCAGAGGTAGGCAACAATCTCATCGATATTTCTGGTAATTTTCCAGTTTTTCAACTTGCGCTCCAACTCCTCACGACCGAGGTTTGCGCTCTTGGCTTGCTCCTCACGAATTACAGACTTGATCTTCTGCTTTGCCTTTTGAGTTACGACAAAGTTGAGCCAATCGGACTTTGGAAGTTGGTTTTTCTGTGTGATAATTTCAACAATATCGCCATTGTTCAACTGCTCACGGATAGGCACAGCACGACCATTCACCTTTCCGCCTGAACAGGTGCAACCGAGGTTGGAGTGAATGTCGAAAGCGAAGTCCAACACTGTTGCGCCCTCTGGCAATTTGCGAATATCACCATTTGGAGTGTATACGAAAATCTCGCCTGATGCTGGCTTTGCGTCAAATCTTTCGGCTATATCCTCCTTTGTTTCGCTCATCGTTTCACGCAGGCGCTGCAACCACTTCTCGCTTGTCTGCGCTCCCTGATTAACACCCTTGTAGCGCCAGTGTGCTGCGATACCCAACTCGGCGATGTTATCCATACGCTCGGTGCGGATTTGAATCTCCACCCACTTACCGTCGCCTGCCGCTACGGTGGTGTGCAACGACTCGTAGCCATTCGACTTCGGAATCGAAATCCAATCACGCATACGGTCGGTATTTGGGGTGTAGAAGTCGCTCACAATGGAGTATGCCAACCAACACTGCGCCTTTTCGAGGTTTTCGGCACAGTCTATAATAATACGAATGGCGAAGATGTCGTAAACACCCTCGAATGGCACCTTTTGCTTGCGCATCTTGTTCCAGATGGAGTAGACAGACTTTGTGCGGCTCTTGATGTGGTACTTTATGCCAGCCGAGTCGAGTCCTTTGCGAATTGGCTCGATAAATCGCTCGATAAAGTCCATACGCTCCTTTTCGCCCTCACGCAACTTCTCTGTAATATGCTTGTGGTCAGCAGGTTCGAGTTGTGAGAGCGACAAATCCTCCAACTCGCTCTTTATGTTGTATAGACCGAGTTTATGGGCTATCTGCGCATAGAGGTTAAGGCTCTCCCACGACTTTTTGAGTCGCTTCTCCTCTGGGAATATCACTATCGAGCGCATCACTTCGAGGCGGTCGGCAAGTTTTATCAAAATCACACGAGGGTCCTCCGAGTAGGATACAATCATATCACGGAAGTTCGAGGCTTGGTCGGAGTGGGTGTTGAGTTTCAACTCCGATATACTCGCCAATCCCATAACGATACCGATAACCTCCTCGCCAAACTCCTTGCGAATGGTTTCGAGTAGGGTGTTGAGGCTCTCCTCATCATCTCGCTTTGCCTCTATGCGCACTACATCGTGCAGAATCGAAGCGACTGTTGAGTTGCGACCTAATCCCACCTCGGTAGCGACAATGTATGCCACCTCCACTGCGTGGTCGAGCATAGGTGTTCCATCATAACGCACAAGGTCGCCCATTCGCTCCTCGGCGAATTGCAACGCCTTATCCACCAACTCCTGTGTAGTGGTCGAGAACTGATTGGCTACTGCTTTGCGCAATTTGCTGTATCTCTCAAATAGTATCATTGGTTTTCCGTTTTCCGTTTTATAATATATAAACGCTCTCCTGCTGTTGAGTATTGTTTTCGTTCCTCTTCGGAAAGGGTGTTTTCATATTCGATCTCCTCCACCTCGAAGCCACACTCTCGCACTCGCTCGGCATAATCTCTGCCATAGATGCGGCGGTGGTCATACTGTCCAAATATCCTTGCTCGCTCCTCTGGTGAGGTTATCGAGTCATCTTCGAAGGTCATCTCTCGCTCGTAATCTTGCGGTACAAGCACTACGCCCCAACCCCCTTTGCGTAGTATGCGATGCAACTCTCGCAAGGCTTTTCTGTCATCTTCGACATGTTCGAGAATATGGTTGCAAATCACAACATCCATACTCTCATCTTCGAGTGGAATATCCTGCACATCGAAGTGTAATTTCGCCAACGGACTCTCCAAGTCGGCTGTGAGGTAGTTGTCGGCGTGCTTCTTGCCGTAGTGCCGCTCAAATTGGCGTTTTAAGGCGACTTCGGGCGCAATGTGGAGCAGTGTGGGGTAACCTTGCAAAAGTGTCGTTTCTCGCTCCAAATAGAGCCATAATAGGCGATGTCGTTCCAGCGCCAAGCATCGTGGGCAGAGAGCATCTCGGCGAGAAGCACCATAGCCGTATGGCAGAAACTCTCGCACCTGCTTACCGCAAATCGGGCACTTGCGCCCCTTGCCGGCATACCACAAGCCGAGTATAGGTACACACAAACCCGCAAACCTCTGCAATATCGGGCGAGGAATGTGGTTTAACGCCCACTTTACTATTTTTTGGACTGCCCCCATTCGTTTTTACTCTTCGAGCACCTTATTCACATCGCTTTCTGCTTTGCGCAGTTTCTCACGGCAGAGAGCAATAAGTTCGGTTGCTCGTGCCACACGCTCCGAGAGGGTGTCGATGCTGTTCTGCTCCTCCCTGAGCGACTTCAAAATCGCATTAATCTCGTCTATTGCCTCTTTGTAAGTCATATTTGTTAAGCCTTTAGTTCTTTGTTTTTTAGCGAAGTAAAATAACATTCGCTCGCTTAATGGCAACGAATGGCATTCGCTCGATTCTCTCGCTGAATGGCAAAGCGCCTGTTATTCAGCAGTCGTTAGACTGCGCCTGCCATTAAATGTCATTCAGGGCTGGAAGCCCGCATGTCATTAAATGCCATTTTTTATTGGCGCAATGTTTTCCGCTTTCCGTTTCTCAACCACTGTAGCGTTTAGTTCTCCATCGGCAATGGCAATGTTTATTACATCGCCCACATCCACATTCTCCACGCTTTGCAATGCTTTTCCCTCCTTGCGGGCTATGGCGTAGCCGAGGCGGAAGATGCGCTCGGGTGCAAAGTTTGCCACCAAGGTTGCTATACCGTCGAGCCTCTGCTTCTCGCTCTGCAATGTGCGCTCCGCCAAGTGGCGCACCTCTGCCGAGAAGTTCTCCAAGCGGAGTGCAGCCGAGTGGGTGGCTTGTCGGCAAATATCTCGTAGAGAGATAGCGTGGTACTCCAACCTACCATCGAAATCAGCCGCCCTTTGGTCTATCCACGCCGCCACCGCAGTAGGTGTTTTCAGTGGCGTGTGTGCCACCATATCGGTAACACTCGTGTCCTTGTCGTGTCCGATACCAGTCAGTACCGGCAACGGAAATTGCGTTACGGCAAAGGCGAGGTTGTAGGAGTTGTAACACTCCAAATCGCTGGTTGAGCCACCGCCACGAATTATCGCCACAGCATCGAACTCCTCCGAGCGCTCGGCTATGGCGTAGAGTGCCGCCACGATGCTCTCATCGCACCTCTCGCCCTGCATCGTCGCTTCGAAGAGTTCGGTTTCGATGCGGTAGGCACTTCTGCCTAACTCCTTCATAAAGTCCTGATAGCCCGCTGCTGTTGCGCTCGAAATAACCGCCACTCGTTGCACAACATCTGGCATTGTCAGTGAACGGTTCAAATCCCACACGCCCTCCTTTTGGAGTTGCTCGATGCAGAGTTGCTTGCGACGCTCCATATCGCCTATGGTGTGCATAGCATCAATCTGCTGAATTTGCAACGACATACCATAGACTGCGTGGTGCTGAACGGTTGCCTTGAAGAGTATCTTCATACCTTTCGTTAGGCGTTGCCCGCTCTCTTGCTCGAAGCGACCTATGGTGCTCATCACTTGCGAACGCCAAATTGTCGCCCTCGCTTGCGCCTCGGTTGCCCCACTCTTTTCATTCTTCTCGATAAGTTCGATGTAGCAGTGTCCCGAAGCGTTAATCTTGATGTCGGCAACCTCCGCACTCACCCACACCGGCAAAGGCAAAGCCTCCGCCAGAGCGATGGATATTCGCCCTTGCAGTTGCGCCAGAGTGATATGTTGAATTGCATTCATAAAATTATTCTGATTGGCTCTTTTTGCACTGCTCTTCGGATAACGAAATGCTCACATAGGCTCACTATGCTGCGCTTTCGTTCCCTTGTTTAGCGCAAAAATAGCACAATCACCTCTAATTTTACAGTGTTATAGTTTTTTACCTTGCTCTTTTCAATCCTCAATTCTCAATCCTCAATTATCGTATCACGATATACGGTTCCTTCGGCATCGCCTTTCCCTTTGGGAGTTGCACCGAGAGGACATATTCGCTCTCTACCACCTTACCCTGCTTGGTGGCGGGTTGCCACTTTGGCATATCCTGCAACGCACGCAACACTCGTTTGCGGAGTTGATGGTCTGTCGATTCGAGTACCGAGCCGAGATGAAACGAGCCATCCGCCGAGATGGTGTAGCGTGCAACAAACCTCGCCACGCCCCAGTTTTCGTTCCACTTCACTCGCTCCGAAACATAGTCGGTAAGCGATTTTCCGCCCGTAAACTCCGCCTCTTTATCGTAGCGTAGCGTTACGATAATGACACCATTATTCGCCCTCTCGCCATACTTGGCTACGGTTGCTTCATCGGCTGCGAGGTGGTCGATATGCTCGATATTCTCCTCAGCAATATGCTTCACACTCTCCATTTCCACACCATTTACGATATACAAAGGTGTTTGTGTCTGTGCTGTGGCAGACACAAAATGCAAAATGAGAAAATAATTCTTAATTCTCAATCCTCAATTCTCAATTTGATAAACAAAGTTTATCCGAGTTCTTGCTCTTTGAGTCGCTCCGCATTCTCGGCTACGATAAGGTGGTCGATGCAGTCCTGAATATCGCCATCCATAAATGCCGAGAGGTTGTAAATCGTATAGTTGATGCGGTGGTCGGTAATTCGGCCCTGCGGATAGTTGTAGGTACGAATCTTTGCCGAACGGTCACCAGTCGATACGAGTGTCTTACGCTTCGAAGCAATCTCGTCGAGGTACTTCTGATACTCCAAGTTGAAGATACGGGTACGCAACTCCTCAAAAGCCTTTTCGGTATTCTTAATCTGCGACTTCTGGTCCTGACACTGCACCACGATACCTGTCGGAATGTGGGTAAGTCGGATAGCCGAGTAGGTGGTATTTACCGACTGACCACCGGGACCTGAAGCACAGAAAATATCCTTACGAATATCGTTCCACGACACCTCGCAGTCGAACTCGTCAGCCTCTGGCAATACCGCCACCGAAGCAGCCGAGGTGTGAACACGACCCTGAGTCTCGGTCTGTGGTACACGCTGTACACGATGAACGCCCGACTCGTACTTCAATGTGCCATATACGCTGTCGCCCGTAACTTTGAGAATTACCTCCTTGTAGCCACCGACAACGCCCTCCGAGAACGATGTTACCTCGTAGCGCCAACCCTTCGACTCGATATACTTGGTGTACATACGGAACAGGTCGCCAGCGAAGAGTGCCGCCTCGTCACCACCCGTACCGCCACGAATTTCGAGTACGGCATTTTTGCCATCCTGAGGGTCTTTCGGGATAAGGAGCAACTTAATCTCTTCTTCCATCTGCTCGATTGCAGGCTCCAATTCGGAAATCTCCATACGAGCCATCTCACGAAACTCCTCGTCCTTCTCATTTGCGAGAATATCCTTCGCATCTGCCAGAGCCTGAATTGCCTTGCGGAACTTCTCGGAGGTTTCGATAATAGGCTCTAACTCCTTGTACTCTTTGTTGTACTGAACGAACGACTTGACATCTGCAATCACCTCGGGGTCGGTAAGTTTTTGTCCCAACTCCTCGTACTTGATTTTCAGACCATCAAGACGCATTAAAATTGAACTTTCTGCCATAAATGTGTTATGAATTTGATTACTATTTCTTCTTTATCTCCTGCAACCACTTTGCAAGTGCAGCCTTCCACTCCTTATCGTAACGGAACTTCTCCTTGCCAACCCAGCCGTGTCCACCACTTGGGTAGATGTGCATTGTAGCATCCACGCCATAGTGCTTCAACGCCTCGTAGTAGAGTATAGAACTGATTGAAGGTACAACTCTATCATCATCACTCAACAATAGAATTGTTGGAGGGGTAGAGGTTGTTACACGATTTTCGAGTGAGTAGTGCTCACGCAAATATGGAGCGTGATTCTTGCCCAACAAACGAATAAATGTATTTTGGTGCGTCATATTTGTTGTACCTGTAATCACAGGATAGAACAACACCGAGAATGCGGGTTTCTCCTCATCGGCGGTAAAGTTTGAGGTGTAGGCTGCAAGGTGTCCACCTGCCGACGAACCTGCTATACCAACCTGTGTCGGATCAACTTTCCAAGCCTTTCCGTGCTTGCGAAGGTAGCGCAAAGCCTCCTGGGCATCTTCGAGAGGTACCTCCTTGTGTCCATAGTTCGGAAGACGATACTTTACGACCAAAGCGGTAATACCGATGCTCTGGAAGTACTCTGCAAGTTTAAAGCCCTCGCGCTCAATGCAGACTGCGCCATATCCACCACCTGGGAGAATTACTACGCCCTGACCTGTGGCGCTCTTTTTGTCTGCCTTGTAGAGATAGAAGACAGTCTGCGATGTATTTTTGAAATGGCCATCCTTGGTACGCCACTCATTCTTAACCTCTTCATTTGAGTGTGGAGCCTTCTTGTTATTCCACACTTTTACTGTTTTGTTGGCGTTGCAAGGAACTTTTACGATTGCCTTTTGTGCCGAAGCAGTGGCAAAAAGTGCCACAAGCGCTACTATTGCAAATAACTTTTTCATACTCTGTTAGGTTGTTATTTGGTTTGTATTTTTAACCAAGTGAGCCAATCGATAACGGCTGCTCTATACTCCTCGATGTGATTTGCAAGGCTATGACCACCCTTTGGATAGATGTGCATCGAAGCCTTGACGCCATAGTTGTTCAACGCCTTGTAGTATGCCACAGAACTTACCGAAGGCACTACATTGTCATCGTCGCACAAGAAGATAATCGTAGGTGGAGTAGTCGGGCTCACCATATTATTAGCCGAGATGTCAAACGCCTCCTGATAGCAGTAGTCCTTGCCGAGAAGACGGCTATTGGTGCTCATCTTGGTGTAGAACTCTGTGCGGGTAATGGCAGGGAAAAGCAGAATAGCAAAAGCGGGTTTCTCGCCCTCGGTCATTGCATTCGACACCCAAGCCGCCAAATGACCACCTGCCGATGAGCCGAAAACGCCCACTTTCGATGGGTCAATGCCGAGGTCGGTGCGTGTGCGGAGGTAGTTTACTGCCCCCATAGCATCCTCCAAGGTTGCCTCCTTGTGTCCGTAGTTCGGAAGGCGATACTTTACCACCGCTGCGGTTATACCCTCCGAGGCGAGCCACTTTGCGGTTGAGGTCTCTATGTAAAGGCCCGAATATCCGCCACCAGGGTAGATTGCTACTGCCACACCTTTGTTCTTGGTTTCGTCAGCCTTGAAGATATACAACTCGCACGACGAGGTGTTGAGCATAACATTCTTTTTGTCTTTACGCCAAGTCTCATCTTTGGTCTGGTGGTTTGAGTACTTGGCGGTGGTATTATCCCACAAGCGCACATTCTCATCTGCGCCCTCTACCGATATTGTCTTTTGTGCCGATGCACCGAATGTCAATCCGAGTGCAACCACCAATGTCAAAAACTTTTTCATAGTTAGGTCTTATTTTACAATGTTGATAATCTTGCCTGGTACCACGATAATCTTCTTCGGAGCAGCACCCTCCAACCACTTCTGCGCCTCCTCCTTGGTTACGATGTCGGCCTGGATGTCGGCTGGCGAGGTTGTGAGTGGGTACTCCTGCTTGAAACGGAGTTTTCCGTTGATCATTACTGGGTACTCGAATGCACTCTCCACCAAGAACTTCTCTTCGCACACTGGGTACGAAGCGTTGCAAGCGCTATCCTCGTGTCCGAGCATAGACCACAACTGCTCTGTGATGTGTGGAGCAAACGGATTGAGGAGTATTGTGAGAGGCTCCAAAATCTCTCGCTTGTGGCACTCGCCCAACTCATTCACGCAGATCATAAATGCTGCAACCGAGGTGTTGAACGAGAAGTTTTCGATATCCTCACGAATCTTCTTGATAGTTTTGTGAAGAGTTTTCAACTCCTTGTCGGTAGCCTTCTCGTCGGTTACTGCCCACTCGCCAGTACGGGTGTGGAACAAACGCCAGTACTTACGCAAGAACTTGTGAACACCATCGATACCGTTGGTATCCCAAGGCTTCGACTGCTCCAATGGGCCGAGGAACATCTCGTACATGCGGAGTGTGTCTGCGCCATACTGCTCTACGATATAGTCAGGGTTTACGACATTGAACATCGACTTCGACATCTTCTCAACCGCCCAACCGCAGATATACTGTCCATTTTCGAGAATAAACTCTGCATCCTTGAACTCTGGTCGCCAAGCACGGAAAGCATCGAGGTCGAGAATATCATTCTTGACGATATTTACATCGACATGAATCTCCTGTGTCTCGTACTCGCCACGAAGGTTGAGCGAAACAAACTTGTTTGTGCCAACCACACGATATACGAAGTTCGAGCGTCCCTGAATCATACCCTGATTAACCAACTTGCGGAATGGCTCGCTCTCGCAAACATATCCCAAATCGTAGAGGAACATATTCCAGAAACGCGAGTACATC
>JAGCLL010000055.1 GCA_017647025.1 Alistipes sp. | reverse complement strand
GAATAGCCCAACAAAATATCTTTTTTCATAGTCATAAAAGTCTTTTAATCGTTAAACCATTCCGTGAATTACTTATCAGTGGTTGGCGCTACATAGAACGAACAACCATCACCCTTAGCAACATCTTCTGTTACAGCAGTAGCGTAGATGTACTTGAAGAAGTTGGTAGCAGAGAGAGGTACAAGATCAGTAGTCCAACCAGTTTTCTCGGTGCCAAATTCGTCTACATATGAACCATAATAACCCTTATCAATCGAACCTGCAATCTGACAGTTTGTAGCCTTATTAGTGATTGAACGGCTTTCGGCGAGCACCATGCCCAAATGTCCGCCTGTATATCCATATGCCTTGATGTAGCAAGCGCTGATACAATCTGATGCACCGACATTTGTTGCACGACCTATAATACCTCCTACATATGTAGCATTGTCGTTGTTTGGAAGAGTAATATTGCCCAAGCTTACGCAATGGCTAATAGTACCATCCTTAGTTGCCTCCGATGTTCCTACGATACCACCAACACGCCAGCGTGCAGATATTGCGCCCTCGTTTGTGCAGTATTTAATAAGAACATTCTGTGTTGTGCGGGTTGCAATGCAGTGACCTACAATACCGCCCGTATAACCATTCTGAGTACCGTCGAGTACAACCTCACCCTTGTTAATGTTGTGGGCTTTTTCTGTTCCAACGATGTGACCCCAGTCTCTGATGGTACCTACAATACCGCCAACTTCACCTACACGGCTCACGATGCGGCCTTCATTGGTACAAGAAGTGATAGTTGGTATGTATGCTTTATTGTTTATATAACCTCCGTAAACCAAACCTACAATACCTCCATAGCAGTTGTGGGCGGCTGTCGTATTAAGTGCTGTTTTACCGTTATATTGATCAAACTGTACTGAACCCTTGTTGGTACATCCGCTAATGGTCAAGTTTGTTCCCATCCAGTTGTAATCGGTATAGCCAGAATCTACTCCAACAGAGCCGAGAATACCTCCTGCATAAGAGATTGTGCTCGATGCGGCTTGTGTGGTTCGAGAGAGGTTACCCTCATTTACGCAGTTGGTGATGGTTACGGTAGTTTCATACTGCTTAGTCTTGGCCTGAGTAAGCAAATCACCTACAATACCTCCGGCACGAACATGGTTGATAGCCTTTGGCTCAGTAAGGGTTATGTTACCCTTGTTAGTGCAATTTGTCAATGAGATGGTCTGACCCGCTATTGATGTGTTCATATTGCGAGCAAGAATACCTCCAATATGCACCAAAGCGGCTTTGTTGCTGGTGTTTGCAATCGAAATGTTACCTTCATTTTGTGCTGTTGTGATATTAACACTCTTGCAGGTAAGCTCTCCAAATACGCCACCGATAGCGACACAGTTCAACGAATCGGCCTGAGGGAATGAGATTGCTCCCGTATTCTTTACATTGGTAATTGTTGCCTCAAAATTATTGACCCATATCTTGCCCAATACACCAGCAATGTTAGAGCGATTACCTGATGTAATATCCGAGCGCTTGTCGGTGCCTGTGTCCGAACGGACTACTGCGTATACAACATTAGCAATCGAAGGTGAACCATTGATAGTGATATTACCACTATTTGTACAATCGCTCATATTATGCTGATGGTATGCTACGATACCACCAAGTTGTAGCTGGCAGTTAATCTTATCGCCGAGGGTGATGTCGCCACTGTTGTTACACAACTTCATCTCGCCTTTTCCTTCTGATGAGAAACCAACTACACCTCCAATAAGAAGTTGGAGTTTCTTTGTATTGTCCAATCCCGAGCAGTTGATTGCACCATAGTTCTCGCAAGACTGTGTAATAGCTCCTTTACCATGACCTACAACACCTCCAATAGTACTCAGATAGCTACCACTAGTAGTGTATGACAATGTGATTGGTGCGTAGTTTATACATCCTGTTACCAAACGGCTACCGCCTGCTGGTGCAGCCCATCCTGCGACACCACCAACACCAGGGTACCACGTTGACCCTGTCTCTGTTGTGCCTACACTGTTAGTTACTATGATTTTACCCTTCTCGGTATTGTCCTTTTCGCCATTAACGCAACCATTCAGCTCCTTTGCAAGGCTATAACCAACAATACCGCCACACATAAAACGAGCATTGCCGCAGTTGCCGTGCGAAAGAATAGCGCCGCTATTCTTCAAACCAGAGCAGATTAAGTTTGGAGCTTGTGGATAAGCAATCACACCTCCGATATAGTTACGACCGGTTGCTGCGCACGAAGCATTCTTAGTGAACTCCACTTTGCCGTGGTTTTCGCAATCGGAAAAGGTTCCGTTGTTAGAAGTTGAAGTAGTTCCGATTACGCCACCCCACCAGCCGAAGGTGATTTGGCAATCAGCAGTGATATCTCCATAGTTGTAGAGGTTTGAGGCGTTGTTTGCATAGAGGTAACCCACTACGCCCGAACCACCCCAAGTGAGAACCTTCGATGAACAGGTTACATCTCCATAGTTTGTCAGGTTGTTGATGGTGCTTGCAGCCTCGAAAACACCACAGATACCACTCACATAGACTTTGAGATTTGCGCTGTTAGTCTCAGCCTCATTCCAGCTAAGATCGCCACTTTCGTGGTTTACACAGTGTGTCAATGACGGAAGAGTCTCGATATCGCTTGCCTTTCCTACATAACCTACAACACCTCCTACTGCAATACTTGTATAGGATGTTGTTGCTGCAGACGGCTTGGTGATAGCAACACTTGCATAGTTGTCACAGTTCGAAATCTGCGAACTGAGAGCCTTGCCAAACATTGCACCAACGGCTGTTTCGTAAGTGTCTTGAGTGTTCTTGTGAGTTGTTGCAAAGGTAAGCGAACCCGATACAGAGCAATGTTCAGCCTTTGCAATGGTTGTCTCTGTCGATTGCAATACGCAAGCCAAACCACCGACGATATAGCGGTCGTCAGTGATGTTAATAGCCATATCACGCAAGTGCAAACCTCTGATGGTTGCGCTTGTAGTGCCAAACAATGGATTGGTCAAACCTTTGATGGCATAACCATTACCATTAACACACTTTGCATAACCCTCGATTGGAGTCCACGCCTTGCCAGTCATATCAATATCTGCTACAAAGAGAGCATCCTTATCCAAGTTGTTGGCGAGCTGTTCTAACGAAGCAGCATCCTTAACAATGTGTACCTCGCCATTTGGCGCATACTTAATCAACTGCTCCTCGCCGTCCTTCTTGAACTCACGCACCTTACCTGCTGCGAGTGGCTTGTTGTCACCAGCCTTAACAGTTGCGTACATCACGCCACCATCCTCGTCGTACAAAGTTACATACAACTCCTGGTAAACACCAGCAGGTACAGCGATGTGCAAGTAGGTTGGAGTAGTTGCGTCAAGCACAACGCCCTCACCGAATGAGTAAGAGATAACCTCAGTTGCAGCAACCGCCTCGCCAAGAGTACCCTCAGCAAAGTCAAATGCGAAGTCACCTGCGATTGGTGTACGGTCGATAGTCGACACCTGAGCATAGGTGAGCTTCTTGCCTACCAACGCCTCGTCAGCTACGACACCAATCTTGAGAACGCCAGTGAGGTGATTCAACTGAATACCCTCGCCATTCTCGCTGTAACCCCACATTGCAGCAACATTGTTGCCGAAAGTGGTGTTGTTTGCATGCGACTGGTTAGCCTCGAACTTCACCTCTCCCTCTGCTGCCGCTGGGTAAGCGATGCAGTAAGGAGTCGAAAGGTTCTCGACGAAACCGAACTCTGCTGCGGTTGCAGTTGCGCCCTCAGCAAGTGCCAAAGCGTTAGACTCAACGCCATTTACCGAAATTTTGTCGCCATTGCTCCAATACATCGGATAGCCAGTCTCGCCCCAAGCACCAAG
>JAGCLL010000054.1 GCA_017647025.1 Alistipes sp. | reverse complement strand
TATCAAGTTTTTTAATAAATTATTATTATTTTTAATAAAATATGAACAATGTTGATTTTTTATTCAAAAAGTGCAATTTTTTTGAGAGGGAGGTGTGGGGGGTAGGGTATTTAATGAGTTTAATGAGTTTAATGCTCTTTCCTTATATTCCTTATATTCCTTAAACTCCTTAGACTCCTTACTCCCCTTAAACTCTCTACTCTCAACTATCTGGTAAAAAGTTATTCGTTTTTAGTTTATTTTTGCTATTTTTGCAAAAAAATAGAGATGCTATGACGAGAATAGTTGCTCCTTCGATTCTTTCTGCCGACTTTGGTAACCTCGAAAGGGATATTAAAATGCTCGATCGCTCGGTAGCCGAGTGGGTGCATATCGATATTATGGATGGCGTATTTGTGCCAAACATTTCGTTGGGCTTCCCAGTGATGAAGGCGGTGCGCAAGGCGACATCAAAGGTTTTAGATGTGCATTTGATGATTGTCGAGCCAGAGAGGTATGCGAAGCGCTTTGTGGAGGAGGGCGCAGATTATGTGGTATTCCACCACGAGGCGTGTGCCGATCCTCGTGCTGCGATAGCCGAGATAAAGGCTGCGGGTGCAAAAGCGGGAGTGAGCATCAAGCCCGGAACACCCGTAGAGGCTGTTCTTGACTACCTCTCGGAGTTGGATTTGGTGTTGGTTATGAGCGTCGAGCCCGGTTTCGGTGGTCAGTCGTTTATGCCACACTCTCTCGATAAGGTGCGTGCATTGCGCAAGGTGATTGATGAAAAGGGCTACAACTGCCTCATAGAGATTGATGGCGGCATCTCGGCAAAAAATGCCCGTGAGGTTTACGATGCGGGTGTGAATGTGGCTGTGGCAGGCTCGTCGGTCTTCAATGCCGAGAGTCCACAGCAAGCAATAATTGACATTTTGAACGCATAATGATTTCAGTAGATAATCTCACCGTAAGTTTTGGCGGTTGGACCTTGTTCGATGGTATTTCGTTCCTCGTAAACCCGAAGGAGCGCATCGGTCTGGTCGGCAAAAACGGAGCGGGAAAAACAACAATACTCAAACTTATTGCAGGGTTGCAGCAGCCCACCTCGGGTGCTGTAACCAAGACTGCGGAGTGCACAATCGGTTATTTGCCACAGCAGATGCAGGTGGCAGATACTACGACGCTCATTGCTGAAACTGCAAAGGCTTTCGAGGAGGTGCTGGCAATCGAGGCGGAGATTGAGCGATTGACTGCCGAGATTGCTGTGCGTACCGACTACGAGAGCGAGGAGTACGAGAAGTTATTGCACCGTCTGAACGATGCAAACGACCGTTATCACATTCTCGGAGGTGATACCCGTGATGCCGACATCGAAAAGACGCTGCTTGGTCTCGGCTTCCGTCGTGAGGAGTTCGAGAAACCTACACGAGAGTTCTCGGGCGGTTGGCGTATGCGTATCGAGTTGGCGAAGTTGCTCCTGCGACGACCTTCGATTTTCCTGCTCGATGAGCCGACTAACCACCTCGACATCGAGTCTATTCAGTGGTTGGAGGATTATCTGAAAAACTACAACGGTGCGGTGTTGTTGATTTCGCACGACCGTGCATTTCTGGATAATGTAACCACTCGCACAATCGAACTCTCGCTGGGTAAAATTTACGACTACAAAGTGCCTTACTCGCACTTTGTAACGCTTCGTGCCGAGCGTAGAGCCCAGCAGTTGGCGGCATACCAAAATCAGCAGCGACTAATCGAAAAGAGCGAGGAGTTTATCGAGAAGTTCCGCTATAAGCCGACCAAGTCCAATCAGGTGCAATCTCGCATCAAGCAACTCGATAAGTTGGAACGCATCGAGGTCGAGGAGGAGGATTTGGCAACTCTCAACATTAAATTTCCCCCTGCACCTCGTTCGGGACAGATTGTGGCGGATATTAAGGGCGTAGGAAAAGCATTTGGCGACCACAGAGTGTTCTCGGGTGCGGAGTTTACTATTCATAAGGGCGATAAAATTGCGCTTGTAGGTCGTAATGGCGAAGGTAAGACCACCTTTGCCCGTATGTTGATTGGCGAGTTGGAACAGTCGGAGGGCGAGATTAAAATTGGAGCAAATGTCAGCGTTGGCTACTATGCCCAGAATCAGGACGACTTGATGAATGGCGAGTTTACCGTCTACGACACGCTCGATAGGGTGGCGGTGGGCGATATTCGTACTCGCCTGCGTGATATTTTGGGTGCATTCTTGTTCCGAGGTGAGGATGTGGATAAGAAGGTGAAAGTCCTCTCTGGTGGCGAGCGCTCCCGCCTCGCTATGGCGAGAATGATGCTCGAACCACACAACCTCCTTATTCTCGATGAGCCTACAAACCATATGGATATGCGCTCGAAGGATATTCTCAAAACGGCATTGCAGAAGTTCGACGGAACGGTGGTTGTAGTGTCGCACGACCGTGAGTTCCTCGATGGCATAGTTGATAAGGTCTACGAGTTTCGAGATGGGGGCGTGCGAGAGTATCTGGGCGGTATCTACTACTTCCTCGAGAAGCGCAAGGTGGAGAATTTGCGAGAGATTGAGCGCAAGGCTCCCGTCGCAGCCACCTCAAAGAGTGAGCCTGCGTCGTCGGGTAAACTCTCCTATGAGCAGAAGAAGGAGCAGGAGAAGTTGCTGCGCAAACTTCGCAAAAATGTGGAGATGATAGAGGCTGAGTTGGCCGATGTGGAGTCGAAAATTGCCGAGTATGATGCTCGCTTTGCTTCGGCAACTGACTATAATGCCGACGATTACAAGGCGTATGATGAATTGAAGGGGCGTTACGACCACCTTATGCACGAGTGGGAAAAAGCCTCTTACGAAGTAGAAATAACAGAGCAACAATAATATGGAGAACATTGTTTTTGGTATTCGCCCCGTAGCCGAGGCTATCGAGTCGGGCAAGCAAATTGAGAAAATTTATATTCGCAAGGGTGCTGAAGGTCAGTTGATGATGGATTTGAAAGATTTATGCTATCGTCATCGCCGCCACTATCAGGAGGTGCCAGTCGAGAAGTTAAATCGTATGACTCGTGGCAACCATCAGGGCGTGGTGGCTGTAATTGCTGCAATAGAGTATGTCGAGGTGCAGGATATTTTGGACCGTGTTCCAGAGGACGAAACACCGCTTATTATCGTGTTCGATAATGTTACCGATGTGCGCAATTTCGGCGGTATTGCCCGTTCGGCAGAGTGTGCGGGTGCTCACGGCATTATCTCATCGTTGAAGAACTCTGCGCCGGTAAATGCGGAGTCTATTCGCTCGTCGGCGGGTGCTTTGACTCGTATTCCGGTGGCTCGCGTAGGCTCAATCCGCAATACCTTGAAGTCGTTGCAGGCCGATGGCTTCCAGATTGTTGCCGCTACGGAGCATAGCCGTAAGTTGATGTATGATGCCGACTTGACCAAGCCGACCGTGATTGTTATGGGCTCGGAGGAGAATGGTATTTCGAAGGAGGTTTTGAAGTTGTGCGACGAGCAGTTGGCAATTCCGATGATTGGTGCAATCGAGTCGTTGAATGTGTCGGCTGCTGCGGCGATTATGATTTATGAGGTTGTGCGTCAGCGCATTGGATAAAATCATATAAACTATTGGATAAGGTCTACAAACACCCTCGTCTTGGCGATATTTTGTTGCGCCAGCGCTGGACTACAAGTCGCATTTCGCTCTCGGTAAAGCCGAGTGGCGAGGTGCGATTGTCCTATCCTCGTATTGTGTCTACGGCAAGGGCTTTGCGCTTTTTGGAGGAGAAGGCGGAGTGGGTGTTGCAGATGCGAGAGAAGGTTGCCGAGAGGGCGATGCAGGGTGGAGATTACACCTCTGCGCAGATTGAGGCTTTGCGCCGAGAGGCAAAGCGGGTGTTGCCTGCAATGGTGGAGAGATTGGCACAGCAACACGGCTTTCGATATGGGCGAGTAACAATTCGTGCAACTCGTTCGAAATGGGGGTGTTGCACCTCGCAGAATAATCTTTCGCTTTCGCTCTTTTTGATGACCTTGCCAACCCATTTGCAGGAGTTTGTGGTGCTGCACGAGTTGTGCCACACGGTGCATCACAACCACTCTGCAGAGTTTCACGCCCTGCTCGATAAAGTTACGGGTGGTCGTGAAAAGGAGTTAAATCGCCAACTCAAAGGCATTCGCAAAAATCTTCGTTTTCGCAAAGGAGAAGGTGCAGACTTGGAACGAATTATGGAGTTGGTTGCCGATGCTCAAAATTGGTTTCGAGTGCAGGGAGTAGACCAGTGGCAGGATGGCTATCCGACGCAGGAAATAATATCAAGTGATATTTTAAGTGGTAGCAATTATATCGTTGAGTACAATGGAGTTATTGTGGCTACTTTTGTGTTATCTTTTGCGGGCGAGCCAACCTATTCTGTGATAAAAGGTCGTGGGTGGCTAAACGAAAAACCTTATGCTGTGGTACATCGAATTGCGGTGGCTGACGAATGTCGCCGAAAAGGTGTAGCGTTGGAGATTTTGCACTTTGTGGAGGAGTTGTGTGCTGAGCGAGAAATCAAAGATATTCGCATTGATACTCATCGTGATAATGTGGCGATGCGTTCACTACTTAAAAAACTTGGCTACACCCGTTGTGGTCGTATAACTCTCGCTTCGGGAGCCCTTCGTGAGGCATATCACAAGGTGTTGATGTAGAAAAACTCCTATTTTTGCTCTTTTTTATTGTAGTTTTGGTGCATAACACCTTAAATTGCGAAAAATAGATTACCTTTGCACGCAGAAATAACGAATAACAATATACAAGTATGAAAAATTTTAATAGCGACTCATCGTCGGCACTTTCACGCTTTGCGAAGGATAAGCGTTTGCGTACTGCAAATACAAGAGAGGAGAGAGGTGCTTCGACTCGCACATCTTCGACTCGTTCAGAGCGACCAAAGCGTGCATCGTTCAACCCTAATTTTACTGAGGATAATCGCCCTAAGCGTGGCGTAGAGGGTGGCGAGCGTGGAGAGCGCAAGCAGTTTGGTGCAAAGCCTGCTGCTCGTAAGCCTTTCGGAGCAGGTCGCCCAGAGCGTAATGAGCGTACCGAGCGCACTTTCAAAGGCAAGAGCGAGGGCTTCAAGAAGAATGACGGCTTCAAGAAGAGCGAAGGCTTTAATAAGGGTGGTCGCAAGCCATTCGGTAAGAGCGAGGGTTACAAAGGCAAGGGTAAGCCAACTGCCGAGCGTAGTTATCCGAAATATAACCCTAATAAGGTTACAGGCGAAATCCGCTTAAATCGTTTTGTTGCACAGTCTGGACTCTGCTCACGCCGTGAGGCAGATGATTTCATTACAGCAGGTTTGGTAAGCGTAAATGGCGTTATCGTAACCGAACTCGGAACGAAGGTTTGGCCTACCGATGTCGTGAAGTTTAACGATGAGCGTTTGCAGGGCGAGAAGAATGTATATCTCGTGCTTAATAAGCCAAAGGGCTATGTTACAACCCTCGAAGATGACCACGCCGAGAAGACCGTTATGGAGTTGGTACAGAACGCTTGCAAGGAGCGCATCTACCCAGTTGGTCGCCTCGATAAGAACTCGTTGGGATTGTTGCTCTTCACAAATGATGGCGATATTACCCGTCAATTGACTCACCCTTCGTTGCGCAAGAAGAAGATATATGAGGTTACTCTCGATAAGGCACTCACTCGCGCTGATTTTGAGCAACTTGCCGAGGGTATCACTCTCGAAGATGGCGATATATTCTTCGATGAGATCTCCTATATCAAAGATGACAAGAAGTCGGTGGGCGTAGAGATTCACTCTGGTCGCAACCGTATTGTGCGCCGTATGTTCGAGCACCTTGGTTATAAGGTCACAAAACTCGACCGTGTATACTACGCAGGCTTGACCAAGAAGAACTTGAAGCGTGGCGCTTGGCGATTCCTTACAGCCGACGAGGTGGCACGCCTCAAAGCAGGACGCTACGAATAAAACGGAAAACGGAGAACGGAAAACGGAAAACTGTTTAGAGCGAGAGAAATCTCGCTCTTTTTTTGTGCTTTCAAAAGTCTGCTTTTAATTTTTAATTAAAAATTCTCCACTCTTCACTCTCCACTATCAACTTTTTTTTGTATCTTTGTTGCAATTAAGTAATAAATCACAATTAAAAGATAACATTATGGTAATTTTAGTATTGAATTGCGGTAGTTCGTCTATCAAGTATCAGGTGCTTGATGTAGAGGCTGCTTCGCACAAGTTGCTCGCAAAGGGTATTGTAGATCGTATCGGTTTGGCAGAGGGTGACCTCGTTCACAAGCCTGTTGGTAAGGAGAATTTCCACCTCCACCAGCCAATTGCTGACCACACCACAGGTATCAGCCTCGTGTTGGAGGCGTTGACCGACAAGGAGCACGGCGTTATCGCTTCGCTCGATGAGGTTAAGGCTGTTGGTCATCGTGTAGCGCACGGTGGTGAGTACTTTGCTGACAGTGCAGTTGTTACCGAGGAGGTGAAGGAGAAGATTCGTTCGTTGTTCGCAATCGCTCCATTGCACAACCCTGCAAACTTGGAGGGTATTCTCTCAATTGAGAAGGTGTTGCCATCGGTGCCACAGGTTGCGGTATTCGATACCTCGTTCCACCAGTCAATTCCTGCACGCAACTACTTGTATGCACTCCCTTACGAGTACTACGAGAAGTATCGTGTTCGTCGTTATGGCTTCCACGGCACAAGCCACAAGTTCGTAGCAAAGCGTGGTGCTGAGTTCTGCGGACTCGACCTCGAAAACTCGAAGATTGTAACTTGCCATGTTGGTAACGGTGGTTCGGTAACTGCGGTTTTGAATGGTAAGTCGTACTGCACTTCGATGGGCTTCTCACCAGTAGATGGCTTGATGATGGGAACTCGTTGCGGAGATGTTGATCCAAGCGCAGTACTCTATATCGCAGAGCACGAGGGTATGAACTTTGCCGAGATCAACACAATGATCAACAAGAAGTCGGGTGTTGAGGCTGTGTCGGGCGTATCGAGCGATATGCGTGATATTGACGATGCTTACGATGCTGGCAACGAGCGTGCAATCCTCGCTCGTGATATGTACTACGACCGTGTAAAGCAGTATGTAGGCAAGTATGCGGCTTTGATGGGAGGTATCGATATGCTCATCTTCACTGGTGGTGTAGGCGAGAACTCGGCTGACTTGCGCCGTTGGGTGTCGCACAATATGGAGTTCTTGGGTATCGAGATCAATGACGAGATTAACGACAAGACTCGTGGCGTTGATACTATCCTTTCGACTGAGAATTCAAAGGTTAAGGTTGCTGTAATCGCTACTAACGAGGAGTTGGTGATCGCACAGGATACTTATAGACTAATCAACGCTTAGTTAATGCAGAATGCAAAATTCAAAATGCATAATTAAATAAAATTATGAAACACTTATCGGAAATTGTTGATGCTGCGTTGGCGAAGGGTAGAAAGCGCCTTGCAGTAGCATACGGTCAGGATTCGCACACTATTGAGGCGGTCTATGATGCATATAAAGATGGTTTGGTTGATGCAACACTCTTTGGCGACAAGGAGGTTATCGAGGCGACTTGTGCTGAGTTGGGTATCGACCCATCAATCTTCACTATTGTTGACGAGAAGAGCGATGTGAAGTGCGTGGAGTTGGCAGTTAAGGCTGTTGTTTCGGGTGATTGTCAGGTCTTGATGAAGGGTATGGTTTCGACCGACAAGTATATGCGTGGCATCTTGAACAAAGAGGCTGGTTTGTTCCCTCCAAAGGGTATTTTGAGCCATGTGTCGGTGTTCGAGTGGGCAGGTTATCACAAGTTGCTCCTTGCATCGGATATCGCAGTGTTGCCACAGCCTGACTTTAAGCAGAAGTTGGCTTTGGTGAAGTACTTGTCGCAGATCGCAAAACTCATAGGCGTAGATTGCCCGAAGATTGCTTGCATTGCCGCTATGGAGTTGGTTAATGCGAATATGCCGGCTATGGCAGAGGGTGCAATCATCTCGAAGATGGCTGATCGTGGTCAGTTGGGCAATGTAATTGTTGATGGCCCATTGTCGTTGGATGTTGCTCTCTACAAGGAGGTTGCAGAGCACAAGAAGGTTAAGGGCTCGGCAGTTGCAGGCGATGCTGATGCGTTGTTGTTCCCTAACTTGGAGTCGGGAAATGTATTCTTCAAGAGCGTATCGCACATTGGTAATGGCGAGTTGGCTGCAATGGTTGTTGGTACAAACAAGCCTTGTGTATTGACCTCTCGTGGCGATTCGGCATTGTCGAAGAAGTACTCGATTGCGTTGGCTTGCTTGGCAGCAAAATAGTCCAATATCGACAAAATTTGGTAATTTCTGCGTTACGCTTGCACTCGAAAAACTCACATACTCCCAAGAATGCTGCGTTTTCTCGTGCTGCGCAAGCCTTGAAATTTCTCAAATTTAGTCAATATGAAGTTGAATGGAAAAGCTAATCGCTTAATAAAGTGAAACTTTTAATCCTAAATGGTCCTAACCTCAATTTGCAGGGTAGGCGTGATAAGTCGGTATATGGAGCGGAGTCATTCGAGGAGTTTATTCCTCGACTCCGCACCTTGTATCCTTCGCATACTATCGACTACGCTCAATCGAATATAGAGGGCGAGTTGATAGATGCACTTCATAAGTCAGAGGGTGTTTACGATGGCGTTCTCTTCAATGCAGGCGGTTATACTCATACCTCGGTGGCGTTGCGTGATGCTATTGCTGCGGTATCGGTGCCTGTTATTGAGATTCATATCTCGAATGTGGCGGCTCGTGAGGAGTTTCGTCATACATCTCTTATCGGTGCGACCTGCATCGGTACTATCGCCGGCTTTGGTTTAGACTCCTATCGTTTGGGTGTCGAGGCGATGATAAATAGAAAATAGTACCCCTAATTGTCAATTATATGGGTGATAAACTCATAAATAGAGTGGCAACAGGTGTTGCGTGGAGCACAGCCGAGAAGGTGTGCTCTATGCTTTTGCAGATGGTTGTAAGCATTGTTGTTGCTCGATTGCTTGTGCCGGAGGACTTCGGTGTAATGGCTATATTGACATTCTTTACTGCGGTGGCATTGGTGGTTGTCGATAGTGGTTTCTCGCAAACTTTACTTCGCAAGGAGATGCCTACAAACGACGACTACAAGTCGGTTTTCGCCTTTAATCTGGCGGTGTCATTGGCGCTCTATCTGCTATTTGTGGCTATATCTCCGCTGTTGGCTGATTATTACAATTTGCAGATAATCAAAAAAATAGCACCTGTCTTATTCCTCCTTCTGCCGATAAATGCACTCGGTATAATCCAAAATACCAAACTATCACGAGAATTCCGCTTTGGAGTTTTATCTCGCATAAACTTCGCAGCATCGTTTATTGCTGGTGCAGTTGCTATTGTGGTGGCTGTGTGCGGTGGAGGAGTGTGGGCGTTGGTAGCGCAACGCCTGACGATGATGGCTACAAAGACTCTCTTGTTGTGGTGGCGTGGCGATTGGCGAGGTGAGGGTAGATTTGATAGTGTTGCCTGGCGTGAGATGGCGCCATTCTCGTTTCGACTGATGTCCACCGATATTGTTTCGGCTCTCTATAACAATGTGTCGCAACTATTTATCGGAAAGGTATACTCTACAAATACGCTCGGTTTCTTCAATCAGGCGCAGAAGGTTAAGGATTTAACCGTGCAGTCGGCAGTCTTGTCGGTGCAGACTGTTACATATCCTGCTTTGGCAAAAATTAAGGATGATACCGATAAATTTGCAGAGAGTTTCCGCAAGGTGCTCTTGATAAATATCTTTGTTATGGCGCCAGTGTCGGTTGGGTTGTCGGCTGTGGCAGAGCCTCTGTTTCGGGTACTCCTCGGCGATAAATGGCTTGCAACAGTGCCATATTTCGAGGTTATAGCGTTGTCGGGACTATTTTATCCGTTGGCTATGGTGGCTTACAATGTGCTGAAAGTGCATAGTAATGGTGCTATAATTTTCCGTTTGGAACTAATCAAAAAGGGCATTATGACTGCTGTCTTGGCACTTACAATTCCTCATTCGACAATGGCGATAGCGTGGGGTTTGGTTGTAATGACATTAGTTGAATTTATTGTTAACTTTGCTGCTACAAGACGATATACAACTCTTTCGTGGTGGCAGATGATGCGCACGCTTCTTCCGTCGTTACTGCTCGCTGTTGTGATGTATGGCACAGTGTGGGCGGTAGGGTATTATGCCACGGGAGTTGCCCCTATATTGTTGCTACTTATGCAGATAGTGGTGGGAGTCTTAACCTATGCGTTATGGGCATATATATTTCGTATGGAGGCATTTAGGGAGTTTGTAAATCTGATTAAAAGCGTTTTGAAGCGATGAGAATGTACGGGGAGTTCGACTTTATAGAGTCAATACGAGATATGTTTGCTCGTATGCCTAAGAATGGCTTTGAGGGTATAGGCGATGATTGCGCAGTGTTGCCGATTGGCGACGAGGCGTTGGTTTTTACTTCGGATATGCTCAACGAGGGCGTACACTTCTTGACCGATAAGAGTACAGCCTATCAAATTGGCTATAAGTCGTTGATGGTAAATATAAGCGATGTGGCGGCTATGGGAGCAAAGCCTGTGGCGACATTGCTCTCGTTGGCATTGCCGCAGGAGCGCTTTGGTGAGTGGTCTGCCGACTTTATGAAGGGCTACCACGCCGCATCAAAAAAGTATGGCGTTAAATTGGTCGGTGGTGATACAACAAAGTCCGAGTCGGGTGTTTATGTGAGTGTTACGGCTATTGGTCGTGCGCCTATGGCTAACATTAAACGCCGCAGTGGTGCAAAGTCGGGTGATGTGATTATGGTTACGGGCGAGTTGGGCGCATCGGCTGTCGGTCTACGAGATGTACTGGAAGGAAAACTAACTACTCGCAATGCAAAAATTCATCTTCAACCCCAAGCGCATGTGCTTGAAGGCGAGTGGCTTGGTAGGCAGGAGTGCGTTCACGCAATGTGTGATGTATCGGATGGCGTAGCGTCAGATTTACAACATATACTCGACGAGTCGAAGAAAAGTGCCGTTATATCATCATTGCCGGGAGCAAAAGGTACAACTTGGGATGATGCCTTTGGTGGTGGCGAGGATTATAAACTACTTCTGACGGTAGATAAGCGATACGCCGATGATTTGGCTCGACGCTTTGAGGCAGAGTTCGGCAAACCTATATATATAATAGGTAGGGTGGTAAAGCCAAACTACGATGTTTACCATATTGGCATTGAGCAGGAGAATGGCAAAGTTGTGTACAGTTCGGCTGGTTGGGGAGGATATACCCATTTTTAGGCGACTATTCAACGATAAATATATCTTCGCCTTTACGCTTCATTAGAAACTTTTCTCGGGCATATCGCTCCAAGAATTCATCGTTTTTCAGATTCTCGATAAGCAGACTATCTCGGCGGATACTCTCTTGATAGAGAGCCTTCTCCTTGTTGAGTTCTCTGATTTCGATGGAGGTTATTATCAAAGAGATAAGTGGTCGGCCGATAATAAATAGACCAAAACAGATTATAACAAGAAAGGATATGCGCCACGCATACTCCTTACCCTTGCTAATGCCCTTCTCTACCTGCTTGCCAATTTTTTTACCGAACTTCATCACCTATTGCATTAAGGTATTCGCATATATTTATGACTCTGTATGGAGATGCTCCATTGCGGATTGCGCTTGGCATACTCTACAAGTGTCGGCATAATCTTCTCTGCTACACTCCACTCTGGCTGTAAAAAGAGCAGACACTTCTCGCTAACCTTTGCGGCGCACTCCTCCGCCCATTGCAAATCCTCTTCGCTCTGGATAATAACTTTCAACTCATCGGCACGCCCATAAGCCTCTGCCAGAGGTGCAGATTTGCGCTTTGGAGATAGGCATACCCAGTCGAACTCACCTGAGAATGGGTGTGAGCCCGAAGTTTCGAGAAATATCGCCAAGCCTTGCTCTTTGAGTGCTTGGGTTAGATGGCCGAGAGGGTAGAGTAGAGGCTCACCTCCCGTAATGACGATAGATTGCGCAGCACACTCTACGGCACGCTCAACAATCTCTTCGATGGCGGTTGGAGGGTACATACGAGGATTCCAGGTGTACTTGGCATCGCACCACGCACAACCTACATCGCAACCACCTAAGCGTATGAAGTAGGCAGGCTTTCCTGTGTGAAAGCCCTCGCCTTGAATGGTGTAGAAATCCTCTACGAGTGGCAACTTGCGGCCACCCTCCAATACCTCGTTATTAGTCATTTGCTAAAACATATATATCTTTGAGGTTGCGACCTAACTGGTCGTAATCGAGTCCGTAACCAACGATAAACTCGTTGCCAATCTCCATTGCACAATACTTGATTGGCAATTCGTAGAGGTACTTCTCTGGTTTGAAGAAGAGCGTACAAATCTCTATCGATTTAGGATTGAGCGATTTAATGTAGTTTATCATATGGTTTATGCTGTGTCCTGTCTCGACAATATCCTCCACAATAATAATATCACGCCCCTCAATATCGAAGTCGATACCCATCTTCTGCTTGATAGTACCTGTTGATTGAGTGCCCTCGTACGATGAAATCTGCACGAAAGTAACTTCGTTGTTAAATGTTGTCTTGCGCACAAGGTCTGCAAGGAACATATACGAGCCATTCAAAACACCTACAAAGATTGGTGCTTTATCGGTTGATGCGTAATCTTTATTCAACTGCTCGGCAACCTTTGCCACAGCCTTGTCAATCTCCTCGGCAGGTATCATTACCTCGAAGGTCTTGTCATTAAGGGTTACTCTTTGTTTCATCTTATTTTGAGTTTTTTATTATTGCAAAGATAACGATTCTAATCAATATATAGGTATACGATTGTGCTTATTTTTCTATCTGACGATAAATATCTCTCAATCTATCCGCCATAAAGTACTGTAATACAAGGCGGAAGATGATGTAGAGTAGGAATGCCAACCACAACGCATCATTGCCAATTAGAGGTAGTAGGGCATAGTAGACGGCAAAAAATATGATTGTTGCCCACACCATCGAGTTGCGCATCGCTCTGGTGAGTGTTGCTCCCGCATATACGCCATCGAGCATAAACGGCATAGCAGCGAACAACGGAATAACAACAATCCAGCCGATATACTCTCTCGCTGTTGCTAATACGGTTGCCAACTCCTGCTCGGAACTATTGCCGAGGAAGAACGAAAAGAGCCACTCCCAACCTGCGAGATAGGCGGTAATAGCAATGGCCGCTGTGGCAAAAGTCCATACTACGCAGTAGCGCAGACACTTTTTGAGTGAAGACAAATCTTTTGCTCCGATAAATCTGCCAGTCATAGCCTCGGCAGCGTATGCAAAGCCATCATTCATATAGGAGAAGAGCATCAGTAACTGCATCAGTGTGGTATTTACCGCCAAAATTGCAGCGTCGCCCATTCGTGCCGAAGCGGCGGTGAAGAAGGTGTAAACACCCACATTGCAGAATGTTCGTACGATAATGTCGCCATTGACCTTGAAAAATCGCTTCATCGAGCCAAAGTCCAACACCTTACGCAGCACAATCTTACGCATCGTCTTACGGAAGAAAATCACAATCAGAATAGTTGCCAAGGCAAGACCTATCCATTGCGATACGACCGAGGCGTAGGCAATGCCCACAATGCCCATATCGAACGAATAGACAAACCACCAACCAAAGAGAATGTGGAGAGAGTTTACAGTGATAGATACTGCCATCGGAATAACTCCGTTCTGCATACCTACAAACCAACCGTAGAGACCGAATAGGAGAATACCCGCAGGAACAGCCCAGATGCGTGCAAAGAAGTATTCAGCAACCACCTCATCGCCACCCATAAGCCATAACGACAACTCGCCGAGAGGGCGTTGGAATATAAGTACCAATGCGCTCATTGCCAACGAAATGACCACTGCACGAGCCAACATTGCAGTGGTTTCGTGGAAGTCGCCTGCGCCGTATGCCTGTGCGGTCAAACCGCTTGTACCCATACGGATAAACGAGCAGTTCCAATAGATGAAGTTGAAGATTGAAACACCGAGTGCCAATGCTCCGATAATCTCTGCCGAGCCACTCCAAGTGCCGACAATACCTGTCGAAACCAACCCCATAAGGGGTACGGTTATGTTCGATATGATATTCGGTATCGCTATTCGGAATATCTCTTTGTTCATCTTGTACAATGTAGGAGAGTGGACTATTTGGTCAATTTGTTGTATATTTCGATGCAAACCCACGCATCTGTCGCAGCATACATCTGCTGTTGTGGTGTAAGTTTGTTTGCAGCCCAGTTGCTCAATCGTTGAGCCTTCGACACCTTCTTGCCGAGTACAATACCCGAAATTTTACGCAGGCTCTTATCCTCGATACCATACTTGCCGACCTCGCTCTGCAAATCTATAAAACCATTGGCGGTAAAGTGTCGGAGTTTGTTCAGAGCAGCAATATCGTTGCGGACATCGGCTCCAACCTTCTTGATGTCGTTGCTCGCTAAAATCGCTATAATCTCACGAGTGAGGGGCAACTTGTTTAGGCGGATAAGAAAGCAAACCATTTCGGTCGACAATTGCAACAGCGAAACCTTGTGACTCACGCCAGCCTGAAACGAAGGGCGTGTTTCGGTGTCAAAGCCGATAATTGCCTCCTTCGAGAGCGTTTGGCACGCCTTGGCAAGCGCATCGGGGGTTTCAACGACCTCGATGCGCCCGTCAAAGTGTACTGCTTCCAATGCAGCAACATCATCGTTTGATATGCTTGCAACAAACGCCATCTCTCTTATTATCTTCTGTTCTGCTGTGCCTCAGCCTGCTTCATCAACTCCTCGTAACGCTGCTGGAAACGGGATTTCTTGCCCTTGGTGTTCTTTGTACGAGCATTCATCTTCGCACGAATAACATCATCATTTAGGGTGAAGCGAATAATAGTGGTCTGAATGATAGTGATAAGGTTCGAGAGGAGGTAATAGTAGCAAAGACCACTCGCATAGTCATTGAACCAGAACAACATCATCGCAGGCATCATATAGACAGTCATAAACTTCATTCCAGCCATCTGCGGTTGAGCCGAGCCCTGCTGCTTGTAGTTGATGTACGAGTAGATGAACATCACTATGGTCATCAACAAGCAGAACAACGAAACATGGTCGCCATAGAATGGAATGTTGAACGGCAAGTCGAGAATGCTATCGTATGACGAGAGGTCATCGCTCCACAAGAACGACTTACCACGCAACTCGATACTTGCAGGGAAGAAGCGGAACATCGCAATCAAGATAGGCATCTGGATCAACATAGGCAAACAACCACCCATAGGGCTGATTCCTGCCTTGTTGTAGAGAGCCATCATCTCCTGCTGCTTCTTCATTGCATCCTCCTGACGAGGATATTTTGCATTCAAAGCATCAATCTCAGGTTTAATTACTCGCATCTTTGCAGTCGAGAGGTAACTCTTGTAGGTAAGAGGGAAGATTACCAACTTTACAAGCAAAGTGAGGATGAAAATTATCAAACCGAACGATGCAATATACTTCTGCAAGAAGTCGAATACCGGGATAACAACCCAACGGCTTACAAATGTAGAGAATATCCAACCGAGAGGAATGATACGCTCCATTTCGAGCGATTTGCCACTCTTGTCGGTCAATTTCTTCAAGGTCGAGAATCTGTTAGGGCCGAGGTAGAACGAGAAGTCGTAAGCGGTAGTCTGTGGATTGTAATCAACTGATGACTCCATCTCGAAATCCTTTACATATCCCGACTTCGGCTCTGCGGTGCTGTATGCAACCTGTGGCTGACGAAGATTTACCGAGCGACCAATGAGTGCAGTCGAGAAGAACTGCTGCTTGAATGATACCCAATCTACCGAAGCGCCAATGTCGTCAGACTTGCTCGCCTCCGAGATACCCAAATCCTCTACATCGCCTTCACCAGGGAAGTGATATACGAGGGTAGTGTACATATTCTCATTTTTGAAACTACGCTCGTTCTGATAGGTACGATTACGCCACTCTACCGAGATGCTCTTTTGGTTTGCCATAAGTGGTGCAATGTCATTCAACTGCACCTCAAAGTCTACCAAGTAATCACGCTCTGGCTTTTGCTCATTGTAGATTGTGTAGATATGCTCAATAGAGCCCTTGCCAATTGGCAAGCGCATTGTTACAACCTGCTTGTCGCCGAGGTTCTGTATTGGCAACAACTCGAAGTTGCGGTATGCGGTCGAAAGTTCTACATTGCGCATATCCTCTTTCAAGTAGTACGACATATTAAAATATGCCGACTCTGGTGCAAAGAGGTGTACCAACTCGTTGCGCTCCTCTTTTGGTGCATACTTGGTGTAATCCTTCAATGTAACATCGATAATCTGCGCTCCGAGTGTCGAGAAACGCACCTGCATAACATCGTTCTCAATAACAACCTCCTCAACCTTCTCGGCATCGCTCACCAATTTGGTTGTGGTAGTAGTCTGCTTGCTCTTTGGCGTCGTTGCTACGGCCTGCTGCTCGGCAGGAGTGTCGAGAGCCTTTGATGCTTGCTCGGCAAGTTGCTCAATTTGAGCCGCAGTTTGTGCCTCCTGCTGTTTTTGTGCTTGGTGGTTCGCATAGAACATATAACCCACGAACACCAAAGTCATAAGGACAAAGCCTATAATCGTACTCTTGTTCTCTTTCATCGTTAAAAATGTAAAATGTAGAAATTAAATTATTTGTTTTTACTCTTGTGCATCAATCAATTTTACTCGCTCAATGGCATCTGCCATATCACGCTTTGCTCGTTCAATCTTCTCTTTAACGGTTGCAATCATCGCCTCTGCACCCTTCGATTTGGCGAAGAAGCCGATGTTGTTCTCCAAAGTTAAAATCTCTTGTTCGAGTTGCTTTACACGGTTGTACAACTTCTCTCGCTCGTTGCGGAGTCCCTTACCGCCTGCATCACGCATAGACGAAACCTTGTTCTTGAACTTATTCATCTGTTGCGCTCTATCAGCGCCACGAACTACGGCAAACATCTTGTCAAGAGCCTCCTTGTACTGCTTTTGCAATGACTCCTTATGACGAATAGGTACAAATCCGATCTCGCTCCAACGACGCTGGAACTCCTTAATCTCGTCAAATGACTTGATTTCAGCCTTTGCCATCTCTTCCAAGAGGGCTTGTTTCGCTGTGAGGTTTGCGGCGTGCTCGTTATCTACGGTAGAGAAGTGTTGCGACTTGCGCTCGAAGAACTTGTCGCAAGCGGCACGGAAACGCTTCCAAACAGCATCTGCATATTTGCGTGCTACTGTGCCTGACTGCTTCCACTCGGCCTGCAATGCCAACAACTCCTCGGTTGCCTTTGCCCAATCCTCACGCTCGGCAATAGCCTCGGCACGCTCACAAAGAGCATTCTTCACCTCCAAGTTCTTGCTCATATCATCCTTTGCCTCGGTGTAGAAGGTGTGCTTTACCTCGAAGAACTTGTTACAAGCAGCACGGAAACGGTCGTAAACCTTGTTGTTATCCCTCTTTGGAGCAAAACCAATGGTGCGCCACTCTGCCTGAATAGCCTGAATGCGCTCGCTTGCTTTGTTCCAAGCCTTGTGCGAGGTAGGGGCATCGCTCACCATCTTTTCAACCTCCTCGCAAAGTGCCGATTTGAGTTCGAAATTCTTTACCTGCTCGGCTTTGATAGCCTCGAAGTGCTCCTGATGACGGCGGTTAATTACGGTCGAAGCGCTCTTGAAACGCTCCCACAAAGACTCTTTGTGTTCCAATGCTACCGGGCCAATCTCGCGCCACTCCTCGTGCAACTTTTGTAATTTATGGAATGCCTCGACGATAGATGTAGCCTCGCTCAAAGCCTCGGCTTGCTCGCAGAGTGTAGTTTTTGCCTCCAAGTTACGCTTCCAGTCGAGATCACGCAACTCCTTGTTAATCTTCACATAGTCGTAGAAATTCTCGATGTGGAGGTTGTAAGTTTCGTACAAGTCGCTAACCTTTGCTTGTGGAACTTGACCTATACTGCGCCAGCGAGCCTGCAAGTCGTGGAACTTGGCAAAGGTGGTGTTGAGAGCCTCCTCCGAGTCAATCAACGCCTTCAACTCCTCGATAACGGCTAACTTCGCATTATAGTTTGCCTCCTTTTCCTTGTCGGATAGGGCAGTAGCCTCATCACGCTTGGTGCGGTAGATGTTATATAACTCTTTGAAGCGAACTTCTGCCTCGTCTGTCTGTGACTTATACTCTGCATCTGCGCCATTCTCCTCGAAGAATGCCTTGCGACGAGCCTCCATATCGGCACGATGTATTTTATAGAATGCCACCTTCAACGCCTCGATCTCATTGCGCCACTCCGCAGAAGGTTCATCTTCAACCTTCTCGGCAAGTTGTGCGAGAATAGCCTCCTTGTCGGTTGGTGTAGACTCGGTTGCAGAGAGTGCATCCTCGTGATTTGTTTGCTCAAATTCTGTCGTAACATTCTGCTCCTCTACGGGAACTTCGATAGTAGTCTTGGTAGCCATAATATGCTTCTGTTTAGTTTTACACTTTATACCTTAAATGGTATAACCCGACAAAGATACAAATTAAAACGGAAAACTGAAAGCCTAAAACTGAAAACTTTTAACATAAAATCTCTATATTTGCGCTATGAAACGACAAAATGGACTTTTTGGAGGAGAAAAATTGCTTATGTGGCTTGCACTTGTGCCTATTGCGGTGCTTGTGGCAATGCTTGCGCTCGTTATAAAGGTATTTGGCTCTGATGCTATTGAGGGAGGTAGTCAGATTGCTCTTTTGGTTGCATCTTCGGTTGCTGCGCTGTTGGCGGTTACGGTGTGTCGCTGCAAATGGAGTAGTATCGAGAATGCTATTGTAGATAACATCCACACCTCGGCTTCGGCAATTATTATCCTACTGCTGATTGGTGCAATTGCTGGAACTTGGATGTTTAGTGGGGTGGTGCCAACTCTTATGTACTACGGCTTGCAAATTATCCATCCGAGCGTGTTTCTGGCGGTGGCGTGCTTAATTTGTGCTGTTGTGGCTATCGTTACGGGTAGTTCCTGGACTACTATCGCAACGATTGGTGTTGCTCTTATAGGAGTCGGTGAGGCACAGGGATACTCCGAAGGATGGGTTGCTGGTGCGATCATCTCTGGCGCATACTTTGGAGATAAGGTGTCCGCTTTGTCCGATACGACTGTGTTGGCATCTTCAACTGCTCGTGTTCCGCTCTTTGAACATATCAAGTATATGTCAATTACAACCATTCCATCGTTTATTTTGGCGCTGATTGTCTTCTTGGTGGTGAGTCTTACCCATAAGTTTGACGCATCGGTGCAGATGGCGGAGTTGTCCGAAGTGCTAAAAAATAACTTTAACATATCAGCGTGGCTTCTGCTTGTGCCAGCCGTTACAATGGTGCTTATTGCAAAGAAATTACCTGCGCTTGTAACTCTCTTTTTGTCGGTAGTGATGGCGTGTGTTGCGATGGTTGTGATGCAACCCGAAATTGTGAAAATAGTGGGCGGAAATGGCGAGTTTTCGACCTTCCGTGCGCTTATGTCTGTGTGCTCAACCTCAACTTCAATTGATACGGGTAATTCTGTTATAAATGAGTTGGTTGCAACATCGGGAATGAAGGGTATGTTGAACACCATTTGGCTTGTTTTATGCGCTATGTGCTTTGGTGGTGTAATGGTTGGTAGCGGTATGCTTTCGGCGCTTACCCAACTCTTTGCAAAGTTTGTATATCGCACTGCAAGTGTGGTGGCTTCAACCCTCGCTACGGGAGTGGTGGCAAACCTTGTTACGGCAGATCAATATATATCTATTATTATCACGGGTAACGCCTTTCGAGAACTATATGCAAAGCGAGGTTTGGAGGCTCGTCTATTGAGTCGCTCGGTGGAGGATACTGCGACGGTAACCTCTGTACTTGTGCCGTGGAATTCGTGCGGTATGGCTCAATCGACGGTGCTTGGTGTAGCAACTTTGACCTATCTTCCATATTGCTTATTCAATCTTATTAGTCCGCTGATGTCGCTTATAGTGGCGATTGTGGATTATAAGATTTATCGCAAGGAGCCGCAGGAGTAATCTTTTTTGGTCTGATTGTTGTTTAGTTTAGGTTGAAACTAATACAACAAAACGATGAAAAAAATTCTACTTTCGATTTTGGCTTTGGGTATAACCGCAGCGGTTACTGCTCAGAGCAATCAGGCTCCTGCCGCAAATGCTATTCTTGTATCGCAGACTCGTGATGGCAATGTTGTAACTTCTCGCTACAAAATCCCTCACAACTCTGGTCGTCACGCCGAGTTCGATGTGCATTATGCCATCAATAAGGCGAACATAACGCCCGCATATTCGGGTAATCCGCAGCAAATTGCCGATTTGAAGGATTTTATGGCGCAGACCAAAGATACTACAATGCACATCTCGGCTATTCATATCGTGGGCTATGCCTCGCCTGATGGTAATGCTACACAAAATGATACACTCGCTGCACATCGTGCACAATCACTCTATCACTACGCTGTAAATACCTATCATCCAAAGCAGAAGATTGATACGACACACAAGACATTCAAGTGGAGCGATTGCGTTGCTGCGGTAGAGCAGTCGGCAATTCCGCAGAAGGAGCAGGTTTTGACTATTTTGAAGTCTACCTCTCATAGCGAGGCTCAAAAGGAGATGGCATTGCGAAAATTGCCAGAGGCGTGGAGATATATGACTGCAAATATCCTACCGCAGATGCGCTATGCTGATATTGAGTTTGATTATGGTGTGGATGAGTTTGTAACTCGCACAACGACTGTTGCCGCAACCGAGCCTGCTAAGCCTGTGCAGACCTCGCAGCCTACCAACAACAATAATAATATGGTGGTAGTTGATGAGGAGATGGGTATTATAATCGCTACGCCACGCCACGAGAGTGCGGAGGAGAAACGAGAGGAACGCAAATCTCGAAAAGAGAATAAAAAACAAGGAAAGGAAGTCGTGGAGGTTGTCTACTGGTAGCAAAACAGACTGAATTTGCCAATAAAAGTGTGTTAAATAGCGAAAAAAGTGTAAAAATCTTTGCGTGATATTCATTTTTTCTTATCTTTGTGCATCGAAAGAGCAATAAAATTAAACTAAAAACATAGATAAGGTTATGGCAAATTTACGATTTTTGAAGAAAGAGATTGATTATCGTCTCGAAGAGTTGGTGTTTGATTGTGATATGACAATCTACTTCCGTCCAGACAAAGAGCAGGAGATTTTCGCAATTATGCAGGAGGGTGTAGAACTTCGCAACGAACTTTACCACAAGGCTAACAATCCAACCGAGCCAAAGAACTCATCACTCGTTCGTAAGTACTATGCTGCTTTCCGCAACGAGATGGTAGAGGGTTATGGAAAACTTTTCGAGAAGTTGAGCGCATTGCACGACTAATACTCATCTCTGAACCGCTTTGGGGCGCAATGGCGACATTGCGCCTTCTTTTTAATTACAACGCCACCTGTTATGCGAGTACTTATTGTCGACGACGAGTTGGATATCCGAGAGTTTGTGCAGTACAACCTTGTAAAAGAGGGGTACGAGGTTGCTTGTGCTACCAATGGCCGTGAGGCTGTGGAGAGGGCAGTCGAGTTCCGTCCGCATCTTATTCTTATGGATATGATGATGCCCGTAATGGATGGTCGTGCGGCGTGTTGTGCTCTGCGAGCCAATCCTGCAACAGCGAAATCGATGATAGTATTTCTTTCGGCAGTCTGCGAGGAGGAGAGCCTTGTGGAGTGCTACAAGGCGGGTGCCGATGATTATATCACGAAGCCAGTGAGTATGAAGGTGCTCTGTTCGAGAGTGGCTGCTATTAAAAATCGTATTAAGCGTGATGAGGAGTCTGCGCCAATGTCAATTTCCGAGCGACTTGTCGAGGAACGCCACTCCTATGTGTCGAATGATGGAGAGGTGCGTTTGGCAGTTAAAGAGTTCGAGATTTTGCGATTGTTGCTCTCTGAACCTCGAATTTTTACCAGAGAGGAGATTTATAGTGCAGTTTGGGGTGATGGCGTTATTGTGGGTGCTCGTACTCTTGATGTGCATATCCGTCATCTGCGTAGTAAGATAGGTGATGAACATATCTCTACCCACAAAGGTGTAGGCTTCCTATATAAGGATTAGGACTCTGTGATGAACGATTTTAGGCAACCTTCGGGTTGCCTTTTTTGTTCTAAAATGCAAATGTTGCCGAGGCGTAGAAGGTGCGAGGGTATGTGTAGAGATAGCGCGATGCTTGGCGGTTGTATATGTACTCGTCAGCGAGTTTATATCGTTGAAGGCGAGATGATTCGTAGGCGTTATATACAATGTTGGTTGAGCCGAGAAGATTGCGCACTCCAACACGGAAAATCAGGCGACTCTTCGGGTGCCTATCCTCGAAACGAGGTGCGGCAGAGGTGGAGTAAATTCTCTTGCTCAAACGGCTTATGTAAAGAGTTTTGGAGAGTGATAAATCGATGGTAAAGGCATTTTTTAGTCGCTCTTGTTCTATGAGGGCAGAGCGCTGTTCGGGCGAAACAGCCATTGCCAACACTCGCTCGGTACGCATCACTGCCGATGGCTCAATGTAGCGCAGACCTGCGTAGTTTGCATTTAGAGTTGCCCACCAACCTTTATTGTAATACGATAGTCCCACAGTTGCGACAATCTGCGGAGTGTTGCCGAGCGAAAGCCCTTTGGTGCGACTCTCGATATGGTCAGCAAGAAGGATATTTGATGTGTCGGTGTAAATGGTTATGGCTGAATTGGTTGCATAACTATATCTTCCTGCTGTAAGGGCTGCGGTGGCACGAAAATGCTCTGCAAAATGATATTCTGCCTCGACATCTACTCCAAAGCGCAGAGTATTGATATTACTTGTTACGATGTCGGCATACTCGGCGGACAAGTCGTCGTAGAGTTGGCGCACTTGTGTATCATTCAGTTCCACACCAGCAAAGAGGGTAGTCGAGAGTTTGAAGTTGGGTAGTTGGAACATATACTGCACCTCGGCATTGTATGTTGTGCGCATTGTAGGATTTGCGATTGTGCGATTGTTGTATTGGCTCTGCAAAAAGAGTTCCTCACTTTCGACAGGTGTGGCTTCGGTGGCGATTGTTCCGCCTATAAAATGTTTATTAGCAATAATATAGCCTGCTTTAATGCGTAGCGCATAGGGCGAGAATTTCAGATGCCGAGATGCGCCGAATGAACTGTCCGGAAATAACTCCTTGCGATAAAATCCACGCCTCGAAATATCGGCGTAACCAATTTTTGCCGCTACGGTCAGGTTTAATCTCTCGGTCGAGTAGCGGTATGTGCCAAATGCCGAGCCTCGATACTCCCTTATTGCGTAGTCGTAACCGAAGCGCTCTCCCTCAGCGATACGGCGATTTGGCGTTGCAAGATTGTTTTGCAGGGAGTTGCCGAAAGTATCATCGTCGAGCAAAAAGTAGTCCAAGTCGATAATGTATTTTGCTCCGAGTAAATCACGCATCTGCTTGTAATTGCGATAATTAGCCGTAGATATATCTATGCCGTATGAGATTGAGCCTTTTTTGAGCGTTGTGGTTGCCTCACCACGCAAGGTAGTGCGAATAGTGCGCCTTACTCGGTCGCTGACTGCGTAAACAGCCTCTCCATTATGTAGTAGATTGGTGGCAATAAGTCGGTCGAAATCAATCTGCGTGTAGTGAGGGTTATCTGTCAACCAAGCGCTCTCGACAGCGTGAAATATATCCTCCTCGTCATCGAAATAACTCGGCATATAACGGTAGTTGTCGGGCGCAGGCGTTTGCGCATCAAACCAGTCAAGCGAACTATACTTTTCTACACCGATAGTAGTTGCGGTGGCAATGTTGAATTTTGTATGCTCCGAAATTTTGCCCTCATAGCCAACAAATACCGTTGGTAGAAACTCACGCCTTATGCGGGCATTGCGCACTTTGCCATTCTGATAGCCCCACGCAGGGTTATAGAGGTTATTGCCTGTTAAGCGAAATGCCTCTGCTGTTGATGCCAGGCGAGTGCTACGCATTGATGGTTTGGCGAATAGAGCCATCGATAGAGTACTGCTATTGTCGAATAGTTTTGATGCTACGACATTTGCTTCGAGAGCGTTGCCAAAGAGTCCGTTAATATGGAGGTCGTTGCCCGTGCTGGCTACCATATTTGCAGAGAGCGACCATCGCTTGCCGAGTCGCTGCGAAGTTGCAAATGAAAGAGAATAGGGCGTGTTGCGTGATGAGAACGATATTCCAGTCGAGGTACGAACTTTACGCAATGTGTCAATACGCAGAGTAAGGCTGTCAATGCTTTGAGTTCGTGATAGTTGCAGGGCTCTAATCGAACTTCCGCTTATAAACGGAATGGCGACTCCATTGAGCGTTGTTACTCTTCTATATCGGGCTACGCCACGCCTTGATGAGCGTATCATCAATAGGTTGTAGTCGAGCGTCAGGGTGGAGAAATGGCGGTCAAAAATAGACTTTGCAACCGTAGTAGTGTCTGCTTCGGGAGTAAGCAACTCCTCGGCTGTTTCAAATCGTTTATAGTACCTAAAATCATAGAGGTCGAACTCCTGTGCGGAGAGACCTCTATAACCTATAAGAAATAGTACGATAAGTATGTAGCGCAAGCCTCGCATTATTCGTGGAGTGCCTCCCACAACATATCCTTTAACTTTGCAATGTTTAAGCCCGCAACCGAAGAGATAAATACCGATTTTACCCCCTCAGGCAAGTGAGCCTTCATCTCCTCAATCAACTCATCGTCAAGCATATCGCACTTTGTGATTGCCAATATGCGATTCTTGTCGAGAAGCTCAGGGTTGTACTGTGTAAGCTCGCCGAGCAAAATCTCGTAATCCTTCTTGATGTCGTCGCTATCGGCAGGAATCATAAATAGCAAACTCGAATTTCGCTCGATATGGCGCAAGAAGCGAGTTCCCAAGCCCTTGCCCTCGTGCGCTCCCTCGATGATACCTGGAATATCTGCCATTACAAACGAGTGGCCATCACGCACCTCGACGATGCCGAGATTTGGCTCCAAAGTGGTAAATGCGTAGTTCGCAATCTTTGGCTTCGCAGCCGAAACAACCGAAAGTAGGGTGCTCTTGCCCGCATTAGGGAAGCCTACCAAACCTACATCTGCCAACACCTTCAATTCGAGGATAAATGCGCCCTCTGCGCCCTCCTCGCCTGGTTGTGAGTAGCGTGGAGCCTGGTTTGTAGCTGTGCGGAAATGCCAGTTGCCCAAACCTCCACGACCACCTTTCAGCAATACCAACTGCTCGCCGTGCTCGGTAACCTCGCCTACAACCTCGGTGTAGGTCTCGCCAGTCTCCTCGTCGGTGAAAATCTGCTTGGCAACCGTGCCGAGAGGTACAGGAATAATGATATCCTTTGCGTCCTTTCCGTGTGAACGAGCGCCCGAACCACATTCGCCATCCTCTGCGAATTGGTGACGCTGATATTTCAAGTGGATAAGAGTCCAATACTGCTGGTCGCCCTGCAAAATAATTGAGCCACCCTTACCGCCATCGCCGCCATCGGGGCCACCAAAAGCGACAAACTTCTCTCTGCGGAAGTGTGCCGAGCCTGCTCCTCCGTGTCCCGAACGAGCGAATATCTTTACATAATCTACGAAATTCGAACCTGCCATATAAATCTCTGTGCTTTTAGCAGAAAAATCGTTCTGATTGGTAAATTTTACACTTTACTTGCGTCGTAAATTCTCACATAGGCTTACTATGCTGCGCTTTCCGCCACTGCGTAATGTGCAAAATTTCCTCAATCACCTCCGATTTTGAATAAATGGAATTTTTAATTCTCAATCCTTAATTCTCAATTTGCGAATTACATTCGCTCCGGTACATCGATGCCCAACAAACGCATCGATCGGTTAATTACTCGTGCCACCTGCTGTGCAAGTGCAAGACGCATCTTCTTTACAGCCTCGTTCTCCTCACGGAGGATTGAGTGGTCGTGGTAGTAACCGTTGAAAGTCTTACACAACTCGTAGGTGTATGCTGCAATCATTGAAGGTGCAAACGCCTCGCCTGCAGCCGCTACGGTAGCAGGGTAGTCGCAGAGCATCTTAATCAACGAAATCTCTTCAGGTAACAACTCGCAAGCAATCTTCTCGCCCTCGAACGAAATGTTCTGCTCGGCAGCCTTGCGGAGTACCGAACAAATACGAGCGTGGGTGTATTGGATGAATGGGCCAGTATTGCCATTGAAGTCGATTGACTCACGAGGGTCGAACAACATTGTCTTCTTTGGGTCAACCTTCAAGATGAAGTATTTGAGTGCGCCCAAGCCTACCATCGACGAGATTGCCGAAGCCTCCTCCTCGGTGCAGCCGTCGAGTTTGCCCAACTCCTGCGACATCTCTCGTGCAGTTGCAATCATCGCCTCGCACAAGTCGTCAGCATCGACAACTGTACCCTCACGAGACTTCATCTTGCCCTCAGGCAACTCCACCATACCATACGAGAGGTGGAAAATATCATCGCTCCACTCGTAACCCAACTTTTTGAGTATCAACTTCAAAACCTGGAAGTGGTAGTTCTGCTCGTTACCTACAACATAGATAATGCCGTTCAACGAGTTCTGCTCGAAACGCTGCAAAGCAGTTCCGAGGTCCTGAGTCATATATACCGATGTGCCGTCGCCACGGAGCAACAACTTCTGGTCGAGTCCATCGGCTTCGAGGTCAATCCAAACCGAGCCGTCCTCCTTGCGGAAGAAGATGCCCTTCGACAAACCCTCCTCGACAAGTCCTTTGCCGAGAATGTAGGTCTGCGACTCGTAGTAAACTTTGTCGAAATCAACGCCGAGAGTCTTGTAGGTTACATCGAAACCGTCGTAAACCCAGCCGTTCATCTTCTCCCAAAGCGCACGCACCTCTGCATCTTTTGCCTCCCACTTGCGGAGCATCTCCTGCGCTTCGAGAAGAATTGGAGCCTGCTTCTTGGCATCCTCCTCACTCATTCCGCCTGCGATAAGTTCTTTAATCTCAGCCTTGTAGTGCTTGTCGAACTCCACATAGTAGTCGCCTACGAGGTGGTCGCCCTTCTTGCCAGTAGACTCTGGTGTTGCACCATTTCCGTAGCGCAACCACGCAACCATCGACTTGCAGATGTGGATACCACGGTCATTCACAAGGTTTGCCTTGATGACATTGTGTCCGTTTGCCGCCAAAATCTGCGCTACCGAGTAACCGAGGAGGTTATTGCGGATATGTCCGAGGTGGAGTGGCTTGTTGGTGTTAGGCGACGAGTACTCAATCATAATGGTGCGACCAGTCGAAGGTGCTACACCATAGTTCTCGTCTGCCGAAATCTCTCCAAAGCGCTCTGCCCAGAATGATGGGTTGAGTGAGAGGTTCAAGAAACCTTTGATAACATTGAACGCACTGAACTCCGAAGCCGAGGCCACGACCTTCTCTCCAATCTCGGTAGCCACTGCCTCTGGTGCTTTGCGAGCCATCTTAACGAGTGGAAAAACGACGAGAGTGTAGTCGCCCTCGAACTCCTTGCGAGTCTTCTGAATCTGTATCTGCGAGTCGGCAACCTCGCCATAGAGAGCCTCTACGGCAGCCTTAACTACGCTTGTAATGTGTTGTTCGATATTCATTTTGCTTAAATTTTCTATTATTAGGCGCAAAGATACAAATAAAAAACAGAATTTAGAAAGCAAAAGTGTAGAATTATTTTGGGCGACTCTATGAGCCGCCCAAAATTTATAATTTTGCGAGTAGTCGTTTGACTGCTGGAATTTTCAAAATTGGCAAGATTGCGTGAGCAGGAAGTAACCAACAAGCGCCAACTGCAATTTTGGTAAAGAGTCCTGGTATTGCGCTTCTGCGACCTCGTTCCAATGCTCGAATACCCGCCTTTGCCAACTTTTCGGGTGTCATCATAACTCCAAAGGCTCTCAACCACTTGCGTTGCTTCACATCAAGTGAATAGAGAGGTGTGTCGACAGCGCCCGGATAGACCGTTGTAACGGTGATGTTATGAGGTCGGAACTCATACCAAAGCGACTGCGCAAAACTCTTCAAATAGGCCTTTGTTGCGGCGTAGTACGACACCGTAATGTAGGGTGTCCAAGCGGTCATCGAAGAGATGATCAGTATGCGACCGCCACCCATCTTGCGCATCTCCTCACCAAAGAGTCTGCACAATTTAGATGGGGTGATGCAGTGGAGATTAGTGATAAACTCCGCCATCGAAGGTTTCGTGTGCAAGAACATTCCAAATTGCAAAATTCCCGCATTGCTAACGAGGGTATCAACCTCGTAGTTGTACTCCTTGCACCACTCGAAAATCTGCTCGGCAGCGTTCGCTTGCGAGAGGTCGGAGTATAGTGCAACTGCTTCTACTCCAAAGCGTTGCTTTATGTCGGCTGCAACCTCCTCGTTGCGTTCACGCTGGTTGCTCACAACAATGATATTGTTGCCTTTGGCGGCAAATTGCTCGGCGTAGCAAAGCCCTATTCCTGACGATGCGCCTGTGATTAATGTATATTTCATAGTGCAAAAGTATCTATTTTTTTGGTAAAAATGGTAGCAATTCTCCAAATTTTTCATACTTTCGCATCCGAAAAACAACCAACGGCTAACTGCCAACGGCTAAAAGCAATAAAATTATGATTGGACGAGGATTATCCGCAGTTGGACTTTTAATCTGCTCAAACTTGTTTATGACCTTGGCGTGGTATGGTCAGGTGATGTTCAAAACCAAATTTGAGCGTATCGGCTTGATCGCTGTTATATTTATAAGTTGGTTGGTGGCATTTTTCGAGTACTGCTTTATGGTGCCGGCAAATCGCTTGGGTAGTATGGAGTATGGTGGCCCATTTTCGATTTGGGAGTTGAAGGTTATTCAGGAGGTTGTATCTCTCACTGTTTTTGCCATCGTGGTGCAGATGGTGATGAAGAATGAGGCACTCCGATGGAATCACCTCGCAGGCTTTGTCTGTCTTGTGTTGGCAGTATTCTTTATATTCAAGAAGTAGTATTCAATTTATATCTAACAAATAAAGGCTGTTGCAGATTGTGCAACAGCCTTTATTGTATTAGGTTTGACGACTATTTAACGGTCAACCAAGGGCAAGTCTTCTTTGCATAGTCGAGCATATGCGAAGGGTAGTCGGTGCAGTGAATATCTGCGCCCAAAGCCCAAGCACGGAGGAGTGAGTCGTCGCTCTTGCCTGGCCACAAGTTGATAAGAAGGCCCTTGCGGTGAGCACGGTTCATATCGTGGCGAGTGGTTTTGTCGATGTGAGCAGCCATACGCTTTGCACCGATAGCCAAAGCGATAGCAATAGTCTCGTGATTAACACCTGCGCCAGTGATAAAACCAGTCTCTGACTCTGGGAAATGCTCCTTGATATAACGCAATGGGCGTGTGTCGAACGATGTGAATACATAGGTAGACTCTGCTGGCTTTGCCTTTAATGCCATCTTTGCAACCTTCTCAGCATAACCTGAACCATAGAGGAACTCATCGCTATACTTCGAACTCTTCATCTCGATCTCGATGAACAAACCTGGATGATCCTTCATTAACTTCAAAAACTCATCAAAGAAGAAGAGTTTTGAACCATCGTTGAGTGTTACCTCACGCAACTCCTTCTCGGTCATATCCTCGACATGTTTGTCAAGACCAGCAGTGCGTTTGAGTGTGTTGTCGTGCTGCAAAACAATTTTGCCATCCTTTGTGATGCGAACATCAATCTCGAATGCTCTGATACCAGCAGCAAGGCTCTTTTTGAATGTGCTCTCTACATTCTCCATTCCCTCGCCACAACCTCCACGGTGAGCCAAGAGTGTGATTTCTGTTTTCTGTGCAACAGCCTCCATTGAGCAGAGTGCAAGAAGTGCTACTGCAAAAAATCTTAAAGTTTTCATTTGATTTGTGATTAGAATAAGTTAATATAATTTGGTGCTAATATCTAACTTTTAACCAAGGCGTCTTCTCTTCGGCGAATTTTTTCACCTCGATAGGAATGTCGGTGCACATAAAATCTGCTCCGAGGTACGCTCCAAGAACGAAATCCTTGGTTGTGTGTCCAGGCCACAAACTTACTGTCAAGCCCTCTTTGTGAGCCTTTTTTACTGCGTCACGAGTGGTTCCTGACATTGTTGCTCCAATACGGGTTATACCCAACCCCTTTGCCATACGGATTGTCCACTCATTGAGCGGTTTGCTGGTAATCATCAGCAAGTCTACGCCCGGATATTTCTGCTGCAAATAGCGCAAACCTCGATAATCGCTCGATGTGAATACATACTCCGCATCAGCAGGCTTATCCTTCATAACCATAGTGTACAACTGGTCGCAATATGCGTAGAGTCGCTCCTCTGGATACAACTTTTCAGGCTTGGTCTTCATCTCAAACTCAACATACAAACCCTCCTTATCTTTCAACCAATCGAGCAATTCAGGCAGAAATGCAAGTTTGCCACCCTTTTTAGTTACCAATGCACGCAACTCCTCTGCGGTCTTCTCCTCGACAATACCTACGCCATTTGTTGTACGCTCCAAAGTGTGGTCGTGTGTGATAACCATCTCACCATCCTTGGTGTAGCGAATGTCAACCTCGAAACCTCGGTAGCCAGCATCGTAACTCGCCTGAAAAGCGGCCATTGTGTTCTCGTCGAACTCCTTGCGACCTCCTCGGTGCGAGAATACTCTGATCTCCTGCTCCTGAGCATAAGTTGCTACGGTAGAGAGTATAGCCACAGCGCACATCAATGTTTTAATAAGTTTCCTCATAGTATCTTATTTTAGGTTATTTAACTTCCCAAGCGCCTCCCTTGCCGAAGACCTTCTCGACCAACTCGTCGTAGAAACCACCTCTACGAGCCAAATCGAGCAAGTTCATACGCCAGCGCATCAACTGTACGAAAGGCATCATATCCTTCAACTGCTGGCGAGTTACGCCAATGTCTGATGGGTCTGTTGGCGCTCCAACCTTGCGGAAATTCTCCTGCATCTTCTCGAAAGAGTAGACCTGCTTGCGGTATTGAGCCTTCAACAATGGCCAGTGCTTCTTGAACATAAGCAACTGCTCACGCACTGTATCTTTGTCGTTGTACTTGGTTGTAATCTCTCTGTAACCTAACTGTGGCGATACGAAATCCTTGAAGATGTCGAGCGCGCGCTGCTGCTCCTCTTCGAGTGAAGGCCAAGCCTCTACCAACTTGTCTACATCGAGGTTGCGCAAATCCATTTCGAGGAAAGCGTCGAAGAAGGCGCACATAGTGAGCGTACCGATAGCAACTTGGAAACCGTGCGACTGCAATTTGCCGTTGAAGGTGTGACCTGTCATATCGAGGTAGTGGCTAAATAAGTGGTCGGTACACGATGCAGGGCGGCTTGAACGAGCAGCCTGCATAGCGAAACCACTTAAAGTTAAGCCCTCGAACAGAGCAGCAATAGCCTCCTTGTCGCCATTTGCTACACCGTCAGGGTTTGCCAACTGCTCATCGAGAACATCTTGCAATACATGCCAAGCCTCAGGAATGAGTGGCTCTGTGCCCATAATGTCGGCAATCATCCACTCGGCACCGCAAGGAATTTTCGCTGCGAGGTCGGCATAACCTGCGGCGGTCATCTCCTTTGGTGCTGCGGCGATAACATCAATATCTGCCAAAATTGCAACAGGAGCAGGGCACTCGAATGTCTGCTTCAAGCCTTCGTAACTGATTGATGCACCAAACGAAGAGTAACCATCAACCGAGGCTGCGGTAGCAACCGAGATATACTGCTGTCCAAGGTGGTGCGAAGCGAGTTTACACAAGTCGTTGATTACACCCGAACCAACCGATACGATGATAGCCCCAGCCTCCTTGGCAGCCTCCTCAACCTCTATTACATAGCACCACTCAGCGTGAAACTCATCTTTCTGAATGATGTGCGAGGTAGTGTTGATGCCTGCTTCAACGAGGTGGTTGTAAACAGCCTCGCCTGCTACACGCCAAGTGTTCTTATCGGCAATGACAATCGCCTTTGCGTCGTTAAACTGCTTTTTGAAAATTGATGGAGTGAGGTGCAAAATGTTGCTCTCCATCTCAAAGACCTTAGTGTCGGTGGCGAGTGCCAAAGCCTTCGCAATGCGTTCCTTCGTAGTCATAACAGGATAATAATGTATTAAATCAATTTTAATTCTGCCTTAATAGCCTCTATTTTTGCATCGAGTTCAGCCTCAACTCGGTCAAACTCTTCGACTGATGGCAACTCCGCCTTCACGCCAAAGTAGAATTTGATTTTTGGCTCTGTTCCCGAAGGGCGTACCGATACCTTTGTGCCATCTTCGGTAATCCACTGCAAAACATTGCTCTTATCCTCAATACCAGGAATTGGCGAAACCTCGCCAGTTACAGTGTTCTTAACCTCCAATGTTTTGTAGTCGTAGATCTCAACCACCTTTGAACCGAGAAGTGCCTGCGGAGGATTTGCACGGAATTCAACCATCATATTCTGGATAAGTTCTGCGCCATCTTTGCCCTCACGAACAACATTTACCAAACTCTCACGGTAGAAACCAAACTTAACATATAGGTCTTGCAACCACTCGTACAATGTTACACCCTTGGTATCACGGCACCAAGCCGCAGCCTCGGCAGCCAATGAACAAGCCGAAACGCCATCCTTATCGCGCACATAGTCGCCTGCGAGGTAGCCGAAAGACTCCTCACCACCACCGATGTAATTTGCTTTACCCTCGTTCTCGCGGATAATTTTTGCGATATACTTAAAGCCGGTCAAGCAGTTGTAGCACTTCACGCCGTAAGCCTCTGCCACAGCATCAGGCATCATCGAAGATACGATGGTCTTTACAACATAGTCGCCATTCTTGATGCGACCACTCTCTGCCCAACGGGTGAGTTGATAGCACATCAAAAGCACCAAAGTCTGATTTCCATTCAAGAGAATATATTCGCCCTTGGAGTTGCGGAGTGCCAAACCAATACGGTCAGAGTCAGGGTCGGTTGCCATTGCGAGGTCAGCCTGCTCCTTCTCTGCCAAGTCGATAGCCATCTTCATAGTTGGACGGTTCTCTGGGTTTGGCGACTCTACGGTTGGGAAATTACCATCGAGTACGGTCTGCTCTGGTACGGAGATAACATTTGTGAAGCCAAAATTCTTCAACGACATAGGGGTAAGACGCACACCTGCACCGTGGAGTGGGGTGTAGACAATCTTCATATCGTGGAAACGAGCCACACTCTCTGGCGAGAGTTGCAACTCCTTGATTTTTGCGAGGTACTTCTCGTCGAACTTCTCGTCGAGGATGGTGATGTTCTCGGCATTCTTACCTGTCAAAACCTGCGATACCTCGGTAATCTTCTCGACCTCTTTAATGATGTTTACATCGTGTGGAGATGTAACCTGTGAGCCATCGCTCCAATAAGCCTTGTAACCGTTGTACTCCTTTGGATTGTGTGAAGCGGTAATCATAACGCCCGATTGGCAGTTCAACTCACGGATTGCGAATGAAAGTTCAGGGGTAGGGCGCAACTCGTCGAAAAGGAATACCTTAAATCCGTTCGAAGCGAAGATGTCGGCAACATGCTCGGCAAAGGTGCGAGAGTTGTTGCGAGAGTCGTGAGCAATGGCAACACGAATCTCCTCGCCGGGGAAGTTGATTTTGAGGTAGTTTGCTAAACCTTGTGTAGCAAAACCTACCGTATAGTTGTTCATTCGGTTGGTACCTGCGCCCATAATACCACGCAAACCGCCAGTACCAAACTCCAAGTCCTTGTAGAAACTCTCGATAAGTTCCTTTGGATTGTTGTCAATCAGATTTTGCACCTCTCGGCGTGTGGCCTCGTCAAACTCTGCGCCAAGCCATTTTTCGGCCTTTGATGCAACCAATTGCTGTAAGTCGTTCATAATTTTAGAATTGTAAAATTTATTTGTATTTTTTTGTGAATGCTTTGTTTTTTTATCTCTGCAAATATAGTGTTTTATTTTTTAATATAAGTAAATCTTGGGCTAAAAAATACAACTTAGAAAAATCTTTTTTCTCCATAAGAAATAATAATTAAAAAACAATAGTTGCGCCATTTTTTTTTCCACAATTTTATTTCCACCTTTGCGATGTGAAACAATACGACTTGTGTTGTTTGATGTATATATTCAACCCAAATTGCTTATACTCAACGATTTATGCTTGCAACTGCTGCGACATATAATGATGCTTGGCAAAATTGCCTTACCGAAATAAAAGCGAAAACCTCGGCAGAGGAGTTTGCCAAGTGGTTTTTGCCTATTGAGCCGCTCGATTTCGTAGAGGGGCGACTTCGTGTTAAGGTGCCAGATCGCGACTTTGCAAGAATGATTGAGAATAATTACAGCCAGGTGTTGAAGCCGATTATTGCGCAACTTTTTGGCCGTGATACTCGCCTTTTCTATGCTATTCCAAAGAACAATCACCCGATTGCTGTGTCGAGTGAAAGTACTGCTACGATTACGGAGCAAACTTTCAGTCAGCAGACCGACACCTCAAATATACGCAATCCTTTTGTAATTCCAGGCATAAATCGTCTGCGAATTGAGCCGCAACTCAATAAAAATTACACTTTCGACAATTTTATCGAGGGTGAGTGTAATCGTTTGGTGCGCTCGGCGGCGATGTCTGTGTCGGTAAATCCGGGTAGCCATACACCATTCAACCCGCTCTACATCTATGGAGATTCGGGATTGGGCAAAACCCACGTGGCTCACGCCATTGGTAATGAGGTGTGTCAGCGCTTCCCAGAGTTGCAGGTTTTGTATGTTGCGATGAGCAAATTTCAGGCTCAATTCCAGGCTGCGACCTTAAATCACGATGTTCCGAACTTTATTCACTACTATCAGGCGGTTGATGTCTTGATTTTGGATGATATTCAGGAGTTGTCGGGTAAGCCGGGTACGCAAAATGCCTTCTTTAATATCTTTAACCACTTGCAGATGTCGGGTAAGCAGTTGGTGCTTATTTCAGATAAGCCACCAGTGGAGTTGAAGGATATTGAGGAGCGACTCCTCACCCGTTTTAAGTGGGGTTTGTCGGCTGAAATTCGCATCCCGGACTACGAAACAAAAATCAAGATTATTCGCACAAAGGCTAATCAACTCAATGCCAATATCCCTGATGAAGTAGTTTCTTACCTTGCAGAGCATATCTCGGCAAATATCAGAGAGATAGAGGGTGCAATTTCTTCGCTCGTGGCTAACGCTACATTTATGAACAAGCGCATCACTATCGCCCTTGCAAAGGAGGTCTTGAAGGTCTATGTTTCGATGTATCAGAAGGAGATAACAATCGAGCATATTATCGATACCGTATGCGCCGAGATGAATGTCGATCGTGAGCGTTTGAACTCGTCGGAGCGAACTCGTGAGGTGGCTATTGCTCGCCAGTTGGCAATGTTCCTTGCGAAGAAGCATACCAAGCAACCGCTTACTAATATAGGTGCTGCAATTGGTGGTCGAAATCACGCAACGGTGCTGCACTCGTGTAAGACAATCTCGAACTTGATGGATACCGAGAAGATGTTCCGTCAGCAGGTTGAGCATATCGAAAAGATGATACTTTCGTAATAGGTCCCTATTTAGTGGGCACAGAGGAGTAATTCGAGTATTCGGATTACTCTTTTTTTTTTATGCTGTTGTACGGCGTAGATGAGAAGGCTTTGTCGATGTGATTTATTTTTGTTAAAAAATAATAGGCGAAAACTGAATTTTGTATTGAAAAAATTACTATAATTGCATTATGAAACTTTTTGTTATAAATTTTAACCCTAACAAAACATTAACAAACTAATTTCTACAATTTTTAACTTTTTTTATTCAATTATTAACCAACTTTTTAACTAACAAAACATTACAATTATGAAGGCAAGAAAATTTTTTGCGTTTGTAGCCGGAGCAGCAATGCTGTTTGCGGGATGGGGATGTACTCCAAATGAAGAGGGTGAAGGTGCAACTTCCGAGCCTCTTGTGTACGAATTGTCGCAGAATGCTATGGCCCTGCTCTCTTCGGAGGAGAAGACAGCAACTGTTGAACTTACATCGAATGGTTCGTGGAGTGTTGTAGTTCCGGAGGAGCACAGCGACATCGTTGTTACTCCATTGAGTGGTAAGGGTAATGCAACAGTTACCGTTACTGTCCCTGCATACGAGGGTGATCGTATCGTTACTTTGCTCTTCAACTTCTTGAAGAAAACCACCTATCCTGGTATAGGTGTACAAAATGAAGAGGAGAACCTTACATTTACTATTAGCCAGAATGCAGCGGGCGTAGCAACTACTCAAATTGCAAACTTGGTAGCAGGTGAGAGCGTAACAATTAGCGGATTGATTGGCGCAAAAGGCTCAAAGGCTTCTATCTTGACTGATGCTACTGGTTCTGTAGTTCTCTATGGTGTAACCAACCACGAAGTAGGTACACGATTGATGGTTACCGGTAAGCCTTTCCATTATCAGGGTTACGAGACAAATGCTTTGCAGTTTGATCCTAAGGCATCAGATGGTCCTGCACAAATCGAGGTGCTTTCGACAGGTAATACTGTTGCTTACAATCCTCAGGTTCTTACTGGTGAGGCGGTTGATAAACTTGTAGGCAATAATGTAGTTTGCTCGGAGGTGCAGTTTGAGGGTACTGTCGTTATTGGTACGTATGCTAATGTATCGATTGAGGGTGCAAGCAAGCAGGCTTCATTGTACTATGTTAATGTGGCAGATTATAAGGTTTACGACGGCGTAAAGGTTGTTGTAAAGGGATATGTTACTGGTACATACAACTATTTGAATGTTCTTCCATACTCAGTTGAGACAACAGAGACTATTATTAGTTGTGCGGATATTACCTCAGTTTCTGCTGCTGGTGTAACTGCTGCTACTGCTACTTTCAGAACTTTGAATGTAACCGGTGCGGTAAGCGTATCTTGCGATGGTGAGGTTGTGGCAGAGGCTTCGGTTGATGGTAACACTTTGACCTACACTGTTAACGCTAATAGCGGAGAGGAAGGTCGTGATGGTTGGATTAAGTTGTCGGCTGATGGTGTAGAGAAGACCGTTAAGGTTTCGCAGTTGGGCTCAAAGCCTGAGACTTATCCATACGCAGAGAGTTTTGCGACAAGCCAGGGTAAGTTTACTATTGAGAATGTATCTCTCGCAGAGGGTATATCTTATGTATGGTCGTACGACGCATCAAATAAGTATATGAAGGGTAGTGCCTACAATAATGCTGCTTATGCAGCAGAGAGTTGGTTGGTATCTCCAAAAATCAATATGACCGGTGCAACTACTCCTGTACTTACATTTACACACCTCGTTAATAAGTTGGATGCAGGTACTCCTGCTGAGTGCTTCACAGTTAATGTTAAGGAGTCTACTGCAACTGAATGGACTGTACTCGAAATTCCTCAGCACGGTAAGAACGATGGTTGGAATTGGGTAGAGTCGGGTGATATTGACCTCTCTGCTTATGTAGGCAAGACTATTCAGATTGGCTTCAAGTACACTTCGACAGCCGAGGCTGCTGGTACTTGGGAGGTTAAGAATGTGAAGGTTGCCGAGAAGGGTTCTACTGATGTTCCAGTTGTGCCAGGGGACTATGACTTTATCTCTGATGCTCCGTTTGTAGATTCGACTCAAAACTATACTGCTGACGGAACAGCAAATGGCTCTAAAATGAGTGGCTTCAAGATTGGTACAGGTAGCCTATCCGGTTACTTCGCATCGCAGCCTGTTGCCGTAGAGGGTGATGTAACTTTGGAGTTCTATGCTGTTGCTTGGAAGGGTAAGAGTGCAACTTTGTATGTTCGTAAGCAGGGCTCGACTGACCTTCTCGGCCAGTTCACTTTGAAGGCAAATGATGGCGCAACAAGCTCCTCTCCGTATACAATGACGGTTACTGATGAGGATTACTATTCGGTAGAGGTTTCAGGTGTTACTGCTAATACGGTATTTGAATTTGCAACTGACGCTTCATTCTCTAAGGTAAATAATAGCTCAAGTGGTCGTGCAATCGTTGTAGGTGCTCACATTGTAGGTGGTACTCCATCGACTCCAACTACTCCTGAGCCAGAGCAACCAGAGCAGGGTGAGGCTACAGATTATAATTTTACATCGGATGCGGCTTTGACTTTGACTTCTAACAACACTACTCGTGGATATACTTGCAGTACAAAGGTAAATGGCGCAGCAGAACCTAATGGTAATGGATTCAAGTTGGGTACAGGTTCTTACGCTGGCACTTTTACATCTGGCGAGTTGAACAAAGAGGGAGATGCAACCTTGGAGTTCTATGCTTGTGCTTGGAATGGTAAGAGCGCAAAACTCTATATCCGTCTTGAAGGTGCAACCGAGAATTTGGCTGTTATTGATTTGAGTGGCAACTCTGGTGCAGCAAATTCTGAGCCATATGCTATTACATTCGTGGAGAGTGAGTATCATACTGTTCCTTTGACAGGTCTAACTGCAACATCGAAGTTGCAATTCTCGACAGATCCAGAATATGGAACAGCTAGCAACAACTCGTCTGGTCGTGCACTTATTGTAGGTGCTCATATCAAATAATTTTGATATAATTTTAATCCAAGGCAGGCTGATTACCTGCCTTGGGTACTAAATTAATTGCAATTAAAAATTGACAATTGACACACTTTTGAATACATTGAAAAACATATTCTCTGCAATGAGGAGCATCAACCGTAGCGTAGTTGCTATGTTGGTGCTTACACTCTCTTTTATGGGGTGTGCGGTGGTCGATGATTGGTCGCCATACGAATCTATTGCTACTATATCTGCCAAGATATTGGATTATCGTGAGACTACTTTATCGGGCGCAACAACTGGCGAGCCTTCGTATAAGTGGACTTTGGAAGTGTTGCAGGGTGGGGAGTTCTGCTCGGTGGTAAATCGATTTGGTACAGTTGGAAATCCTTTCGCTCTGAAATTCGACAAGAATAGTGGCGAGACGGAGCGTATGGCTCAGGTGTGTATAACTTTTAGCGACGGCTACACCAAAATTTTTACTATTCGCCAACTTGCCAAAACCAAAAATCCCGACTACGACAAGGCGTGGGGCGAGCAACCCGACTATCAAGAGGGAGTGTCGCTCGTTCATAAGACCTACTATACCACTCTTTCGGATGGTAGGCGAGTGCGCAACTTCTCGGTATGTTACGATACGGACAAAATATGCTCCCGTTGGGTGGCATATCCAGCACACCCGGTCTACACTTCGGGACGAAGTTATAAAGTTGGTGGTACTACCGCAGGTCGTACAAATGCGTGGGCTTTTGATGATGCGGTAACGCAGTATAAATATAGTTCAAATTGGAGCACAGCATACGAGATTGTGAGTACCTATCTCGCAGGAAAAGATGCTTATGACACCTACACCGAGCCGATTATTCCGCAGTCGAAGCAGGCGGATATTCGCTTCAATAGTGGCATAGGTGGCGGTTATGCTCGTGGACATATGCTCCCATCGGCAGACCGTTACAACACTTGGAACACAAATGCGCAGACTTGCTACTCGACAAACATTATGGCGCAGGACTACGACTTTAATAGTGGCTCCTGGGCGGTTTTAGAGAATAATGTGCGTACAAAAATTTGCTCTGATACGCTATTTGTTGTTGTTGGAACGCTCTTCGAGAAGAATAAGACCGTAAGTAAGAATGGTCGCACCATATCGGTGCCATCGCACTGCTACAAGTTGTTGCTGCGCACCAAGAAAGGCTCAACTGGCAAGCATATTAGCGAGATTACCTCGGCCGACGAGTTGATGTGCATCGGTTTTATCTTTGAGAATAACTCGGCTGCCAAGGATACTTCGTTGAAAGATGCTGCGGTGTCGGTAGCGGAGATTGAGCGTCGCACCGGCGGTTTAGAATTTTTCAGAAATCTTCACCCGACGATTGCTGGCGAGGTGAAGCGACAGTGTGATTTTTACAGTTGGAAATTTTCAGACATAAACAATAATTAACCTATGAAAAAACTACTTTTATCAGTATGTTTGGTTGGCGCAATGTTGGTGGCTATTGCGCAGAAACCCTACAAGGTGGTATTCTACAACCTCGAAAACTTGTTCGATACTATCAATGACCCGAACAAGAACGACGAGGAGTATCTCCCTGAGGGTGCTCGCAAGTGGACAACCTACCGCTACAACCAAAAGCAGGCTAATATGTCGAGAGTTTTGTTCGATATCGCAGCCAAGGATAAGAATTTCCCAACCGTAATTGGTGTGTCGGAGATTGAAAATCGCCTCGTGTTGGAGGATTTGCTTGCAACCCCAAAGTTTGCACGCACAAACTATCGCATTGTACACTACGACTCGCCTGACCGTCGTGGTGTAGATTGCGCATTCTTCTATCGTCCCGACCAATTCCATTTGGAGGGCTCGGAGGCGCATCGCATCTCATTCCCTGGTCGTCCGAACTTCCTCACTCGTGATTTGGTGGCTATGTGGGGCAAAATCGAGGGCGAGCCATTCTACTTTATCGTATCGCACTGGCCTTCACGCCTCGGTGGTAAGGAGCGCTCGCAACACTCTCGTGATTTTGTTGCGGCAAAGTGTAAACATATCTGCGACTCGGTGCGTACAGTAAACCCTGCAACCAAGGTGGTGATTATGGGCGACTTCAACGATGACGCTACCGATGCTAGTGTAGTGGATGTGCTTGGAGCAAAGGGCAACCTCAAAAAGTTGGAACCAAACGATATGTACAACCCATTCTATGCTATGTTGAAGGCTGGATATGGCACTTTGGCATATCGTGATGCGTGGAACTTGTTCGACAATATCGTGGTGTCGGAGAACTTGGCAACTGGCTCGACCGGAGCATTGAAAGTTCAGAAGGCGGAGGGTGCGAAGTTCTACGGAAATATCTTTATTGCTCCGTATATGGTGCAGAAAGAGGGACAGTATAAGAACTATCCATTGCGTTCGTTCGTGGGCTCGAACTTCCAGAACGGATATAGCGACCACTTCCCGGTATATATCTATATTTCGAAATAATAGACTAAACATATATAAATAAATAGTATGAAACTTAAATTTTTGCTTATTGCGGCAATGACACTGCTCGTTTCTTCTGCTTTCGCACAGGAGAGTGGCTTGAAGGGTAGGGTGTTGTCACGCAACGGCCGTGCGGCTGTTGGAAATGTTGCGGTAACGATTGAAGGTACCACCTTCAAGGCTACAACCAACGATGATGGCTACTTTGTATTGCAGGGTGTGCCTGCGGGTGACTACAAACTTTCGTTTGCGGCACCTGAGTTCGAAAACCTCGATATTGTTGTCAAGGTGGAGAATAATGTGAAGGATATCAATACCGTGATTATCGTACCAAAGGCAGTTACTGGCGAGATGCTCGATGATTCGATTTTTGCAGAGTTCGACAACGACTCTTCTGCTTCGGATACTCAGGCGTTGCCGTCGTCGCTTGCAGCCTCGAAAGATTTGTACAACAACATTGCATCGTACCGTTTTAGCGAGATGCGCTTCAATGTGCGTGGCTACGACTCGAAGTATACCGATGTCTATCTCAATGGTATTCGTTTCAACGATGCTTTGACTGGCTATGGTCCTTGGTCGTTGTGGAGTGGTATGAACGATGCTACTCGCAATCAGGAGAGTGCCGCAGGTTTGACCTCTACCGACTACGGAGTAGGAGGCTTTGGTGGTGCTACAAACATCAACGCCCGTGCTTCGCAGATGCGCAAGGGCTTCCGTGCAAGTGTGTCGGGTGGTAATCAGATGTATGCTTTCCGTGCGATTGTTTCGTATGCAACAGGTCAACTCGACAATGGTTGGTCGTTTGCATTCTCGGCATCGACTCGTCAGGGCGGAAATGGCTATGTAGATGGAGTTTACTACAACTCGTATGGCTACTTCGCAGCAGCAGAGAAGCAGTTTAACCCACAGCATCGTTTGTCGTTGATGATTCTCGGTACTCCGCAGCAGCGTGGTGCACAGCAGGCATCAACACAGGAGGCTTACGATATGTTTGGCAGCAACTACTACAATCCGAATGTAGGTTTCCAGGATGGTAAGTTGCGAAACACCCGTGTGCGTCGTTCGCACGAGCCTATTGTGATGTTGAACTACTACTACGACATCAGCGAGAAGACTCGTCTGACTGCGGCAACTTCGGTGCGCTTCGGTTTTAATGGTTATTCGGCTTTGACTTGGAAAGATGGATCGGATCCTCGTCCTGATTACTATCGTTTCTTGCCGTCGAACTATACTACACAGATTCTTACTGATAGTGATGGCTTTACGAAGTTCTACACAAAGAATTTCAAAGAGTTGCATAATCTTGGATTGTTGAATGAGGCAATAATGGCTCATCGTGCAGGAACTCCGAACATTGCTATTTCGGACATCTTTACAGCATCGAGCGATAGCCAAATATATTCATATTTGCAGGCTGCTGCAGATGCTCGCTCGGTATGGAATGGTCGTATTGACTTCGACAATATGATTAACTCGAATAAGAACGGCTCTGCGTATGGCGATGCGCAAGGACACCGTTCTAACTATATGATTGAGGAGCGTCATACCGACCAGATTGACTACAACTTTGCGGCAAATATCTCGCACGATTTCAACGCTAACCACCACCTTTTGGCGGGTATTAAGGCTCGTGTTAACCGCACTGAGTACTACGACAAAATTAAGGATTTGTTAGGTGGTGATTTCTGGGTAGATGTTGATAAGTTCGCAGAGCGTGATATGGGTAGTGACCCTGTAAAGTATCAGAACGACCTCGACTACTACAACGAGCACGGTCACGCACGCATTGTTAAAGAGGGCGACAAATTCTCGTATGACTACTTTGCTCACGTGCGTCAGACACAGTTGTGGGCTATGTACGAGTATCGTACTGGCGGTTTCGAGATGAATGTAGGCGCAGAGGTAGGTTATGCTGGTTTGTGGCGTCAGGGTTTGTGGCGCAAGGGCTTGTTTGCCGATAACTCAAAGGGCGATTCTGAACATTTGAACTTCTTGACCTATAAGGCAAAGGCTGCCTTCTCGTATCGTTTCTCGCAGGCTCACCACTTGGCGTTGAATTTGGGCGCAGTTCAGGATGCTCCAACATTTAACTCGGCATTCGTGTCGCCTCGTACCCGTAATACTATTACTCCTGGTTTGACTCCTGAGCAGGCATATAGCGCAGAGTTGGTTTATAACCTCAACTTGCCATATATCCAGGCTCGTGTAGCGGGTTACTTTACCGAGATGACCAACGCATCGAAGGTTATTTCGTTCTACGATGATACGCAGGCTTCGTTTACAAACTTTGCAATGAGTAATATCGATAAACGCTATATGGGTGTCGAGGTTGCAGTGCGTGTTCCAATATGGAATGGTTTGGCATTGCAGGGAGCATTGAACTATGGCGACTATCGCTACACTTCGAACCCTAACTTCGTACAGACCGTTGATAATAGCAACGAGGTAAAATTGACCGATACAGTAGATTGGAAAGGTTTCTATGTTGAGAGCACTCCACAGTTTGCAGTGAATGTAGGTCTTGACTTCCGTGGTCCAAAGAGTTGGTTTGCATCGATTAACTTCAACTACTACGACAAGTTGTACCTCTCGATGAACCCTGCATATCGTACCGAGAATGCTATTGCGCCATATAAGAGAGTATTCTTGGCAGATAGCAGTTCACAAGAGCAGAAGAATTGGGCTTTGAACTCGATGAATGCAATTCGTGCGCAGGAGGATTTGGGACACGCTTATACTTTGGCTGCGAGTGTTGGTAAGAACTGGTATATTAAGCGTAAGTACACTATCGGTTTCAGTGCTGAGGTTAAGAACCTCCTCAATAATAAGGGCTTCCGCACAGGTGGTTACGAGCAGATGCGTATGCGTAAGGTGCGTGGATATGGATACAAGCAGGGTGATGGTGGTAAGTTGGTTTACTCGTCTAATCCATCTACAACATATTACACTCGTTTCGACTCGAAGTACTTCTATATGCTTGGCACAACTTGCTTCGTAAATGTCTACTTCCGATTCTAAAAGTCAAACCGAAAAATGAGAGAAAAATTTATGAAACAGTATAAGATGATTTTGGTAGCATTGCTCGGTTTGGTATTGACCGCTTGCTACAATGATTTTGAGATGCCTGAGGCTCCGACAATCTACAATGATGAGGTTTTCGAGGCGGTTAATCCGGGTATACAGCATATCTCTATTGCCGAGTTGAAGGATAAGTTTATCAATAAATTTGGATCGTTAAGTTCGACTGGTATCAATAAGGGTGAGTCCGATACAAAGTATCTTCGTTTTGTTGCAAAAGAGAAGGAGTGTACCCAGTATGAGATTGATACAAAGTGTTTCGATACAGGTAACTACTATATTAAGGGTAAGGTTATCTCGAACGATGAGCAGGGTAATATCTACAAGTCGCTCTATATTTTCGATGGTACGGAGGCTATCGAGTTGAAGTTGGTCAATGGCTTGTATATGGACTATCCTTGCAACCTCGATACTGGCGAATCGGTTTGGGTATATGTTAAGTTGCGCGGTTTGTACCTTGGTAACTTCCGTATGATGCTCTCGTTGGGCGATATTCCAACTTCGAGTTACAACTCGTATGGAAATTACAAGTACTACGCAAACTCGAACCTTGTAAGCCAAAATAGAGTGCGTCAGCATGTATTTGTCGGCGAGAAGACCACTCTCACCGAGAGTTCTACCGACGAAAGTGCAGACATCTTTGTAGTAGACGAAAACTCATACTCGAAAATTCACGGCTCGAATACCGAGCGATTCCTTGGTCGTTTGATTCGATTCAAGAATTTGACGGTCTACTATGCGGGTGTTGACTATCCAGATGCAAATGGTAACATTACACAAAATCCGACTATTGCAAACGGACAATATGCGCAGTTGTACCCATCGTGGCTCTGCACAAGTGGAATACAGGCATCACTTCCTACAACTCCTGGTGGAACAGTGGAGGTGTCGCTCAATAAGCCTTGGTATCATATGGCGTATAGTATGAACAATGTTGCGTTGTATGGTAGCATTTGCCTTACATACAAATCGCAGCCAAAATACACCTCTGAGCACGGTGTCTATATGCTTCGTACGAGTGGTTACTCTCGTTTTGCAGGTAAATATGCACCAAAGCACGGAATGAGTGGCGATGTATTGGCTATCTTCCAAATCTATGCACAGAAGTCTGATTATACGGGAAGTTCAAACGATTGGTCAACATATCAGATTGCTATCAACCGCATCGAGGATATGCAGATTAAGACAGAGCCAACCGAGCCTTCGCCTGCGTGGAGCAAACTTATCAAGTGGGCGGAAGATAACTTCCCTCACTATGTCTATCCTGTAACTCCGGACCCTGAGGCTCGTGCAGCAGCAGTGGAGGCGTGGAAGAGTACCTATCTTGCAAACAAGCCAGAAAATGATAATACACCTACTTGGGCTGCTTGGAACGAGTGGGCTGATTGGGTAGTATGGGTTTTGGAGAAGACGCCAGAGGAGTCATATCTCTTGCCACAGCAGGTTGTGGAGGATACCGAGACAATCGAGTAACTCTATAACGATAGATTGAAGAAAGCACCCCCTTGCATTTTTATTTGCAGGGGGTGTTTTTGTGTTTTTTAGAATAAATTCGTATATTTGTCCGAAATTGCATTATTATGTAGTGTGCAAAGGCAATAAATGCGCTTTTGAAGGCGTTACTACACAGTAATAGGCAGAGTATGAATACGAAATTATAACTCAAAATATCTATTAAAATGAGAAAATTATTTACATCCGTCATCGCATTGTTAGTTGCTTTTGCGGTGGCTGCGCAACCGGGAGCGCAACAGATTCCGGTTATCCCTGCGGACAAGGCTGTTCGTGTGGGTACACTTCCTAACGGAATGAAGTACTACCTTCGCCACAACGACAAGCAGAAGAACTTGGCTGATTTCTACATCTTGCACGATGTAGGCGCTATTCAGGAGGAGGATGACCAGCAGGGTCTGGCTCACTTCTTGGAGCATATGGCTTTCAATGGTACGAAGAACTTGCCTGGCAAGATGCTTATCGAGTACCTCGAAACCGTAGGAGTTAAGTTTGGTACAAACCTCAATGCAGGTACTTCGTGGGATTACACTCAGTATCTCCTCAAAGATGTTCCGACTATTCGCCCAGGTATCGTTGATACAGCAATGCTTATCCTTCACGATTGGTCGCACTTTATCGCTTTGCAGCCAAAGGAGATCGACGCAGAGCGTGGTGTGATTATGGAGGAGTTGCGTATGCGTGATGGCGCATCGTGGCGTGGAACTATTCAGATGTTGAAGGCTCTCGGTAAGGGTACTCGCTACGAGCACCGTAACCTTATCGGTCATCTCGATGGCTTGAAGTCGTTCAGCCACTCGTCACTCGAAAACTTCTATAAGAAGTGGTATCGCCCTGAGTATCAGGCAGTAGTTATCGTTGGTGATGTCAATGTAGACGAGGTGGAGACAAAGTTGCAGAAGTTGATGGCAGATATTCCTGCTTCGCCGGCTGATGCTCCGCAGAAGGAGGTTATTGTGGTGCCAGACAACAAGGAGCCTATTATCTCAATCTTCGAGGACCCAGAGATGGACGAGACCAGCGCAACAATCTTTGTTAAGCGTCAGGCGTTGCCAAAGCAGTACAACAATACTATTATTGCCGAGCAGTTGAGCCTTATTACTGAACTCGCCGAGGATATGGCAAATGCTCGTTTGCAGGAGATTAAGATGAAGCCTAATGCTCCATTTACAGGTGCATATTTCAACGAAGGTGGAGTAGGCATTTGCCCAACTTTTGCTGCGGTTGCTGTTGGCGTAAATACACAGGACGGTAAACTTCTCGCAGGTTTAGAGGCCGCATACACCGAGTTGGAGCGTATCCGTCGCCACGGCTTTACCGAGGGAGAGTTGGAGCGTGCAAAGAACAATGTGATGAAGGCACAGGAGTTGGCATACAACAATCGCAACGACCGCAAGAATGGTCAGTATGTTCATCGCTACATCAATGCTTTCCGCAAGAATACTCCTATGCCTGACGCAGAGACAGAGTGGAAGTTGGATAGCACAATTATCGCACAGTTGCCATTGCAGGCAATCAATAAGACCATTGCCAAGTATATCACCGACCACAACCAGGTGTTGATTGTTAATGCTCCAAAGCGTGAAGGTTTGGTAAATCCTACCGAGGCGCAGTTGGCAGAGGTTTTGGCAAAGGTTAAGGCTTCGGACATCGCACCTTACGCTGATAACACCGTTAAGGAGCCACTCATTCCGGCTGATGCAAAGTTGAAGGGCTCGGCAGTGAAGAAGGAGTCGAAGAATGAGGCTCTCGGCACAACTACTTGGGTATTGAAGAATGGTTTGAAGGTTGTTGTTAAGCCTACAACTTTCAAGGCTGACGAGGTTAAGGTGTCGATGCAGGCGCACTTCGGACAGTCGTCATTGAGCGATGAGTTGTACTGGACTTCGGCATTCCTTCCAATTATGACCAACTATATGGGTGTATCGAAGTTCTCTTCAACCGACTTGCGCAAGCAACTTTCGGGCAAGGATGCAGATGTTAGCCTTGGTGTTGACGACTACGAGGTTGGCGTTGTAGGACAGGGCTCACCAAAGGATCTTGAAACTATTATGCAGTTGATCTACTTGCAGTTCACTGCTCCTCGCTTCTCGAAGGACGATTACGATGTAATTATGAATCAGTATCGCCCTTACATCGAGAATGCGCAGACAAACCCTGACTACATTTCGGGCGTGGAGCGTCAGAAGACTCTCTATGGCAACCACTTCCGTCGTCAGCAACTTACACCTGCAATCCTCGATATGGTTAAGTTCGAGCAGATTGAGCCTGCTTATAAGGCACTGTTCTCGAATGCTGCAAACTTTACTACCTATATCGTTGGTAATGTAGATTTGGCAACTTTGAAGCCACTCGTTGAGAAGTATCTCGGCTCGTTGCCAGTATCGAAGAAACTCAACAAGTTGGCAGATGATGGTGTTCGTGCAGTTAAGGGAGAGGTTGTAAATGACTTCAAGGTTAAGATGCAGCAGCCAAAGGTTGGTGTTACACGCATCTTCACTGGCGATATGGACTACACTATCAAGAATCGTGTTGCGATGAATGTACTTTCGCACGTGCTCCGTAGCCGCTATACTATCTCTATCCGTGAGGAGAAGGGTGGTACTTACAGCGTAGGTGTAGGTGGTCGTGCTATGGCAGAGTACAGGCCTTGGTATCAACTAATTGTCATGTTCGACACCAACGAGCAGATGGCTGACGAGTTGAGCCAGATTGTAATCGCCGAGATTAAGAAGATTGCAACCGAGGGTCCTAATAAGGAGGATGTTGAGAAGACTCGCAAGTACCTCTTGAAGGAGTACGAGAATCAGATTCAGTCTAACCATAACTGGGTTGATTGGCTCGATGAGTACAACTATCGTGGCGTTGATTTTGCTGCCGAGTACAAGAAGGCAGTCGAGGAGTTGACCTACGATGATTTGAAGGCTCTCGCAGCGAAGGTTTTGGCCGACAATAATATGGCTTATATCGTAATGCGACCAGAGAAATAGTTTTCAAGTTAAGAGTTGAAAGTTGAGAGTGGAGAGATTTTTCTCCACTCTTTTTTTGCAAAATAAGAATAGTTAATAGCAAAAAAAATCGAGGATTTTCCTCGATTTTTTTACTTCCACTCAATTGCTGCGGTGCAGGCGACTGCGTCTTCGCCATTGCGAATTTCAAATAGCGAGAGATTTTCTCGTTGCTCATAGCCGATGGTCAGAACCTCGCCCAAGCGACACTCCTTCGCAAAGTGAATGTCGAGGCGGAGCGGGCGTGGCTCGGTCAGATACTCAATCGGTAGGGTATTGAGCATCATACGGATATAACGCATTGTGTTCACATGGCGGTTGAAGTCGATATCGCTATAACGCACCTCGTGCTTACGGGTTACGCTCGGCTCAATGCCTCGCACCTTTCGTGGCGCTTCGCAAGGCGATGGTGCATCGCAGAACTTATCAGTGAAGAGGTGCTCAACCTCCTCCAACGATACTGGCATACGCTTCTCGAAGTCAATTACGCACCACTGCGACACCGCACGGCCAAACTGCTTGCCCTCGCTGTCGCTCAACTCGAAATTACGAGTCGAGATAAGGCGTGATGTGTGCGGATTTACCCAAGTGAGAATGCCATACTCCTCGTATTGCTTGGGTTGGCGGTCGAGTTCAACCGATAGGCGAGAAAGCACCCACGAGCGGTTTTGTTGCATCAATACATCGGCGCTGATGCCCTTGTGCTTTGCATCGACACCTGCGACATTCAAGATGTCCGAACAGAGCGATTCGATGGTTGCGTGGAGCATAAAATCAACTTTTTCGGGCGCAACCGAAAAATTATAGTTTGTCTTCTCTGCCATATTCCTTATTGAGATTATTAGGCAAAATTAGTTAATTTGGCGATAATTCGCAACAAAAAAGGCTTATAATACGACTTTTGCGACATTTCGAGTTAGTTATAGAGTGATTAGATAAATTTGGAAATTAACGATTTTTTTCTTATCTTCGTTTTTGGTTATAGGTTAGGAACTTAAAATGAGCAACTAAAAATGGGAATAAAAGTAAAACTTGATATGGTGATGGCTCGGCGCGGAATAACGCTTACCGAACTTTCGGAGAGGGTAGGCGTAACGCCTGCAAACCTCTCAATTCTTAAAACCGGCAAGGGCAAAGCAGTCCGTTTTTCGACGCTCGAAGCCATCTGCCACGAGTTGAATTGTCAGCCCGGCGACATCTTTGAGTACAAAGAGGAGGAATAAGCCTCGTTTGGTATCGGTTTTGCAAGTAAGTCTGCTTCGTAAAAGGTTATTTTTATGGAGCAGACTTCTAAATATCAGCGTAGCATCGAGCGCTTGAACGATGCACTTGGCAAGGAGATTTCGACAACCTTGCAGTATATCTATTTTCACACTATCTTCGAGGATGCGGGGTACGAACACCTCGCACGCCTGATGCGCCGTATCTCGATTGCCGAGATGGAGCATATCGAGCATATTGCCGAGCGAATTTTGTTCCTCAATGGCAAGGTCGATATGAACCCTTCGCACAAGGTGCAGCAGATTGACGAGCCTGTCGAGGCGTTCTATTTTGCAGTGAAGTTGGAGCAGAGTACGATTGATAGTTATAACGAGTACTCTCGCCTCTGCGCAGCCGAGGACGATGCCGTTACGCACAAGATTTTTCAGGAGATGTCCGCCGAGGAGGAGGAACACCTCGACATCTTCCGCACCGAGTGGCAAAACCTCCTTGATTATGGCGCACACTATCTCGCCCTGCAATCCATTGCCAACAGCAAACACAAATCGAAAGGGGAGAAAAGCGAGTAGTTGAGAGTGGAGAGTTGAGAGTGGCTTTTAGCCATTGTTTTTTACATACCCCCTCTGCTATGCTCGTCCCCCTATTTAAGGGGACAATGCTATCCTCTAAATCGTTTTTTTATAATAATTCTCCACTCTCAACTCTCCACTCTCAACTTTTTTTGTATCTTTGTGAAACGGATACAAAACAGAGATTGGTATGAAGATTGTAATTCTTGGTCCTGCGCACCCATATCGTGGTGGTTTGGCGGCGATTATGGAGACTATGGCGCGTGAGTATCAGAGTCGCGGAGATGAGGTTAAGGTCTATACCTTCTCGCTGCAATACCCTTCGCTGTTATTCCCCGGCAAAAGTCAAACGGTCGATACGCCACCACCGCACGATTTGGATATCGAGCGCGTAGTGAACACCTGCAACCCTCTGAATTGGGTGGCGCTTGGCGAGCGACTCCGTCGTGAGGCTCCCGATATGATTTTGATGAAGTATTGGACTCCGTTTATGGCGCCCTGCTTCGGCACAATCTGCCGCATCGCCCGCCGAAACGGCAAGACGAAGGTCATCTGCCAAATCGATAATGTCGAGCCACACGAACACCATCTGATTGATAAGCCATTCAACCGCTACTACCTCGGTGCGGTAGATGGCTTTGTCTATATGTCGGAGCAGGTGGGCAATGAGTTAAAGGCCTACACCTCCGCCCCTGCGATTTTCTCGCCTCACCCGATGTTCGAGAACTTTGGCGAGAGGGTAGAGCGCACCGAGGCGTGCCAGCGACTTGGACTCGATGCCGACAAGCGATATTTGCTCTTCTTCGGTCTTATTCGTGATTATAAGGGCTTGGATTTGCTTTTGGAGGCGTTCGAGAAGATTGAGGATAAGGCGTTGCGACTGCTCGTTGCAGGCGAGTTTTACAACGATAAAGAGCAATACCGCACTGCGCTTGACCGCTTGGGCGAGAGGGTAGTGCTACACGAGGGTTTTGTGAAAGATGAAGATGTCTGCAACTACTTCTCGGTGGCGGATGCGCTCATTTTGCCATACCGCACCGCTACGCAGAGTGGCGTGACGCAGATAGCCTACAACTTCTCGGTGCCGATGGTTGTAACGCGAGTGGGTGGTCTGCCTGAAATTGTTGCAGATGGCAAGGTTGGCTTTGTCTGTGAGCCTACTACGGAGAGCATTGCCGATGCGATAGAAAGACTCTACAAAGATGATGCGTTAGCCCATTTTGCCGAGAATTTCCCTGCCGAGCGCAAACGGTTTTCGTGGGCAACGATGTGCGATAAACTCGTAGAGGTCTATAATAAAACGAAATAAGGTGGAGCAAAACTCCACCTTATATTATGCTATATCAGTCGGATTACTCCTTGATATTTGGCAACTCCAAGCCGTAGCCGTTGCGTTTGTCCATAGCCTTCAACCAAAGGCTGAACAACAACGCCAAACCACCCAACGATGCGAAAATCAACATTGGAAGGGTATAGTTGTAGACAACGCCCTCTGCGCCGGCTGCAATCTGCTCGGCAACGCCTGGATTGCTCTTCTCCAACGCCCAACCGATAATCATAGGTGTTCCACTCAAACCAAAGTTCTGCACCCAGAAGATGAGCGAATATGCACTACCCAAGAAGCGCTTGTCCATAATCTTCGGAATCGAAGGCCACAACGATGCAGGAACTAACGAGAACGATATTCCGAGCAAAATAATCGCTGCAAAGGCGATAATTGTGCTTGGGAATGCCGGCAATACCAACGCGAAGGTGAGGTGACAGATAATCATCAGCAATGAGCCGAGAATAAGCATTGTTGCGCCCTTACCCTTTTTGTCGAGGAACCAACCGAGGAGTGGGGTGATGCAAGCCGCACCGATAGGGAACCAACGGAAGATGTCGGCTGCGGTGGTAGCATCGAGTCCGAGGTTGCTCTGCAACATATTTGCAGCGAACTTCTGGAATGGGAAGATTGCCGAGTAGTACAACACGCAAAGCATTGCAACAATCCAGAATAACTTGCTCTTGAAGATGTTGATTACATCAGAGAACTTGAACTCCTCCTCGCTCTCGCCCTGCGCAGCCTCTGCGCCCAACTGCTTATCGAACTTCTTGTCCATAACGCAGAAGATAGAGTAGCACAACAGGCCGATAAAGAGCAATGCAGTGCAGAATGCAACCGGCTTAACAACCGAAGGCTCCAAGCCACCAATACCCGCCAAACGAGGCGAGATAGTAAAGATTACAAATACACCTACACGAGCAAGAGCCATCTCCAAGCCCATAGCCAAAGCCATCTCCTTGCCCTCGAACCACTTTGCGAGAGCCTTCGATGCGGTGATACCTGCCATTTCGCAACCGCAACCGAAGATCATAAAGCCAAACGATGCGAGTTTTGCGCTTGCTGGCATAGCAACCCACCACGAGTTGAGCCAAGCCTCCAAGCCTGTGCCAATGAAAGCCTCGCTAACTGCGAAATACTTGATGCAAGCACCCACAACCATTACGATAGCCGAGGTAAGACCAGTAAAGCGAATACCCATCTTGTCGAGAATAATACCTGCAACGATGAGGAAGCCCCATACATTGAGCAGATACTCCGAGCCTGCATAGGTTCCGAATACATCAGATGTCCAGCCACGCTGAATCTGAATCAACTCCTTGATAGGAGAGATTACATCAACGAACATATGCGCAAAGAGCATCATCAAGGCGATGAGTACCATCGCACTCCAACGAGCCAACGCAGAGTCGTTCAATTTCTTTTGAATAGATTGAGTCATAATACTTTAATTTATTTAAGTTTATATTGTGTTTTACTGATTTGCGTAGGTTTTCAAAACCTCGTAAGCCTCCTCGATACCCAACTCGCCCGCCTTCGATATGTCAAGGCAGCCCTTGCGAGTATCCTTCATATAGATTTGTATCAAACCACGATTGTAGTACGCCTCGGCAAAGTGAGGATTCAACTCGATAGCCTTCGAGTAGTCCTCGAATGCCTCTGGTAACTTGCCCGACAACGCCAAGAGGTTTGCACGGTTATAGTAGGCGTAGGCAAAACCTGGATGGAGTTTTATCGCCTTGGTCAAATCGGCAATCGCCTCGTCGTAGTTGTAGGTGCGAGTAGTGCGGTTGTGCAACTGCCGTGCAGGGTCGCTCTCAATCGAAATACGCTGATATGCACTCTCAATCGAGGAGATAAAATCAATCATCTCCGCCTGGGTGGTTGCTCGGTTGAGATAGACGAATGGGTTAGTTGGCGAGGCTTGTATCGCTGATGTATAGGTGTTTACAGCATTGGTGTACTGCTTGACCAACGACTCCGAAATAGCCAACGAGAATAACTCTTCAAAGGTTGGTGTTGCGGTGCGAGTTTTTGCCTTCAAACGACGATTTATCGCTACGAGCGAGTCAGGTGCGATATTGCTCTCTCGGCACGAAATTGCCAATAATGGGTTGTTGAGTCGCTCGATGAAATCCTCGGCTCGTTGCGAATGGAACTTCTGCGCCGTAGCGGTCTGCTCGGTCGAGTCCTGCGTGAATGTAAACTTGAACATTGGCAACAACGCCATCTTCTCGTCAGTGGTGCGGCGTGAGGTTATACGCTCAAACGATGAGCCAGCCAACTTGCTCTCAAAAGAGAGCAACTTGTCAAATCGGCGAGTTGTGTCGGCATAAATCGAATATGTCGTGTCGTTTAGGCGAGATTTATACTCCGCAATTTTTCGCTCGGCAATCTGCTTGTCGCTTCTTGCACCCTTGTAATCACGCAGAAGGTGGCGCAAGTAACTGCGACCGAGATAGGCGTTTGCAAAGTCGGGGTAGAGTTCAATCGCCTTTGTGTAATCCGCTTTTGCACGCTCGATTTCTCCCAACTGCTGGTATAGTAACGCACGATTGTAATAGACTAAAACATTGTCGGGAGAGTACTCCGCAACTTTGTTGTAATCTTCGAGGGCTCGATTGTAATCGCCTACTCGTGAGCGAATTATCGCACGATTGAAGTATGTAATCGAACTTGTTGAGTCTAATTGAATTACTCGGTCAAGGTCGGATAACGATTGCATAGGGCGATTGGTTTCGTTATAGACCAAAGCACGGTTAAAGAATGACATCGCCAATGTCGAGTCGCACTTCACTGCCATATCGAAATCCTTTTCTGCCTCCTCGAAGCGATTTTGTTGCAAGAGCAACACGCCTCGGCGATTGTAGCCCGTAGGGCTCTCTCGGTTGGTGCGAATGCCAAGGTCGAAGTCGGCATAAGCACGCACGGTATCTTTGAGGTAGAGGTGGCAAACACCACGATTGATGTAGGCATCGGCAACCTTCTTCTCGTAGCGGATAAAGTTGTCGAAATCCTCGATTGCCTCCTTGAATTGCTGATTTAACAGGCGTGTAACGCCTCGTGAGTAGTAGGG
>JAGCLL010000053.1 GCA_017647025.1 Alistipes sp. | reverse complement strand
GCCGAATTCTGGAATTTGAAGTTGGCGATCCTCGGTTGCTAACATCGAATTTTGAAGGTATGCCCCTGGCGTGATAAGGTTGTTTTTCGCCATCGAAATGCGAGAAGCGATAATGTTTGGCTTATACTTCTCGTCGTTGAGGTTACGCTCTTTGATGATGGTTTTTAGCAGATTTTTCGAGTCGGTAGGCTCGTATATGGTATACTCCTTCGGATAACCCAATACATCGGCATTCTCACGCAAAATTCGTGAGAAAACAGAGTGAAAAGTGCCCATACAGATATATTTGCTCTGGGTACCTACCATCTTTTCGATGCGTTCACGCATCTCACGAGCCGCCTTATTGGTGAAGGTGAGAGCCAAAATGGAGTGGGGTGGTACACCTTGCGCCAGCATATAGGCGATACGAGTGGTCAGGACTCGTGTCTTGCCCGAGCCTGCACCCGCAATTATCAATGATGGGTAGTTGTATGCCTCGACTGCTGCACGCTGCGCAGGGTTCAAACCTTTGAGTATATCTTCATTTGTCATAGTGGCACAAAGATAATAAAAAGACGAGAGAAGAAAGCGAGTAGGGAAGATAAATTTTTACCAACTTAATAAAATGAGGGTGTCCACGAAATCTCTTGGACACCCTCTCTATACGAAGATATATATGCCTACTCCTTGAAAAGGTCAATTTCGCCTCGCTCAACCTTGTGATAGTAGTCGGTGAGTAGAGCGATGACTGGCGATACAACCTCGATGGTGTCCGTTACAGCCTTCTCGCCTTGCCCCTTAATGCGGTAGAGCATAGCGGCGTAGAGGGCTCGGAAACACAACTCTATATCGCTCATATCACTCTCTTTTCCAAGTCTAGCACGAAGTGCCGAGAGATGGGGAGTAAAGGCTGCGTAGCGTTGGCGATAGTCTGCTCCAAGTTCCTGTTGCTGCATCAGTCGCAAGTGCAAATCGTGCAGGTCGGAGATTAGGTGCAGAGTGTGGTCAAGATGACCGCTCTCCTCCTTCTGCTCCTGTGCAAGAAGAGCTGCGATGTCGAGATACCACGCCAAGAGCATCTGCTCCTGCTGCTGGTCGAGTTTACGAGGCTTTACGAGTGTCGAGTAAATCGCCTCTGGCGAGAACTGTAACGCTCGCAACAAATCCTCCAACTGCCACAGATACAAGATGTACTCGGCGATATTCTCCTTGCGTTTTTGCTGTGCTATATCCATACGCTACGGGTATACCTATTTCTTATTAAGGAGTTTTGCAGGGTAGCAAACATGTAAGCGCTTGCTGTTTGGATGCTCGTCATCAGCAGTCCACAAGTTCATAACAGTGAACGAGAGATCCTTATCCTTTGCTACCTTGAAAGTGATGCTCTGGAATGGATCGAGGAGCGTGCCCTCTCCCTTGCCACCACGACGGAGACGGTATGGGATAGATGTTGTATTGGTCATTACAACGGTCTTCTCACCCTTCGACGATGTGTAGATAACCTTCATCGAAACAGAGTTGTGGAAGAACTCCTCGATAAGTTTCTCCTCGCCCATTACATTGTTGTGAGAGAAAGCAAGTGTTCTTCTCTTTTCGAGCGCCTCACGCACCGACTTCAAAGAGAGGTCCTTGGCGAGTACAAATGTACAAGTGCGGAAGTAATCACGCTGTCCGTATGAGTGTGCAGTGGTAGAGTGAATGTCGGTTGCAGCCGCCATAAAGAGTTTGCGGTCAAGGCAGCGGTGGATGAGTTTAGGGCCGAAACTTCCTCCATTAACAATCTCTACGCCATCGATTAACTTCTCGTCGTAGAGGCGCTGGTGGAATTCATTCATATCAACGGTCTTACGCCTCCAACCTGGGTGGTTGTGCATAACGAGCGCACCCTGCTTCTTAGCGTTGCGGATAGACTGCTCTGGATCTGGATCATAGATGGTGTTTGCATCCTCGATGAAGAGGAAGTTGTAGTGACCAATCTTGTCGGGGTGACGAGTCATCTCAACACCCGGAATAACGACCATACCTAAACGCTCACCTGGCTTCTTTGCTTCATTGTAAGGAACATTGAGGTCTGCGAGGATACCCTCTTCGCTGGCAGGCTTGTAGGTGAGATGATGGTTCTTTGGCTTTGGAGCGCCACCCTCGTGGTAGCCCTGTGTAGCCTTCAACATCTGTGCCTCGTAAGGGCGATACTCGATGTGGTCGGTAATGGCGATAATGTCCAAACCATCGTAGTAAGCCTCTGTTACACGACCCTTAGCCGATACATCACCATCAGAGTATACTGTGTGAATGTGTAAATCGGCCTTGTAGATGTTGTAACCCTTAACCTGTGGCAAGATAAGTTCTGCACGGTGCGAAGGTGTTTTAGGGAGCCAACGCAAATCTGGATTTTTCTGCGCATAGAGAGGTGCAACTGCAACAATCAGCGCAAGAATGATAGTTGAAAATCTTTTCATACTCGTTTTGTTTTAATTGTTTTTTGGTTGTTATATATTGCAAAGATAAATAAAAAATCTGTAATCACCTACCTTGCCGAACAAAAAAAAGGACAACCGTTGCGGTTGT
>JAGCLL010000052.1 GCA_017647025.1 Alistipes sp. | reverse complement strand
GGAGTATGGTTTCTTCGAGTCGTTTGGTGCGGGCGCACGACTGACCGCCAAGACAATCAAAAACTATTGGGATCAGTTGGTGCTTATCGTTAAGCCTGACACCGGTTTGTACAAGCACGTGGGCGGTTTTATCGCTATCGGCAATATCTTCCCTTCGGAGTGGGATTGGCACCAGTTCTGGTCAATGACGGCGTTCTTGTCGATTATCTTGGCAGTGATGAATATCATTCCTATCCCCGGACTCGATGGCGGACATATGATATTCACCTTCTGGGAGATGATTACGGGCCGCAAGGTGAGCGAAAAGGTCTTGGAGGTCGCACAGTATATCGGTATGGCGCTGATTTTGGCGTTGGTGCTGTTTGCCAACGGAAATGATATTTACAAACTATTCAAATAGTTTGCAATTGAGAATTGAAAATTGAGAATTGAGAATTAAAGGTGCCGAGCAGATTATATTTTCTGCTCGGCTTTTTTGCTATTAGCCATTGGCTTTTTTCGTAAAATTAAAGAATTTAGGGAGTTTAGCGAATGCTATTCTCCCTAATCTCATTAAATTCCCTATACTCCCTATGCCGAGTATCGTTTTCGATACCTATGGCATCGAGGAATTGCTCTCTTTGATTATTTGGTCGAATAGGTGTTCTAACTCTGCGGCTAATCGCCAATCATCGCCGATATGCATCTCAATACCTTCACGATTAATACCTTTCAGATTGATTAACAAAGTGTAGTCGTGAACGAGAGTATCATTATTTTGCACAAGGTTTACCGATGAATGTTTTTGTGCAGTAGCACCACCTATAATAGCACCCGTCTTACCTCCCCAAAAATCGCCTGCCAAACTGCTAATAACAATATCTTTTTTATCTGCTGATGTTGTAATACTTCCGCTAATATCACCCTTGGTAATTTGACAATTATCCACTAATTTATATGATGCAATGTCGGCAAATGGAAATGCAATATCATTGATATAGATAACTTTATGGTCAACAAATAGTGCAAAATAACCATAATCCGTCAAATCATTAGGGCGTATAACTCTATCGGGTATTCCGTGCTTCTCGGTTAAGAGTTCTAACGCATTATCTATTTTCGACTGGGTTGATTTAATCTTTTGCTGCTCCCTCTTTTGTGCATACTCCTCGTAGGCTTCTTGTTGCCTTGATTGCTCTTTTTCTGCACTATTTTTCGCAACAATAATCACTATAGCTATCGCTGCAACAATTCCTATAAATCCCAATATAACAGCAATATTTTCTACAATTAGAGCAAGCATAACGAAAAATACTACAAAAGAGGTTATACCGCCCGTAAGATTTGTTCTCATTTATTACTCTATTTTAGTGATGGTTATACCTTCGATATTTGTATTGACATGGGATATAAAATTGGTAATAGTCCAAGGATACCAATCTTTGCATACATAAATAATTCCCAATTTATGGTCTTCTATTTTATAATATCTTTTGACATTCTTGTCTTCTATTTTTGCTCGTATAACTCCCAACCTGCTACCCTGCAAATCATCTAAGAAAATATCCTGCAATTGCTCTATGGATAAGATATTGTACTGTTTTAGATACTCTTTAACAACTTCCTTTGGAAGAGGACATTTGCCATAACAACCTTTACCATTAATAGCATATTGTGACTTGTCTTTTCCCGAAGAAGTTGTAGTCCTATGTCTATTGGTGCCAATATCGTGGTGAGGGTGAGTTGTAGCAACATTTGATTTGTCCGCAATTAAATCAACGAAGTGTCGTTTCACTACTTCTGAAAAATATACAAAGAGTTCTTGCGAAAGTTCTTTTCCACAAACTTTTTCTATAAAGAAATTCACTAAATCTTCAGAAGGAGAGTGAAGTTCGTTTTTGATTGTGTTCTTTAATTTAGTAGCCAAGTCTTCCGTATCTTTGCGTTTTCTTGCAGCATTTCGAATACGCTCAGCATCAAAGACAGACTTGTGAAATTTCTGAATTTCATCTATTTGCCAATCTTCGATATTTGTGAGATCAATCTCTATAAATGGCTTTTCATCCATTATATTTGGTTTTACAAGGTCTGTAAAAAATTGATATGTAATACCATTGGTTAAAATCGCAAACTTTGCTTCGGATACACTGAAATATCGAAATAGCTGATTGTAGTGAGTAGATAGATTTTCGCCATAACGCTTGCATTCTATCAAAATAATAGGCTCACCATTATTTAATATGCAGTAATCGACTTTCTCACCTTTCTTTATCCCTACATCACAATGCATTTCAGCCTTAACCTCCAATGGATTAGAACTATCATATCCCATTAAGCGAACAAACGGCTTAATCAAAGAGTCTTTTGTCTGCTCTTCATTATGCAATAGGTCTTTATAAGCAATTATGCGTTCTGATAAATCTTTAATAGACTCCTTGAAATCCATAGTTTCCTCATTTTGCTCACCTGCCTCGAATGTGCGGTTAGTATAAAAAGAAAGTGTGAGGCAGTTCGTTTATCTGGGAATAGGCATTTGGCGTGGCCTTAGTACAAATAAACAATACCCCACACCGAATGGTATATAGAGAAGAAATATACCAAAAACGGTGGTGAGTGTTACTGCTTCCTTGTACTATTAAAATCGCCAAATTCTATTCCCAAGGATTAGCGAAACACTTTCACTAATTATGTCTGCAATCCGTAGACTGCACTACAAATTTAGAAATTATTTTCGAGAGTTGTGGAATTATGCGCAAAAATTTTTAATTTTGCAGAAATAACAGACCCCTCTGGCTTTCAGCCACCTCCCCTAACTTAGGGGAGGAATATATAGAGTATTTAGTGGAGCGTAGCGACAAGTCCTCCTCACAGGAGGAGGATTTAGGAGGTGGGTAACACACTTGGACATTTTGCAAATGCAAAATTGTCTTCCTAAGTTAGGGGGACGAGCGAAGCGGAGGGGGGTATGAAAAAAAGCTAATGGCTAATGGCCACCGCTGCGATTAAGCTGAGTGCATAGGCTGCTTGCAGACTTTGCCGAAGCGGAGCAGTGAAGACCAAAGGTCAATGGCTAAAAGCAAAAAGATTATGGCAGAGGCAAAGAAGGCTTATGTGTGTCGGGAGTGCGGATACGATGCTCCGAAGTGGTTGGGTAAGTGCCCTTCGTGCGGTGCGTGGAACACTTTTGACGAGTTGGTAGTGGCGAAGAAAGGCTCTTCGGTGGCTGCGGCGGTAACATCGTCAGCAGTACCGAAAGCGAAACCACAGAAGGTGCAAGACATCAAAACGGGCGAAACAAAGCGCATTGATGTAGGTCAGAGCGAGGTTAATCGTGTCTTAGGTGGCGGTTTGGTGCCAGGTTCGGTTATCCTTGTGGGCGGTGAGCCGGGTATCGGAAAATCGACTCTCGCACTGCAACTTGCCTTGGCGGACAACAACCTACGCACGCTCTATGTATCGGGCGAGGAGTCTGCCGAGCAGATTAAAATGCGTGCCGAGCGACTCGGCATTCACAACGAGGATTGCGTGGTCTATACCGAAACGCTCCTCGAAAATATCGTTGCACAGTGCGAGGCGATAAAGCCCGATATGGTGGTGGTCGATTTGATTCAGACCATCTACACCGATTTGGTCGATGCCTCGGCAGGCAGTGTGTCG
>JAGCLL010000051.1 GCA_017647025.1 Alistipes sp. | reverse complement strand
GTGAAACATAAAACGATAAGTGTGATAAGACCGGCAATGGCCTTCAAAGTGCTATTGTTTTCCATAGTTTTCTTCATTTTTTTAGTTGTGTAATAAAAAAAGTCCGTTTTGCAGATAAATACCTCTCTTGGAACAAGACAAATAAAAAGTGCGGACTAAATTGCCTTCTATTTGCTTTCGAGGTATCGCCAAACACCTGCACCCAAATATACGGAATAAAGCCCACACCATACGATGTGAGCGTCAAACTCTATTCCATGAGTGCTTTTGTAAAATTGGCGATTTTCGAAAGCAAGAATATAAGCTAACGCTTTTTATCTCTATATGTTCCTATTGTCTGTTATTTAACCATAGGCAAATTTTATTTTTATGTTTTACTATACCACAAATTTAGAAATTATTTTTGAGAGTTGCAAAGTTGTCGGCAGAAATAAATGGCATTCGCTTCCGATGGTCGCTGAATGACAAGCCGACTAAATTAAAATTATTCCTCCCCTAAGTTAGGGGAGGTGCCTGTTAGGGCGGTGGGGTCTGTTGTTTATGCGGCTTTTAGTTATTAACTTTTTTACATACCCCCTCCGCTATGCTCGTCCCCCTAACTTAGGGGGACAATATATTGGGTGGTCGTTCGCCCCTAACTTAGGAGGGGGGGTGATAGTTTTTGCCATTCAGCAGTCGCAGACTGCGCTGCCATTGTATGCCATTAAGGGCGAAGTCCGAATGCCATTCAATGCCAAAATCTCAACCAAAATTTTTAACTTTTAACTTTTAATTTTTAACTTTGCACTTACTATGGGATTTTTGCCAACAACAGTCAAGGAGATGCGCTCTCTCGGTTGGGACTATGTAGATATAGTCCTCTTCTCGGGTGATGCCTACATCGACCACCCGTCGTTCGGTACGGCGGTGGTATCACGACTCTTCGAGGACGAGGGGTTGCGAGTGGCTGTTGTTCCACAACCAAATTGGCGAGATGACCTTCGTGATTTTAAGAAGTTCGGCACTCCACGCCTCTGCTTTTGCGTCACGGCGGGCGTGATGGACTCGATGGTGAACCACTACACCGCCAATAAGCGTCTCCGCAGCAATGATGCCTATACCGCAGGTGGTGCTGCGGGTTTCCGCCCCGACTATGCGGTTACGACCTACACCCAGATACTCAAAAAGTTGTTTCCTTCGACCCCCGTTCTAATCGGCGGTATCGAGGCATCGCTTCGCCGATTTACCCACTACGACTATTGGCAAGATGGGCTCAAACCATCGATTTTGGTCGAGAGTGGAGCCGATTTCTTGCTCTATGGTATGGGCGAGAGGGTTATCCGTGAGGTGGCACGAGCAATGCGCAACGGCTACAACGCAAAACTCTTGCGAGGGTTGAAACAAATCGGCTTTTTGGCGGATAAGAAGTTTGTTGAGGCTCTGCCGAGCGACAAAACGATAATGCTCCACTCCTTCGAGCAGTGCCGAAAGGATAAACGAGCCTTTGGAGAGAATTTCACGAAAGAGGAGGTGGAGAGCAACCGCCTCGAAAGCGAAAATATACTTATCGAAAAGACGGGCAAAGACTATGTCGTAATCAACCCTATGCACTCAGCACTTTCGAGCGAGGAGTTGGATGCGGCATTCGACCTTCCATATATGCGTTCTCCGCATCCACGCTACAAGGGGCGTGGCGACATCCCTGCGTGGGAGATGATTAAGCACTCGGTGAATATCCACCGTGGATGCTTTGGTGGTTGCTCGTTCTGCACCATTTCGGCACATCAGGGCAAGTTTATCTCATCTCGTAGCGAGGCGTCGATTATGCGTGAGGTCGAGGCGGTAACCAAGATGCCCGACTTCCGAGGTACAATCACTGACATTGGTGGCCCATCGGCAAATATGTATGGCTTGGGAGGCAAGAATAAGGCTATTTGCGCCAAGTGCGTGCGCCCATCGTGCCTGCACCCAAAGGTCTGCCCTAACCTCAATAACGACCACCGCCCTCTGCTCGACTTATACCGCAAAATTCGCTCGACAAAGGGGGTAAAGCACGCCTATATCGGTAGTGGTATTCGCTATGATTTGTTCGACAACTCGGACTACTTGCGTGAGGTGATTGTGCATCACACATCGGGCAGATTGAAGGTTGCGCCAGAGCATACCGAGGACGGAGTTCTCAAATTGATGCGTAAACCGTCGTTCTCGTTGTTCGAGGAGTTAAATGCAAAGTTCAATAAGATTTGCCGTGAAAATGGGTTGCGCTATCAGTTGATACCATACTTTATCTCCTCGCACCCTGGTTGTCGTGAGGCGGATATGCGAGCCTTATCGCAGAAGGTGCTGGGCAAGTTGCACTTCACCTTGGAGCAGGTGCAGGATTTAACACCTACGCCAATGACACTCTCGTCGGTGATGTTCTACACGGGCGAAAACCCATATACGGGCGAGAAGGTTTTTGTTGCCCGAACCCAAGATGATAAGAAGCGACAGAAATCATATTTCTTCAAGAAAAAATCGTTCTGATAAGTTCTTTTTGCAAAAACTCCCGTTTTTCGTTAGAAAAACAAAACTCCCAAACATTATTTACAGCACACGGAGCAGAATTTTATTCTGCGACCAAGTCCCCTCCTCGGAGGGGGTTTGGGGGGTGGGTAAATTTGTAGATGCGGTGGCACACCGCAAGAAAAAAGCCCCTGACCTAAATCAGGGACTAACGCTATTGGTATACAGATGTCTGTAATAAGGTATTTCTTAGAAAATATAGTTCAATCCGATATTTACACCCGGCTTGTAGGAGTTTTTCATCTTCACCTCTCCTTTGAAGCCCTCGCTGGCGTTGGTTGTGGTGTAAATCTTGGTGTTGAGTGGCACCGCCACCTCTGCCGAGAGGATAAAGTTGCGGTTCATTGCCAACTTCAAACCCACACCGGCACTCATATGCAACTTCTCCTTCGCACCATCACGATAGATAAGTTCCTTCTCAGTAGGCGTAAGGCTATCGTTTGTAAGCACTGAGCGCATCTCATCAAGGCGGTAAGGCTGTACGCACGCACCCATATCGAAGAATGGGTTGGTTGCGAGGTAGAAGTTCTGCTTGATAAAGCGGAACGACACCAACTTAAATCGCATCTCGAAGTTTGCCCACGCATAGCCGTCGCCAATCACGCTGTTGTATGGCACACCACGCACGGTGTTGATACTTCCCAAACCGTCCGAGATAATCTGGCGGAGGTAAAGGGTGTTGATATTTTGCAAGGTGTAGTATGGCGCACGACCTGCCAACAATCCCTGATATGCGAGGTGGTAAGCAAATACAATTTTATCTTTCCAAATAGGTACATAGTGGCGGAAGTGAGCAGCCAACTTCAAGTAGTTGTAGCCATTCTTGCCACGACCATTGAGAATATCTGGCGAGCCGTAGGCATAGAGTTCTGCCCAGATACCTCGTGTAGGGTCGGCCTCGTGCTCACGGCTGTCGTATACCAAACCAGCCTTAAACTCGATATGGTGTCCGCCGTGTGCCTCGTTTGCGTGGATAAGGCCAGCCTTTTGATACAACTGCCAAAGCGATTGTGAGTGAATACCTTGTGCGTCGAGGTAGTTCTCGGCCTTTTCGCTAAACTTATACTTCTTCAACGATACATCCTGAATGTCGTACCACCAATACGAGATACCTGCTGCCCAACGGAACTTTGGAGAGATGATATCGCCTTGGAAGTCCGCCATAACACGCATCATATTGCGCTTGACATTATACATTGCCACGCCATAATCCTGCTTCTTTCCACTTGCAAGGAAGTCGTAGTATGGCGAAGCACTACCGTTGAAGCCCATAAACGGATACATCTGTGCCAAAATGTAGGTCGCTGCCGCAGTCAGACGCACCTTTGGAATAAGATACTTCGAGTCGTAGAAGAAGTGGAGTTTAACCTGGTCTTTGGTTGTCCACGACAGATCGACATTGAACTTGTGCTTGTATGCCGGATAGGTCGAGCCATCGCCATAGTCGAAAATCTCGCACAAAGCACCAATCTGGAAACCTGTGTCGCTATTGTAACCAATCGATGGGAATGGAGCAAAGTTCCAACCCTTCTTTACGGTCTGCTTTTTGGAGTCGGCAGTTGTTGCCTCCTTCTGAAACTCTTTCTTCTCCGCCTTTGGCTCTGCCGAGACGGTTGCCGATACGAGTAGTATAGCACTAATCGCCAAAGCAAAAAATCTCTTCATAGTAAATCGTTTTTTAGAATAAGTGAAGCAATTTTGCTATCGCAATACCGAGGTAGTTACCTACGGCATAGCCCATAAGTCCAGATGTAATACCCGTAACGAGGGCAGCACGATTCTTCATCGCATTTGCAATCATCGGTACAAAAGGTGGCGAGTTAATGAATGCCACCGACGAGATTACCATCGAGTCGGCATTAACCTTGAAGAAGCGGCAGATGATGGCGTGAATGAACAACGATACGAAGATTGCAAATGTGAGGTATGCAATCATATTCAAATTCTCCATAATCTGCAAATTCGAAAGGTCTGCCATCGAGGCAATTGCCAACGAGAATATATATATAAGGTACATTCCGAGGTCGTAACTCTTGTCGAACTTCTGAATCGGCTTGTAGAACGAAAGACCAATGCCGATAGTTGTGAGCATAAGGATAAACGGAGCCATAAACCATCCGCCCTTCTTCTCGTTCATAAAGTTTGCCAAATCGGCATCGAAAATCCAACCGATGAGGTAGGACAGTCCTGCTGCCACAATCACAACTGCAATAGTGGTGGCAAGAACCTTGAATATCTGCTTCAATCCAGCCTTCGACCACAAACCTTTGTAAGGGTTAGCCTTTACGGCAGCCATCTCCTCCTTGATAACTTGCGCATCCTCCTCCGAGATGTCGAGGCGAGTCTTCTCGCCATAGAGCCAACGGAACAAGCGAATACCACCTGCCAAGAGGAATACGAAGTAGAAGAAGCAGATTACGATGTCGTAGGTGGTCAGCAAGATGTAGGTGCTATCACTGATACGCAAACCCTCCTTGATTGCCGCAGCATTGAGCGTTCCACCTGTGCATTTGCCCGCCAACATACCGCCAATTTCGGCTCCCTGGTGAATACCCTGGCCAAAGAGCAGATAACCACCCATAACTGCCAAACTCACCGAAATAACACCACTAAACACCACTCGTGTTTGGAGCGAGAGTTCGCTCGTCTTGAAGGTGCAACCAAAGAGCATCATCGGGATAGCCAACGGAATCATAATCGTTGGGATGATACCTTGTAATGTCTTAATCTCTGCCGGCATCGGGATATTTGCAATAACGAGTCCGATGGCATAGAGAATCATCACTGGACCGATTTTGTCGCAAATAGGGTACTTGCGACACAACCACAAGACGCCTGCGGGAACTACGCAGAACATCGCTATGAGCCACACATAGTTGAAAATTGTCAATAACATACTTTGGTGTTTGAGTTATTTTTCTTTTTTATGAGGACAAATATAACTAAAAAAGGCTACCGATAACCCCCTGAAATGCAAAATAGGTATTTATACCTATAATTTTGCAACAAAAAAGGAGTGTCCTGTTACGGACACTCCCCACTATTTAACTCGTTGTTCGAAAAATTATTTCTTCTCCAACTGAGCCTTCAACTCTGCAAGACCTGCGATATCACCCAAAGTGGTCTTCTCAACAGACTGCTGAATCTTCTTTACAGTAGACTTTGTAGCCTCTGCTGCTGCCTTGCGCTCTGCCTTCTCTGCTGCTGCCTCTGCACGCTTAACCTCCTCGAAAATACGAGTGTGCGACAAAGTTACACGCTTGGTAGCCTTCGAGAACTCGATTACCTTGAACTCTGCGGTCTCGCCCTTCTTGATAGTCGAGCCATCCTCCTTAACCAACTGACGAGCAGGTGCGAAGCCCTCGATGTTCTCGCCGAGCGATACAACTGCGCCCTTGTCGTTCAACTCAACAACGGTACCAGTGTGAACTGAATCAACAGTGTACTGCTGCTCGAACTCGTTCCAAGGATTCTCCTCCAACTGCTTGTGGCCGAGGCTCAAACGACGGTTTTCCTTGTCGATTTCGAGAACTACAACCTCGATATCAGCACCTACCTGAGTGAACTCACCTGGGTGCTTAACCTTCTTAGTCCACGAGAGGTCAGAGATGTGGATCAAACCATCGATACCCTCCTCGATCTCTACGAATACGCCGAAGTTAGTGAAGTTGCGAACCTTTGCAGTGCACTTTGTGCCAACAGGGTACTTGGTCTCGATTGCCTCCCATGGATCAGCCGAGAGCTGCTTGATACCCATAGCCATCTTGCGCTCCTCACGATCGAGAGTCAAGATAACAGCCTCAACCTCGTCGCCAACCTTCATGAAGTCCTGTGCCGAACGCAAGTGCTGGCTCCAAGACATCTCCGATACGTGAATCAAGCCCTCAACACCAGGAGCGATCTCGATAAATGCACCATAGTCAGCAACAACAACTACCTTACCCTTAACGGTGTCACCAACATTCAAGTTAGCGTCGAGTGACTCCCAAGGGTGTGGGGTGAGCTGCTTCAAACCGAGAGCGATACGCTTCTTGGTCTCATCGAAGTCGATGATAACAACCTGCAACTTCTGGTCGAGTGCAACAACCTCCTCTGGGTGGCTAACACGGCCCCAAGAGAGATCTGTAATGTGGATAAGACCATCAACGCCACCGAGGTCGATGAATACGCCATAAGAGGTGATGTTCTTAACAACACCCTCCAAGATCTGGCCCTTCTCCAACTTCGACATAATAACCTGCTTCTGTGCCTCCAACTCAGCCTCGATGAGAGCCTTGTGTGAAACGACAACATTGCGGTACTCCTGATTGATCTTAACAACCTTGAACTCCATTGTCTTGTCAACATATACATCGTAGTCACGGATTGGCTTAACATCAATCTGCGAACCTGGCAAGAATGCCTCGATGCCGAATACATCGACAATCATACCGCCCTTAGTGCGGCACTTAACATAACCCTTGATGATCTCATCGTTCTCCAATGCCTCGTTAACACGATCCCACGATTTGAGCTGACGAGCCTTCTTGTGCGAGAGAAGGAGTTGACCACCCTTATCCTCAACCGACTCAACATAAACCTCAACAGTCTCACCAACTGCAAGTTCAGTGTTGTAACGGAACTCCGATGCAGGGATAACACCCTCGCTCTTGTAGCCGATGTTTACGATTACCTCACGCTTGTTGATCTCAGTAACTGTACCCTCAACGGTCTCACCTACTGCGATGTTAGACATAGAATCGCCATAAGCCTTCTCAATCTGCTCTACGCTCTGATCGTAAAGACCTGACTCATTCTCAAACGCTGCCCAATCGAAATTCTCGACTGATACTTTTGTATTCTCCATACAATAATTTTTGCGATACAATCGCTCGTTAAAAAGTTAATAATTAGTGAATTATGTGTGCGTATAACGCATATGCGTACACGCAACAGCCTGCAAAGGTATAAAAAAAATTAGAATTGCGAATTGCGAATTACGAATTTTTTCAAAATTATTTTTCTAACCCTTTGATTTACTCTTGTAGATTGCCCTACTTTATATTCTCCGTCAAAGACATTTTTTTGATGTTTAATTTACATTTTTTAGCCCAAAAAACTTTGCAATTTTTTGATACAAAATGATAGCAAATAATCCCGATTGTAATATCGTTATAATAGTAGGAGGTTGAAATGGTAAACTATTTGATAAACAGGTTGTTATATTCCTTGCAGATATGGTTTTTAGGGCTAATTTTAAGCCTGTTTTTCGAATAAAATTCGCCCGCAGTTTTTTGCATAAATCGCCCGCTCGACGAATGACTTTTAGTCGGGTATTTGGTCTTTTGTCTAGAACTGCAAAATTGATATTTTGGTGGAAATGGCAAAAACTTAAAAAGTTTTTCCTATCTTTGCGACTTGATATGTGTGCGTATATGCACATATGCGTGAGGATTATGCTCGAAAAACTTGCAAAACAGACGGCTATCTATGGTATCAGCACCATACTCGGCAGAATGCTGAGTTATCTGCTGACGCCATTCTATACCCGTATCTTTGGTGTCGAGTCGTATGGCATTATCACCGATGTCTACGCTTTGATTCCGTTTGCGCTTGTGGTGCTTACGATGGGTATGGAGTCGAGTTACTTCCGCTTTGCTGCAAAGGCAGAGTCGGAGGGTGGCAACATCGAGCAGAGTAAACGCAAACTCTTTGCTACCACTTGGGGCATAACTTCGTTGGCATCGCTCCTATTCTTTGCAGTAGTGGCAATTTTCCGCAATGAGGCTTCGGCTCTGATGGGTGAGGTCTACGCTGCAAATCCGTTGTATGTTGTTACCGTAGCGGCTATTGTGATGATGGATGTTGCGGCGTGCATTCCGTTTGCACGACTGCGTGAGCAGGGCAAGGCGCTGACCTTCGTATCGCTAAAACTCTTCAATATAATTTTGCAGGTTGGCTTGGCAGTGGCGTTCTGGGCTATTGGTCTGTTCGACTCGGAGTTTGGCGTGGGCTGGGCGTTTGTTGCCAACCTTGTGGCAAGTACCATAACGCTTGTGGCGGTGGTTGTGGCTTCGGGGCGCATATCGTTGCGTATTGATTGGGCGTTATTGTTGCTGATTTTCGGCTACTCGCTACCACTTCTCTTGTCGGGCGTGGCGGGTACGGCAAATGAGTTTATCGACAGACAACTAATCAAATACCTCGTACCCGAAGGCTCGTTGGCGCAACTCGGCATCTATGGCGCAATCACAAAGATTGCTGTTGTGATGACACTCTTCACGCAGATGTATCGCTTGGCAGCCGAGCCATTCTTCCTCTCTAACTTCCACAAGGAGGAGTTCAAGGAGATGAACGCAGCGGCGTTGAAATACTTTGTGATGGTATCGATGTTTATCTTCCTCGCCATCGCCCTCTATCGTGATATTTTTGCGCTGATTGTTGGTCGTGATTTCCGCGAGGGAATACATATCTTGCCGGTAGTACTCGGAGCGAACATTTTGAGTGGTGTTTGGCTTAATCTGTCGTTCTGGTACAAGAGGGAGGAGAAGACGAAGTTTGCGCTGTGGATAACGCTCACAGGTTTGGTCTGCTCGGTGGGCTTTGGCGCACTGTTTATCCCACGATGGGGCTATTATGGCGCAGCGTGGAGTCGCTTTGCTGCCGAGGTGGTTATGGTGGCGGTAAGTGTTGTGCTGAATAGAATTTTCTATCCTACGCCGTATCAGTTTGGTCGTATGACGGAGTATGTGGTGCTGGCATTGGCGATATTCTTTGTGGCGGAGCAGTTCGAGGTTGCAAACGAGGTGTTGCGATATACGCTTTCGACCATATTTATCGTTCTATACTTGGCATACGCAGTGTGGCGTGAGAAGATCGATTTAAGGGGGATGTTGAACCATATTTTGAGAAGGAGATAAGCGATGAGATTTTGCGATATAAAGGGACACGCCGAGTTGAAAAGGCGACTTGCAGCGGGTGTTGATGGTGGTCGTATCAGCCACGCTCAACTCTTTGTTGGTGCGGCAGGCTCTGGTACACTTCCGTTGGCGTTGGCATATACGCAGTATCTCCACTGCACCAACCGCCACAATGGCGATTCGTGCGGAGAGTGTCCTTCGTGTCGTCAGATTGAGAAGTTGGCTCATCCCGATTTACATCTGGTATACCCCGTAAATAAGCAGGGCAAGAAGCCTGATAGGGGATTGGTGGCAACTGACTTTATCGAGGAGTTCCGAGCGCTATTTGAGCGTACGGGTGGCTACTTCTCGGCACAACAGTGGTACGACTCTTTGGATCTGGGTAAGACCTTGAAGGGTGCTATTGCGGTGCGTGAGGCGGAGGAGATGATTCGTAAGTTGTCGTTCAAGTCGTTTACCTCGAAGTATAAGACAATGCTTATTTGGTTGCCCGAAACGATGAACGAGAGGGCTGCAAATATGATACTAAAAATTTTGGAGGAGCCGTGGGAGGATACGATTTTTATCCTCGTGGCGGAGCAACCCGACAAAATTTTGGGTACAATACTCTCTCGTACGCAGGAGGTTACCGTACCTCGCCTTTCGGCGGAGGATTTGATGACCGAAATTCGCAAAAGCGGAGTTACCGACGAGGCGGAGGTGCGCAATATGGCTCGCTTGGCGTGTGGCGATTTCTTGCAGTTGCAGCAGTTGCTTTTGGGCGAGGAGGACGAAATCAAGAACGAGAATTTCAACCTCTTCCGCACAATGATGCGCCACTGCTACTTGAATAAACACCTTGAATTGTTGGCGTGGGCAGACGAAGTGGCTTCGCTCTCCCGTGAAAGACAGATGGGGCTGATGAAGGACTTTGCACGATTGCTGCGTGAGGCCTACATAACGCACGCAGGGGTGGCGCAGGCATCCTACCTCTGGGGTGAGGAGGCGGAGTTCTGCGGAAAGTTTGCACCCTATATCGGCTCGGAGAATATCGAGCAGATTGTAGAGTTGTTGGAGGAGGCTGTGCGCCGTTTGCGTCAGAATGGTGATCCTCGCATTGTGTTGTCGTGGTTTGCACTTTCGACAAGTAAGTATATAAACTTTGGCAAGTAATTATGCACCGAGCGATAATACTTGCAGGCGGAAATATAGGCGATACCGCACGCCGCTTTGTCGAGGCGGAGCGACTCTTGCAGGAGCGAGGTGTTGAGGTTGTGGCAAGGTCGCAGAACTACGAGAGTAGGGCGTGGGGCTTCGAGAGCGAGATGCTCTTTACAAATTGCGCCTGGGGGGTTGCAACCGAGTTGCAGGCGGAGGAGTTGCTCGATGTGTTGCAGGAGGTTGAGGCTCTGCTGGGGCGCAACCGAGATGTGGAGCGTGAGGAGAAGTTGCAGAGGGGAGCAAGGTATTGTTCGAGAACTCTCGACTTGGATATACTCTTCTACGACGAGGAGCATATCTCGACCGAGCGATTGAAGGTACCTCATCCGCTGATTATGGAGCGAGAATTTGTTATTACACCACTCTGCGAGTTGTTGCAGTGCAGCAAGGGGGAGTTGGCAGGAAAAATAGAGAAGATTTATGCGTAGATTTTTACGAAATATAGTGATTGCTGTCGTGGTGCTGTTTGCCACAACGGGATGCTTCAAGAAGGTGACAACCGATACCACCTTGCGTATAAAACTCTATACGCAGGAGATTTCGGGTGGCGACTTGGTGCCTGCCGAGGGGTGCTATGGCTACATCTACTACATCTCCAATGCGGATTGGAGTGTGGCATCATACGAGGATGCAGCGGCAAAGGTTATAACCAACACCATAACCGGCGAGAAACTCTCCGAGCCGAATGTCGAGAGCGAGCCTTACACAATGGAGGGCTCGGTGAACAACTATATTTCGATGTTTCAGGATAAAGCCTCTGCGCTTGTTGTGGTTGTCTATCCCGAGGCGCAGATGTATGCATATATGTATCGCAAGTCCGAGGCCGAGAACTTGACATTCACCGACCTCACTCTTATCTTCCACACCTGGCAGACGAAGGATTACAATGAGGGCTCGAAGGAGGGATATAAGTGGGATGTGGTTGTGCCAAAAGCGACAAACGAGTAATGATTTTTGAGAGAAGATGACTAAGAGTTGTAAAATAGTTTTGCGTGTGGTTGTGTTGCTGCTCTTCGGCGGAGCACTCTTCTCACGCTGTGCCAACATTATGACACCCGAGGGTGGACCTAAGGATACTATTCCGCCGGTGATTGTAAGACTCGATCCCGATAACTTCGCCACCAACTTCAAGGCGAAGAAGATCTATATTGAGTTCGACGAGTTTGTGCAGATTAAGGATCAGAACAAGGAGATGTTTGTGTCGCCTGCGATGAAGAAGCAACCACAACTGACAATTCGAGGCAAGGGCATTGTAATTACCATTCGTGATACCTTGAAGGAGAATACCACATACGCCATAGATCTCGGCTCTGCCATTCGTGATAATAACGAGGGCAACCCACTCAATGCTATGCGTTATGTCTTTTCGACGGGTGATAAGGTCGATTCGATGATGTGTTCGGGCTATACTGCCGACTCGTACAAGGCAGATTCGATGAGTCGTACCTTCATCTGGTTCTATATTGCCGATTCGTTGCCACAGACACCTGGTTACGACTCCACAATTTTCAACCGTAAACCTGATGTGATTGCTCGTGCGCAGAATAACGGTATCTTCATTGCGCAGAACCTGAAACCTGTAAACTATCGAATTTACGCCATAGGCGACAAGAACGACAATCAACTCTACGAGCCAGGAACGGATATGGTGGGCTTGCTCGATACGATATACAACCCTGCCAAGATGCCAGAGTTTGCTATATGGTTTGACTCGTTGCGTATGTATCCGAGTGCAGAGCCTCAACTCTATTTTAGAATGTTCACCGACAAGGCATTCGTAAATCAGCGATTGGTTGATGCGCAGCGTCCAGAGCAGAAGAAAGCAGTATTCTACTTTAATGCCGACTATCCTCGTATCGACTCGTTAGAGTTTGATAATATCCCAAGCGACAAGGTGTTTTTAGATCCTCAAACCAATGGTCGTGATACTATGTTTGTGTGGTTTGATATGCCGGCAGAGCAGTTGCCTGACACGATTAAGGGTAAAATAGTCTACTTCCGACACGACTCGTTGCGACAACTATCAAAGACGCGTGAGCCTTTGAAACTCGCCTGGAAGTTGGTCGAGACCAAGGAGCAAGAGAAGGAGCGTGAGCGCATCGAAAAGGAGAAGGCAAAGGCGAAGGCCGAGGGTAAGGAGTACAAAGATCCGAACTACAAAAATCCATTCAAGTTGACTATCTCGGCGGGTAAAGAGGTAAATCCGGAGAGGGGATTTGACATTACATTTGGTACGCCTGCCGTGAAGTTTGACTCTATGGCTGTGGAGTTGCTTGCTGTGGCAGAGGATAAGAGTACCACCCCTGTCGAGAGACACTTTGTGCGTGACTCAATGAATATGTGTCGTTGGAAGGTTGTTGCCGATTGGAAGGAGAAGACCAACTATCGTTTGTACATCCCCAAGAAGAACATAACCGATATTATGGGCTACGAGAATGACTCTACCGTGGTGGAGTTTGCAACTTTCGACCCTGAGAAATTTGCTACCGTGTCGCTCAATATCAAAGGTGCAGGCAATAATCGTTATATCATACTTCTCACCGATGGCTCTGGCAAGACATTGCAGGAGTTGACAAATGTGAAGAGTGGAAAGTATCGTTTTAACTATGTGTCGCCGGGAGATGTGCGTTTGCGCATTATCGAGGATAAGAACGGCAATGGAGAGTGGGATGCCGGCGATGTGATAGCGGGATTGCAGCCAGAGCGTGCCGAGGCATACTTCAACGAGCGAAGCGAGGAGACCTTCACTACAAAGATGAATTGGGATTTCGAGATAAATATCGATATGAATAAGGTGTTTATACCGATGACTATGGAGAATCTGGTGAAGATGCTCGATGATAAGGAGGATGCTCGTTTGCAGAAACTCTACGAGGAGTGGCAGAAGAAGCAACAGTCGGGTGAGCATAAGGAGCACGAGCATCAGCAATCCCAACCTGCGGGCGGCGGTATGGGCTTCGGCGGTATGGCCGGCAGTATGAAGGGTATGGCAAACACATTGAAAAGGTAGAAGATGATGGGCAGAATTTTCAAGATATTGACCTTGGTGGTTGCGCTCTCGTTGACGATGATTTCGGAGAGTAAGGCGCAACATACAATAGCCATTACGGTAGGTACGGGCTACGCTACGGCTCGCCCATATCCTGCACAGGAGATGAAGCCAATCTGGGGAACATATCAGGCGGGAGTGTCGTGGCGTTACTACTCTATGCCACGCTTTGTCGCCTGCTTTGGTATAGATGTGGAGTTGTTGCAACGAGGTTTCTCGTTTGCACCATATCCAAACAAGTACGAGAGCAAAAAGGAGTATAGGTACTACACTCGTACGCTCAACTCTATTGTGATTCCTATCGTTTGGCAACCTCACGCCTACCTCTTCAAGAAGCATTTGCGAGTCTACTTGGAGGCGGCACCGACCTTCTCGTTTAACTTCTGCTCGAAGTTCCATAATGACGAGAAGCACGCCATAAACATCAACGGTACGGTAGACGCTCCAATAAGCGGAAAATATGAGTTCCGCACCGAGCGAGATAATCGTTTTATGTATGGTCTGCGAGGTGGCGCAGGTATAGATTTGATATTTGGACAGGTGGAGATAGGTGTGCGAGCAATGTACGATTTCGGTTATTCGGATATTCTGCGCAACCGTACCAACTACTACGATAACAATCTCGATAGTGTAACCAAACCAGGCGAAAATCCGTTCTACTATACACCACTGCGTTCGCCACTCGATAACCTGACTATTTCGATTAAGTTGGGCTTCCGCATAGGCAAGGAGGGCTTCGAGGAGTGGAATTGGAAGCGACCTAACTTCCCAAAGAATAAGGAGGTATTTAAGTATCCACTATAATCCCATCACCCCTGATTTTTGGAGAGAGTTGAAAATAAAACAATAATAATAAAAAAGCCAATGACTAATGGCTAAAAGCCAATGGCTAATAGTTAAAAAATATGGAAAATACAAGACAGGAGAAGATTGCAAAACAGATTCAGCGAGATGTTGCTGAGATTTTTCAGCGTGATATTGCCGAGTCGTTGCGTGGTGTTTTGACTACGGTTACAGCAGTGCGAGTATCGCCCGACTTGGGATATGCCAAAATTTATGTGAGCGTATTCCCATTCGACAAGGCACAGGCTACGCTCGATGTTATAGAGCAGCAAAATCGCCTTATTCGTGGTGCGCTTGGTCGCCGTATGCGTCATCAGGTAAAGGTTATTCCAGAGTTGCAGTTCTTTGTTGACGATTCGTTGGAGTATATCGAGAATATCGACTCGTTGTTGAAGAAGTAGAGTAGCAACCACACTTGCCCACACAAGATGCAGTGGAGATTTGCCCTGAAATATCTCACCTCGCCTAAGTCGCACTCGGTGATAAACATCATTGCTACGGTCAGTCTGCTGGCTGTGGTGGTGCCTGTTGCTGCTATGGTTATCTTGCTATCGGTGTTCAACGGTTTTGAGTCGTTGGTGCGTGATCTCTATAAGGTTGTTGATGCCGATATCGAAATCGCTACGCAGGGAGGTTTTGATATTAACGATACCGCATTTCGAGAGTCTGTTGCAGGAACGGAGGGCGTGGAGGCGATGTCGTTTATTACGGAGCGTCAAGCCCTACTATCCTATCGTGATAATCGTGTAGCGGTGCGCTTGCGAGGTGGCGATGAGGAGTATCAAAAGGTTGTGCCTATCGAGGAGTACACCTCGGTCGGAAATAGTGTGGTGCAGTTGGGTGAACTCGACCGCCTGATGCTCGGCGAGGGGGTGGCCTACGACCTTGGTATGTATTCGGTTGCGGCAGGTGATGTTGAGGTCTACTCGCTCGGTGGAGGTCATATAGGCTCGATTATGCCAACCTTTGCACTGCGCAATGAGTCGCTCGATGTGTGTGGTACTTTTGTTATAGACCAACAGCACGCCACATCGTTTGCCCTTACCTCGTTGCGTGCAGCAAACCGTATTTTCGGCGTGGAGGGACGAGCCGACCGAGTGCTTGTTAAGGTGGCTGACGGAGCATTTCATTCGAGAGTTGCAGAGCATTTGAGAGCAGAACTTGGCGAGCGATTTAAGGTTACTCTTCGTGAAGAGAAAAACGAGGGATTTTACGCTATTATGCGTTACGAGAAGTGGGCGATATTTTTTGTGTCGTTGCTGGTGCTGGTTATTGCCTCACTCTCGATTATAGGCACGGTGATTATGCTTGTTATCGAGAAGCAGGATGAGCGACAGACGCTCCTCTCGATGGGTGCCGATAATATCTTTATTCGTGGTATCTTCGTGCGAGAAGGCTTGCTCATATCGGGCATAGGTGGTGCGATAGGCTTGGTGCTGGGTGTGGCAATTACGCTGGCGCAGCAACATTTCGGCTTTGTGAAGATGCCAAATGGCAACTTCTTGATTGAGAACTACCCTGTGGAGTTGCAGGTTACGGATTTGGCGGTGATATTTGTAGTTTTTGTGGTGGTGGCACTTGGAGTTTCGCTTGTTGCCACATCGGCAATGATAAAAGGAGATAGAGGATAATGAAGAGGATTTTAACTATACTACTCATTGCAATGGCGTTGGGTTTGGGAGGATGTAATAAGAAACGCATCATTCCCGATGACACATTAGCAAAAATTTTTCACGACGCCTTTGTGGTGAATGCCTATATTGGCGAGGAGCGAGTTTACCTCGATTCGTTGAAGGTCTACGAGCCTATATTCGAGCGCTATGGTTACACGGCGGAGGATGTTGTCTATACGGTAGGAAACTTCTCACGCCGTAAGAGTGCACGACTTGGCACAGTCGTGGAGCAGGCTATTTCACGATTAGAGCAAGAGAGTAAGAGGTATGCAAGTCAGGTGGTAATTCTCGACACTATTCGCAATGTTGCGGTGCGAACCTTCACACGAGAGGTCTATGCCGACACGCTTATTAAGGCGAAGACGAGAGCCGATTCCACAAAATTACATATCGAAATATCTCCAATTCACGAGGGCGAATATAGCGTAAATTACTCCTATGAGTGCAAAGACGACCTTCTTCGTTATCCTCGCACCGCAGAGTTCTATTTCGAGAACAAGGATGGCTACCGCAGTGGTTTTGCTTCGATTAATTTGCGTTCAAAGGGTGAGATAAACAGAACTCTGGTATCACGAAACGAGGGTGGAAAACTTGTTCTGGAACTTGGAAAGTATAAGACTCTCCCTACTGTTATGACCAAGGGCAAGAAGCGCAAAAAACAACTCCCTCCAAAGACGCAGGCGCTGACAATTCGAGATTTGAAGGTTACCTACAAACCTAATGAGGAGAGCGCAATAGATAGCCTCTTCGAGCGATATGTAAGTGTAAAGATTTTTGCCGATGGATTTCTCATTAAGAAGGATAGCCTCACACTATCTGCTGACTCCACAAGGATTTCAATCCCGTCCGCTCCTAACAATTAGGTGCTTTACAGATGGTAGCCACGAGATTGTGGGGGTTGATGAGTACGACAATGGACTCGATGCTACGGAGGGCGTAGAGTTCTATTCGGGTATTCTTTGCGCTGGCTTTGTGAATGCCCATTCTCACATCGAACTCGCCTATTTGCGTGGCGCTATCGAGGAGGGTGGAGGTTATGCCGCCTTTGCGTCGAGTATAGGCAAGGTGCGTGGGGAGTTCTCGGAGGAGGAGCAACTGTCGGCTATCGTTGAGGCTGATAGAGCGATGTGGGCAGAGGGTGTCGATGCTGTGGGCGATATTGTAAATGGTGCGACATCGTTTGCAGTCAAAGAGTCGAGCAAAATCTACTATCATAACTTCGCAGAGGTCTTTGGTCTGCGTGAGTGCAACTTGGAGCGTCAGCGTGAGTTGTTGCGCTACTCCAACACCTCGCTTACACCCCATTCGACCTACTCGGTGCAAGATGCTCCATTCAAGGAGGTGTGTGGTAGCGCCATCGACAAGCCTCTCTCTATTCACTTCTTGGAGTCGGAGTCGGAGTCAAAACTCTATAATGGTGAAGGCTCGTTGCACGAGTGGTACAAGGCGGTGGGTTTCGAGTGCGATTTCTTGCACTATGGCTCGCCCACACAGCGCATTGTAGAGTCTGTGCCTGGGCAACGAAGTGTGATGTTAGTGCATAATTGCGCCCTTGCGCAGTGCGACATCGATACAATGGTGAGCCACTTCACCGCACCACTATATTGGGTGTTGTGTCCACGCTCTAATAGATATATTTCGGGCATTGAGCCTCAGAGTGTAGCGCTCTTGCGTGCCTCTAAATTAAATATATGTATAGGTACCGACTCGCTCTCCTCGAATTGGTCGTTGTCGATGGTCGAGGAGTTGAAACAGTTTAGCGGAGTGCCACTTGCCGAAAAGTTGCAGTGGGCAACCATAAATGGAGCGAAGGCACTTGGTATTGACGATAGATTTGGCACGATAGAGGTAGGTAAGCATAGCGGCATTGTGAATTTGATAGGGGTAAATCTTGACGATTTTACCCTCACCGAGGCATCAAGGGCGGTGCGTATATTGTAGGTATAGGTATGGTAGAGAATAGCGAAAAGTGGAATAAGGAGTCAAAGCGCTTCAAGCACTATATAAAGTTGGAGAAGGGGTTGTCGGACAACACCGTGGAGGCGTATATGCGTGATTTCACCTCCTTTGCCAACTTTATCCTTCATAAATACGATGTCCCCCCGACGAAGGTCGAGCAGTATATGGTCGAGCGCTACCTCGCCTATCTTTTTGAGGAGTGCAAGCACGCCAAAGCATCGCAAGCGAGAGAGTTGAGTGGCGTGAAGGCATTTTTTAATTACTTGTTGGTAAACGACAAAATTGAACAATCGCCCACCGAGTTGATTTCGACGCCGAAGCGCACTCGTCATCTTCCCGATATACTTACGGTTGAGGAGGTCGAGCAGATTATCAACTCCATACCGCTCGATACGGCAAAGGGGAAGCGTGATAGGGCGATGTTGGAGTTGCTCTATTCGTGCGGACTGCGAGTATCGGAACTCACTTCGTTGCGCCTTTCTGACCTCTTCTTTGGCGAGGGCTATATCCGTGTTATGGGCAAGGGTAGCAAGCAACGCCTTGTACCAATTGGCAATGTTGCGAGGGAGCGTATAATGATATATATGGATGTGCGCAAAATCAAGGATGGCAAGAATCAGGATATTCTCTTTTTGAGCAATCGTGGTGGGGCATTGACTCGTGTTATGGTCTTCTATGTTATTCGTGATGCAGTGGAGCGAGCAGGGATAGAGAAGACGGTTAGCCCTCACATCTTCCGCCACTCGTTTGCTACGCACTTGCTGGCTGGCGGAGCGAGTATCCGTCAGGTGCAGGAGATGCTCGGACACGAAAGTATCGAAACAACCGAGATATATACTCATCTCGACACCTCGCGTCTGCGTGAAACAATCGAAAAAATATCGTTGTAGGTTATGGCACAAGCGATGAAGGGCTATAAAGCACGAGGCGTGGTGCTGTCGACTGTCAAGTATGGCGATAGCGGAATGGTCGTGCAGATGCTCACCGATCGCTACGGTCGCCAGAGCTATATGGTGCAAGGTGTGCGCTCGTCGCGTGGTCGTGGCTCGAAGATGGCACTCTTTCAACCGCTTTTCCTATTGCAGTTCGAAGGTCTGGAATCACCACATAGCGACCTCCACAAGATGCGCGAGGTGCAGAACGACGTGGTTTTCAAATCACTACCCTACGACATTCGCAAATCGACAATGGCTCTCTTTATGGCGGAGGTCTTATACCGTCTTGTGGGTGAGAGTGAAGCCAATGAGCCTCTTTTCGAGTTTGTACATAGTTCGGTGTGCGCCTTGGATGAGATTGACGAGGGCGTCTCGAATTTCCATCTTTGGTTTTTGGCGAACTTAAGTCGTTATCTCGGCTATTTCCCGGGCAACGAACACTGCAAGGGGTGCTGGTTTGATATGCGCGAGGGTTTGTATGTGTCGGAGATGCCACTCCACGACCATACGATGAATGCCGAGGAGGCGGAGCTTCTGCGCGATTTGACCGAAACCGACCTCGAGTATTTGGGCGAAATCCCCCTCAACCGCGAACAGCGCGTAACGATGCTTTCGCGCCTTGTGGAGTACTACTCCATCCATCTCGAAGCCATCCGTTCGGTGCGCTCAATCGAGATACTCCAAGAAGTCTTTTAGCAAAAATTAGAGTAATGGCGATTATTTTGTGATATAACTACGTTTACCGCATTTTTTACATTCTACTAGCCAGACTTGTGCACTGTGTCTTTGCCATTCTTTTTTGGTGTCTGTGAAAGAGCCTATTTCTTCGTGGTTCTTGTTGTAGATCTTTCTTTCTACCTCTACATCGTCAAGACTATCCCATTCACTCTCACTTATCATTTCTATCTCTTCGTATTCCTCCCAGGCTCCACAATTTGGACATATAAAATCAACCATACGCTTCTTGGCAAGGAATAAACTCCATACGATACCGCCTATCACACCTATTATTGACCAAAATACGCGATCTTCATCCCAAGCTCCGAATCCTTTTTGCCAAATAAGGATTATGATACAAAGAACAGTTGCTATCGCAAATGCTTTCTTTGTATATCCAAATATCAATCCCACAACCAACATACATACGGTCATACACAAAAATACAAGAAATGCGATAATAGCAGCAACAAACATAAATAATAAATTTTAGATTGCCCATCAGCCTCGAATGTGCAGTTATATAAATAAGGAAAGTGTGAGGCTGATTTTCGTTTATCAAGTAATAGGTATTTGGCGTAACCCGAAAAAGAATAAACTCAACCATCTCACACCTATACCGGATATGGTTATGTTACCATACCGATACAAGTGCAGTCGTTGTTCGAAATCCTCTTTTTCTTAAAATCGCCAAATTTTATTACTCGGGATAGCGAAAAACACTTTCACTAAAATATGTTTGTAGCGCTTTAGCTACAATGCAAAATTAAAAATTTATTTCGAAAATACCAAAATAGAGAAGAGTTTTCAGCCAATGGCTAATAGCAAAAAGCCATAAAAATCAACTTTTAACTCCTAATTTTTAATTTTTAATTAAAAGTTTTCAACTCTCAACTCTCAACTCTCAACTATTTTTTCTATCTTTGCACCGTTGGAAATGTTAATGAAATAACAATCATAAATAAATCACTTAAAAACACAAAGTTATGTTCGCAATTGACAATTATGACTTTACTGGCAAGCGTGCCATTATTCGTGTGGATTTCAATGTGCCTCTCAATGGTGAGGGACAGGTAACCGACGACACTCGTATCCGTGCTGCTATCCCAACCATCAAGAAGGTGTTGGAGAAGGGTGGTGCTGTTATCCTTATGTCGCACCTCGGTCGTCCAAAGAAGAATCCAGATCCAAAGTTCTCGTTGGAGCAGATTATCCCTGCTATCGAGGCTCGTTTGGGCGTTAAGGTTCAGTTCGCTGGCGACTGTATGGGCGAGAAGGCGGCCGAGATGGCTGCTAACTTGAAGCCAGGTGAGGTTATGTTGCTCGAAAACCTCCGTTTCTACGCTGAGGAGGAGGGTAAGCCTCGTGGTTTGGCTGAGGATGCTACCGCAGAGGAGAAGAAGGCTGCAAAGAAGGCTCTCAAAGAGGGACCACAGAAGGAGTTCGTTAAGAAGTTGGCTTCGTATGCAGACTGCTACATCAACGACGCATTCGGTACTGCACACCGTGCTCACTCGTCGACTGCTCTCATCGCTGAGTACTTCCCACAGGACAAGATGTTCGGCTATGTTATGGAGAACGAGTTGAAGGCTATCGACGGTATGATGCAGAACCCACAGCGTCCATTCGTGGCTATCGTTGGTGGTTCGAAGGTTTCGACCAAGATTACTATCATCGAGACTTTGATGGAGAAGGTTGATAAGATCATCATCGGCGGTGGTATGACTTACACCTTCGCAGGCGCACTCGGTGGCAATGTTGGTAAGTCAATCTGCGAGCCAGATATGTTCCCAGTAGCACTCGATATTATCGCAAAGGCTAAGGAGCGTGGCGTTGAGTTGGTAATGTCGCCAGATGCTCTCGTAGCAGATGCTTTCGGTGAGGAGGCTAACACTCAGACTGCTCCTGTTGGTGAGATTCCTGCCGAGTGGGAGGGTGTTGACATCTCTGAGGAGGGTAAGAAACTCTTCCGTGAGGAGATTTTGAAGTGCAAGACTATCCTCTGGAACGGTCCTGTTGGCGTATTCGAGATTAACAAGTTCTCTACTGGCTCTCGTGCAGTAGCAGAGGCTATCGCAGAGGCTACTCAGGAGCACGGAGCATACTCACTCATCGGTGGTGGTGACTCTGTTGCTTGTATCAACAAGTTCGGTCTTGCTGATAAGGTATCGTATGTTTCTACCGGTGGTGGCGCACTCTTGGAGTATATCGAGGGTAAGGAGTTGCCAGGTGTTGCCGCAATCCGCAAGTAAAATCTATTTTGAGCGGTAAATTTTGCACCGCTCTTCAATAAGCGAGTTCCTCACATAGGTCTACTATGCTGCGGACTCGCTTTTTTGTTTGGCACAAAATTTCCTCGCACAAAATGAGATTTTCTTTTGCGATGTAGCACATCTCACGACTTCTGACAAGAAATAAAATTCGTAGGCACACAAAAAAAGCAGACCAAATCGGTCTGCTTTTTTGTGCAATCTCGTAAGATTATTTGCCGAGTCCCATCTGGTCAATCAACGCCTTGGTTTGAGGCTTATGACCACGGAATTTAACATACAAGTCCATTGGATGCTCGGTGCCTCCTGCTTGGAGAAGTGCACGGAACTTGGCTGCGGTAGCCTTGTCGAAGATGCCATTCTCGGTGAAGAGTGAGTAGCCGTCAGCAGCCAAAACCTCTGCCCACTTATATCCATAATAACCTGCGGCGTAGCCACCAGAGAAGAGGTGTCCGAAGGTTGGCGAGAGTGCTGTACCCTCAACAACAGGGGTAACCTGAGCAGGAGCCATAGCCTTATGCTCGAACTCGATAATGTCGCCCTCGTATGGGGTTTTCAGGGTGTGCCAAGCCATATCGGTCATACCGAATGACAACTGGCGCACATTTGCGTATGCTGACAAGTAGTTCTTTGCAGCAATAATCTTCTCGATGAGTTCTGCCGGCATTGTTTCGCCTGTCTGGTAGTGCTTTGCCCAGAGGTCGAGATACTCCTTTTCGAATGCCCAGTTCTCCAAAATCTGCGATGGCAACTCCACGAAGTCACGGAATACGCTTGTACCATTCAACGAGCCATACTTACCCTTTGCTACCATTCCGTGGCAAGCGTGACCAAACTCGTGAAGGAAGGTTGTGAACTCGTCGAATGTGAGCAACGATGGAGTGCTCTCGGTTGGCTTGGTGAAGTTCATTACGAGCGATACGAGTGGACGAATCTTGCCCTCTGCACCACGGAACTCGGTCATCCAAGCACCTGCACGCTTCGAATCACGAGGGAAGAAGTCGAGGTAGAGAATTGCGAGGTGCTCGCCATTTGCCTCCGATACCTCATATACAGTAACATCCTCGTGATACTTTGCAACGCCCTCGGCTGGCTTGAACTCCAAGCCGTAGAGTTTGTTAGCCAACATAAATACTGCCTGCTTAACAGTTTCGAGTTCGAGGTATGGCTTTACAGCCTCGTCGCTGATAGCATACTTCTCGTTCTTGTATTTCTCGCTGTAATAGCCCCAATCCCAAGGCTGAATATCACCCTTGAAACCGAGCGACTGCGCATACTCGTTGATGGTCTGATAATCCTTATCGGCATACTCCTTGGTCTGCGAGAGCAACTCTGCGAGGAACGAATTTACGGTCTCGGTCTTCTCGGCCATACGGTTGTCGAGAACATAATCTGCATAGCACTCGTAGCCGAGCAAGTTTGCAATTTTAAGGCGCAAAGCGGTTATCTTGCGGATATTCTCGGTGTTGTCGAACTTACCGCCGATAGCACAACTGTTGCGAGCCTTGTAGAGTTTCTCCTTCAAGTCACGCTGCGACGAGTAGGTTACGAAAGGCACATAACTTGGAGCCTTCAAGGTTACTGTCCAGCCCTTCTCGCCACGAGCCTTTGCCTCCATAGCCAATCCCTCCTTTACGAAATCTGGCAACTCGGCAACCTTGCTCGCCTGCTTGATATTGAGCGAGTAGGCGTTGTTTGCTGCCAACGAGTTCTGACCAAACTGTAAGGTGAGTTGCGAGAGTTCCGAAGAGTACTGACGGTACAACTCCTTATCCTCGTCGTTGAGGTTAGCGCCGCTACGAACAAAGCCCTTATAGCGATTTTCGAGCAACTTCTTATCCTCCTTCGAGAGGAACAAACCTGGATTCTCGTAAACCTCCTTCACACGCTGGAACAATACTGGATTGAGCGCTACATCGTTTTCGAGTTCGGTCAATTTAGGCTGAACACGCATAGCAATCTCCTGCAACTCTGGCGAGGTGTTACACTGCAACATATTGAAGAATACCGAGCAGAGGCGATCGAGCAACTCGCCCTGATTTTCGAGCGCTACGATAGTGTTCTTGAATGATGGCTTTGCTGGATTGTTTACAATGGCATCAATCTCGGCACGATTTACAGCAATAGCAGTTTCGAAAGCGGGCTCATAGTCCGAAATCGAAATTTTGTCGAATGGAGGTGTTGCGTGAGGAGTCTCCCACTCTGCCAACAATGGGTTGGTGGTGTCAATCTCAGGGAGTTGTGCTACGGGCATATCGTTGCCTACACAAGCACCCAAAAGTGCTGATACTGACATAAGCAAAAATAGTTTTTTCATAGTGTTACATTATTAATTATTGGTTTCTACAATCTCATTCTCTGTTGGGGTAGGCTCCACCCATAAGCCTCTGGCTTTGAGTAGGGCTTCACGGTTTGGCTCTGCGCCACGGAATTCACGATAGAGAGTCATACCATCTCTCTTGCCACCACTCGACAAGAGTTTGCGGAGTGCGATGGCAGTCTTGCGATTGAATACATCGCCTGTCTCTACGAAGGCTGCAAAGGCGTCTTTATCCAAAACCTCTGCCCAAGTATAGAAGTAATAGCCCGACGAGTAGCCTCCTGCGAAGATGTGAGCGAAGTATGGCAAGCGGTAGCGAGGCTCAATCTCCGAAATCATCTTGCGCTTCTCGTAGAGGGCGTTGTACTCGAAGGCATCCACATCCAACTCCTTGTATTCGGTGAGTGAGTGGATATCCAGGTCTACGAGTGCAGCAGCCAACAACTCGGTTGTGGCAAAACCTTGGTTAAATTGAGCGCTCTTGTGTATTCTATTGATTATGCTACTATTTATAATAGAGTTGTTGCGGTAGTGTATCGCATAACTCTTTAATAACTCGCTATCCAACGCCCAGTTCTCCATAATTTGCGATGGAAGTTCCACGAAGTCGCCCTCAACATCCAATAGACCATTGTATGGGACATCCGAAAAGAGGAAGTGCAAGGCGTGTCCAAACTCGTGGAAGAGGGTTGTAACCTCGTCAATCGAGAGGAGAGCAGGGGTGTCGCCCGAAGGTTGGGTGAAGTTGCAAACGATGCTCACCACAGGCGATATGCGCTTACCTTCACGATCGTAGCCTGGACGGCGGAAGTATCCACACCACGCACCTTGTGATTTGCTGGCACGAGGGTGGAAGTCAAAGTAGAGTATACCCAAATGTGAACCATCGTTGTCAAGCACTTCGTATGCCGAAGCGTCATTGTGGTATTGCGGAACAACCACTGGGCGGAAGGTCAAACCGAAGAGGCGATTTGCGAGATTGAAAGCACCCTGGCGCACATTGTTGAGCGAGAAGTATGGAGTAATCATCTCCTCGTTGAGGCTATACTTCTGCTTGCGTACCTTCTCGGCATAGTACCACCAGTCCCACGATGCGAAGTTGCCCTCTGGGTAGTCTTGTTTGAACATAACCAGCATATCAGCAACCTCCTCCTTTGCCTTTTCGTTGGCTTGGGTGAATATATCTTCGAGTAGTGCATATACCGCCTTTGGCGAGCCAGCCATCTGCTCCGAGATAACATACTCCGAATAAGATTTGTAACCCAAGAGGTTAGCCTTCTCTATGCGGAGGCGAATCATATCGTTGATTATGGCCTTGTTGTCGTGCTTGTTATCGTTGTTGCAGCGGTTGAGGTAGGCCTTGTAGATTTTCTCACGCAACTCACGGTTTTGTGAGTATGTAAGGAATGGAATAAGACTCGGCTTGTGGAGAGTAAAAATAAACTTATCTCCATCCTTGGCACCCTCACGCACCGATTTAGGTAAATCCTCAACCTCCTTCTCCGAAAGTTCCAACTCGAAGTCGTTGGTCTCTGCCAAAAGGTTGTTGTCGAACTTTACGGTGAGCAACGACAACTCCTCGTTAATCTCGGTAAGGCGTTTTTTCTGCTCCTCGTTGAGGAGTGCGCCTTGGCGAACTGCGCTGTCGTACATCTTCTCTACAAGGCGAATTTGCTCGGCGTTCAAATCGGTGCTGTTGCGCTTGTCGTATACCACCTTTATGCGCTTGAAGAGGTCATCGTTCATCGAGATGGCATCGTAGTGCGCAGCCAAGAGAGGCATCATCTTCTCCTGAATCTCCTGCATCTCCTCGTTATTCATCGCTGCACACATCATACCGAATAGTTCGGATATGGTTGCGAGCAGTGAGCCAGAGCGGTCGAGTTCGAGAATGGTATTGTCGAAGGTCGCCTCCTCCTTGTTGGCGAGTATTGCAGCAATCTCCTCGTTGTGGAGCGACATTGCGTGCTTGAAGGCAGGCTCGTAGTGCTCCGACTTGATTTTGTCGAATGGGGGAACACCATACGGAGTGTTGAACTCCGAGATAAGCGGATTGCCCTCGTTTTTGCTCTCGTTGGAGCAAGATGTGTTGTTCAATGCAATCATAAGTAGCGTTAATGCAATGAGTATGCGTTTCATTTCGATAAATTTTACTATATTTGCTATCGCAAAGATACAAAAAAATCATAAGTAATGCAACTATTCTACGCCGCAGACTTTACTGCACCCGAATATATGCTCTCCGAGGAGGAGTCACGCCACGCTGTCAAGGTGTTGCGATTGGTGGAGGGTGATACCCTCCATATCACCGATGGAAAGGGCTCGCTCTATCGTTGCGAGGTGGTGTCGGCACACCAAAAGCACTGCCTTGTGCGAGTGGTCGAACACTTTGAGGAGTTCGAGAAGTTGCCCTATCGCCTGACTATGGCGGTTGCGCCTACGAAGAATATCGACCGCTACGAGTGGTTTTTGGAGAAGGCTACCGAGATTGGCGTAGCGGAGTTTATTCCTCTCGTGAGCGAACATAGCGAGCGTAAGGTCATCAAGGCGGAGCGTGAAGAGAAGGTTATAACCGCTGCCGTAAAGCAGTCGTTGAAGGCGTATCATCCTGTGTTGGCGGAACTTACGCCATTCGAGAAGGTGGTGTGCAAAACTTTTGCAGGGCGTAAATTTATTGCTCATTGTGGCGATGCGGTGAAGGAGAAAAAGTATCTTGCCTCGACCTTGCACAAGGGCGAAGATGCACTCGTATTGATTGGCCCCGAAGGCGATTTTTCGCCTGAGGAGGTGCGCTTGGCAGTCGAAAATGGCTTCGAGGAGATTACCCTCGGCACCCAGCGTTTCCGCACCGAGACGGCAGCAGTAGTTGCAGTAGATATGGTTTCGATTATCAATAATTTGTAGAGTAGATGTTACTGCAACTCTTCACAACCTTTTTCAAAATCGGACTTTTCAGTTTCGGCGGTGGTTTTGCAATGATACCGCTTATTCAGCGTGAGGTCATTGAGCGTCGCAAGTGGATTGATGAGCAGGATTTCTTGGAGATGCTCGTCTTGGCTCAATCGACACCTGGACCTATTGCCGTAAATACGGCGGTATTTGTGGGCTACAAAACGGCAGGTGTGGCGGGTGCAGTTATGGCTTCTCTTGGTACGGTGATGCCATCTTTTATGGCGATTTTAATGCTTGCGCTGTTCTTTGCCGAGGTGCGAGATAATAGATATGTCGATGCCGCCTTCCGTGCTATGCGACCTGCGGTTGTGGCTCTGATTGTAGCGCCACTTATCGGGCTTGTGAAGGGTATGCGCTGGTATTTAATGGCAGTGTCGGCTGCGGTGGCATTGGCGGTGTGGTACTTTGGATTTTCGCCCGCCTACCTTATCGCTTTGGCGTTGGTTGTAGGGGTTGTAATAGCCGTAGTGAACGGTAGAAAGGGGGTAAAATGATGATTTATCTGCAACTCTTTCTCTCCTATTTGAAGATTGGCTTCTTCGGCTTTGGTGGCGGCTATGCGATGTTGTCGCTTATCCAAAACGAGATTGTCGAGCAACGAGGCTGGCTTACCGCTACGCAGTTTGCCGACATTGTGGCGGTGTCGCAGATTACACCTGGCCCTATCGCAATCAACTCGGCAACCTATATTGGCTATTCCATTGCGGGATTTGGAGGCTCGGTGGTGGCAACCTTTGCAGTCTGTCTGCCATCGCTTACGCTGATGTTGCTCCTGACAAGATTTTTCCTTCGCCATCGTGAAAATCGCTTCGTGCAGAGCGTTGTTAAGGCGGTAGGCCCTGTGGTGGTTGGAATGATTGCATCGGCAGCGTTGTTACTTATGTTTCCTCGCACAGGCGAGAATGAAAACTTTACGGATGTGTGGTCGTGGTTGTTGTTCATTGCCTGCCTATATGGCTCATTCCGTAAGGTGAACCCAATACTTATGATTCTACTCTCGGCTGTTGTGGGCGTAGTGATTTACGCCCTCGTGCCGATGATGTGTTGAAGATAATAGAGAAGAAAACCGATAATTTTATGACCAAACTAAACCCAAACGAAATTGTAATTAAAGAGGTACAATCGAAGAGTGAATTGCGTCGCTTTGTGCAGTTCGGCATAGACCTCTATAAGGGAAATCCCTACTACTGCCCACCGATATTTTTTGACGAGATGAACACCTTCAACCCGAAGGGAAATCCTGCACTCGAAGTGTGCGATTTTGTGGTATATATGGCATACCGCAACGATGAAATCGTAGGTCGCATTGTCGGCATCGTAAATCATCGTGCCAACGAGGCGTGGGGCGTGAAGAAGTGTCGCTTTGGTTGGTTTGAGTGCATCGACGACTACGATGTTTTCAAGGCACTGCTCGATGCGGTAGCCGAGTGGGGCAAGAGTCGAGGTATGGAGTGCTTGAATGGCCCCGTTGGCTTTACCGACTTCGACCATCAGGGCTTGTTGTTGGAGGGTTTTGACCATAGTGCTCCTATGGCGAGCCTCTACACTCACCCCTACTATGTGGCGCACTACGAGCGATATGGCTTGGAGAAGGAGGCGGACTGGATTGAGTTCCAAATCCACCCTCCGAAGGAAGCACCAGAGCGAGTTAAACGCATAGCACGCCTTGTGGAGGAGCGCTATGGACTCCATACAGTGAAGGTTAAGAACTCACGAGAGTTGAGAAAGCGCTATGGCTATACCTACTTCGATGTTCTCGATGAGGCGTATCAGAAACTCTACAACTATCAGCCGATGACACAGAAGCAGAAGGAGTACTACTGCAAGATGTTTTTCCCGCTTATAAATTTCGACTTTGTAACGATGGTTGCAAACGAAAATGACGAGATTGTGGCGGTGGGATTGGGTATGCCGTCGCTCTCGGAGGCGTTGCGTAAGTGCCGAGGTAAACTCTTCCCATTTGGCTGGTATCACCTCTTGAAGGCGTTGAAGGCGAAGAAGATGACCGATTTCGACCTGCTCCTAATCGGCATCCGCCCAAGTTATCAGGATAAGGGCATCAACGCTCTGATTATCGACGAGATGACACCATACTTCTCGCAGTATGGCATTGAGCGTATCGAAACCACCGCCATCTTGGAGACAAACCACAAGAGTCAGGCGAACTTTACGATGTTCGACCATATTCAGCATAAGCGCCGCAGAGCCTTCACCAAGAAGTTGTAGGGGTGTCGCTGCTCTACCTAAATAGAAAACCTCGGAAAGAACTTCCGAGGTTTTCTGTTGTTAAGGTATCTATCTACTAATAGTTCTCTGCCTTAATCTCGAAGTAAGCCTGTGGGTGAGCGCATACAGGGCAAACCTCTGGTGCCTGCTTGCCAACTACGATGTGACCGCAGTTTGAGCACTGCCAGATCATATCGCCCTCACGAGAGAATACCAAGCCACCCTCAACATTCTCCAAGAGTTTGAGGTAACGCTCCTCGTGCTCCTTCTCGATCTTTGCAACGCCCTCGAAGAGGTTAGCGATGTGGTCGAAGCCCTCCTCACGAGCCTCCTTAGCGAATGTTGCATACATATCAGTCCACTCGTAGTTCTCGCCCTCGGCAGCGTGCTTCAAGTTCTCGGCTGTTGTGCCGATGCCACCGAGCAACTTAAACCACAACTTAGCGTGCTCCTTCTCGTTGTTAGCGGTCTCCTCGAACAACTTTGCAATCTGAACATAACCCTCCTTCTTAGCCTTCGAAGCGTAGTAAGAGTACTTGTTACGAGCCTGCGACTCACCAGCAAATGCTGTCCACAAATTCTGCTCGGTCTTCGAGCCCTTCAAATTTTTCATAGTCTGTGTTGTATTAAAATTGTTAGTTTTCAATGTTTGCTACTGCGAAGGTAAATAATTTTTCAATTTTGTGCAAATACAAATCTCTTATTTGCGCATAAATTTCGCTTATATGGTAAAAATAGGGGGGGGGTGTAAGGGTGATTATAGTCGTTAGTGGCATTATAGTCGTTATAGTCGTTAGTGACATTAAAATTCTTAATTCCTAACTCCTAACTTCTAAAAAAAGATGGGCAAAACCCATCTTTTTTTAGAAGTTGCTCCAACTCGTATTTCTCTCTGCTGTTGCCTCGACGCTGTCGGGCAAGTTCGCAAAGAAATCGAAGCCTGTCCATTGCTCGATTTGGTCCACCGACACCGCATAGTTGGTGTAGGAGTCCGAGTAGGTCTTATGCTCAAACCAAAAACCGCAGGTCGATGCAGCAGTTACGGTGCCGTTGCTGTTTGTCGTTACCTTCAACACCACTTTGTAGAAGTAGTTTGGCACAGGCACT
>JAGCLL010000005.1 GCA_017647025.1 Alistipes sp. | reverse complement strand
TTATTCGCACGACACATATTTGAAGCTTCCAAAGGAGGTAACAGCAACTGCAGTAACCGAGAAGAAGGGTGCTCCTATCGTAACTTTGAAGAGCGCTGACAAGCAGCTCATCGGTCAGGTAGCAGCAAAACTTCGTTCGTTGCGTAAGCCTGAGCCATACAAGGGCAAGGGTATTAAGTTCGTAGGTGAGGTTATCCGTCGTAAGGCTGGTAAGTCTGCAAATGCTAAATAATAAAGGAGGAAAAAGTTATGGCTTTGAATAAGATTGAAAGAAGAGAGAGAATCAAGATGCGCATACGCAAGGTCGTAAGCGGTACATCTGAGCGTCCTCGTATGACTGTATTCCGTAGCAACAAGCAGATTTATGTACAGTTTATCGATGACCTTGCTGGTGTAACTTTGGCAGGCGCTTCGTCGTTGGAGTTGGCTGCAGAGACAGCAGGAAAGAACAAGTGTGAGGTTGCAGCATTGGTTGGTGCTTTGGCAGCAAAGAAGGCTATCGAGAAGGGTATCTCGGCAGTAGCATTCGACCGTAACGGCTATCTCTATCACGGACGAGTAAAAATGTTGGCAGACGCAGCTCGTGAGGGCGGTCTTAAATTCTAAGAAGCGATATGGCAAATACAAATGTAAAGAAAGTAAACACAGGCGACCTCGGCGAGTTGAAAGAGCGTCTCGTTGGTATCAACCGTGTAACAAAGGTTACAAAGGGTGGTCGTACATTCAGCTTCTCTGCAATTGTTGTAGTAGGTAACGAGAACGGTGTTGTAGGCTACGGCCTCGGTAAGGCAGCGGAGGTTGCTTCGGCTATCGCAAAGGGAACAGAGGATGCAAAGAAGAACTTGGTTCGTATTCCTGTAATCAACGGCACAATTCCTCACAAGCAGGAGTTCCGTTTCGGTGGTTCAGAGGTTATGATTCGTCCAGCCGCTCCGGGTACTGGTATTATCGCCGGTGGTGCGATGCGTGCAGTATTGGAGTCAGTAGGTGTTAAGAATGTCCTCGCAAAGAGCAAGGGCTCGTCTAACCCTCACAACCTCGTTAAGGCTACCGTAGGTGCACTCTGCGAGTTGCGTGACGCATACACTGTTGCACAGACTCGTGGTATCTCACTCAAACAAGTGTTTAACGGTTAATTTTTAAGGAAGAACTATGGCAACATTGAAGATTACACAGATTAAGAGCCGCATCGGTGCAACTGCAAAGCAGTGTGCAAACCTCGATGCACTCGGACTCCACAGAATTAACCACACTGTATCTCACAGCGATTCTGCTATCATCTTGGGTATGGTTGAGCGTGTGAAGCACTTGGTGACTGTTGAGGTCGTTGCGGAGAAGGCTACAAAGAAGGCAGCTCCAAAGGCTGAGGCTCCTGCTGTAGAGGCAGAGGTGGCTGAGGCTCCAAAGGCAGAGAAGAAGGCTCCTGCAAAGAAGCCTGCTGCAAAGAAAGTAACTAAGACAAAAAAGGAGGAGTAATAAATGGAACTCAATAATCTTAAACCCGCAAAGGGTTCGACACACCACGATAAGCGTGTAGGCCGTGGTGCAGGTTCGGGACACGGAGGCTACTCGACTCGTGGTAACAAGGGTGCGCAGTCTCGTTCTGGATATTCTCGTAAGTTGGGCTTCGAGGGAGGTCAGATGCCATTGCAGCGTCGTCTTCCTAAGTTCGGTTTCACCAACTTGAAAAGAGTAGAGTTTAAGCCAATCAACCTCTCAACTCTCGATGCTCTCGTAGCAAAGAATGGTGTAGCAGAGGTTAATATCGACACATTGGTAGCAGCAGGTTTCGTATCTGGCAACGACCGTGTGAAGATTTTGGGTAATGGCACATTGACCGCAGCTTTGACTGTAACTGCTCACGCTTTCTCGAAGAGCGCAGAGGCGGCTATCGTTGCAGCAGGTGGTAGCGTTGTGAAGTTGTAATTAAGGCTAAAACCTAAATTTCTATGAAAAGTTATCTGATTGTTGGTATTCTTCTCGTGGCAATTGTCGCTTTGATGTTTACCAATAAGAAGTTTTTAGAGACAATCAAGAATATATTCAAAATCGAGGAGTTGCGTAAGCGTCTTGGTTACACTGCTCTCTTGATTTTGATATATCGCTTGGGTTGTTATGTGGTAATTCCGGGTATCGATCCAAACCTCTTGGGTGAGGGTTCGGGCTTGGCAAACCAGATGGAGAGCAACAACCTTTTGGGTTTGCTTAACGTATTCTCTGGTGGTGCATTTGCCAACGCAGCACTCTTCGCACTCGGAGTTATGCCATACATTACCGCCTCTATTATTATTCAGTTGCTCGGTATGATGGTTCCTGCCGTTCAGCGAGTAATGAAAGAGGGTGAGAGCGGACGCCGCAAGATGAATCAGTGGACTCGCCTCTTGACTATCGGTGTGCTTGCGTTGCAGG
>JAGCLL010000050.1 GCA_017647025.1 Alistipes sp. | reverse complement strand
TGTGCAACGAACACATACCGCAGATACCCTCACGGCAGTCGTGGTCGAATGCAACTGGCTCCTCGCCCTTGTGTACGAGGTCATTGTTCAAAATATCGAGCATTTCGAGGAACGAAGTATCCGAAGATACATTCTCAACCTTGTACTCCACGAATGCACCCTTCGATTGAGCGTCTTTCTGACGCCATATTTTCAATGTGAAATTCATAATTCAAATTCTAAATATTAAACGCCAAAAAATTAGTCTTTGTAGTTACGCTGTGCGCGGTGTGTGAACTCGTAAACGAGATCCTCCTTTGTCAACTCAGGAGCCTCGTTCTCGCCCTTGTACTCCCATACTGCTGCGTATGCAAACTCCTCATCGTGACGGAGAGCCTCGCCATCCTCAGTCTGGTGCTCAGCACGGAAGTGTCCACCACACGACTCTGCACGGTTCAAAGCGTCACGAGCCATCAACTCACCGAGTTCGAGGTAGTCAACCAATCGCAAAGCCTTCTCCAACTCAACATTGAATGAGTCTGCAGTACCTACAACCTTAACATCCTGCCAGAACTCCTTGCGCAAAGCCTGAATCTTCTCGATTGCGCTCTCCAACGACTCCTTAGTACGAGCCATACCTACATTGTCCCACATAATAAGACCAAGGCGCTTGTGGATATCGTCAACCGACTGGCTACCGTTGATAGAGAGCAACTTCTCGATCTTAGCCTTAACAGCCTTCTCTGCCTCGTCGAATGCTGGAGTTGCAGTCGAAACCTTTGGTGCCTGAATCTTCTTTGCGAGGTAGTCGCCAATAGTGTAAGGCAATACGAAGTAACCATCAGCCAAGCCCTGCATCAATGCCGAAGCACCGAGGCGGTTAGCACCGTGGTCAGAGAAGTTAGCCTCACCAATAGCGTACAAACCAGGGATTGTAGTCATCAAGTTGTAGTCTACCCAGATACCACCCATTGTGTAGTGAACAGCAGGGAAGATCTGCATTGGCTCGTCGTATGGATTAACATCGGTAATCTCCTTGTACATATCGAACAAGTTGCCATAACGCTGCTTGATAACATCCTTACCCAAGCGCTCGATAGCGGTCTTGAAGTCGAGGAATACAGCCAAACCTGTCTCGTTTACGCCATAACCTGCATCGCAACGCTCCTTCGCAGCACGAGAAGCAACATCACGAGGTACCAAGTTACCGAATGCAGGGTAACGACGCTCCAAGTAGTAATCACGATCAGCCTCAGCAATCTGCGATGGCTTCAAAGTGCCCTTACGCAAAGCCTCAACATCCTCCAACTTCTTTGGAACCCAGATACGACCATCGTTACGCAACGACTCCGACATCAAAGTCAACTTCGACTGCTGTGTACCGTGAACTGGGATACAAGTAGGGTGAATCTGAGTGAAGCAAGGGTTTGCAAAACCAGCACCCTTACGGTAGCACTGGAATGCAGCCGAGCCATTCGATGCCATAGCGTTGGTAGAGAGGAAGAATACATTTCCGTATCCACCAGTAGCGATAACTACTGCGTGAGCACCGTGACGCTCAATCTCACCAGTTACGAGGTTACGAGCAATGATACCTACTGCCTCGCCATTCTCAACAACAACATCGAGCATCTCGTGACGAGTGTATGACTTAACCGAGCCACGAGCAATCTCCTTGTTCAATGCTGCATAAGCACCGAGCAAGAGTTGCTGACCAGTCTGACCACGAGCGTAGAATGTACGAGATACCTGCGCACCACCGAATGAACGGTTGTCCAACAAACCGCCGTACTCACGAGCGAAAGGTACACCCTGTGCTACACACTGGTCGATAATGAGGTTAGAAACCTCTGCCAAACGATATACATTAGCCTCACGAGCACGATAGTCACCACCCTTGATGGTATCGTAGAAGAGGCGGTAGATAGAGTCGTTGTCGTTCTGATAGTTCTTTGCAGCGTTGATACCGCCCTGTGCAGCGATAGAGTGTGCACGACGAGGTGAGTCAGAGATGCAGAAAATCTTTACGTTGTATCCGAGCTCACC
>JAGCLL010000049.1 GCA_017647025.1 Alistipes sp. | reverse complement strand
TACGCAACATTAGAAGATTAATTAAAAATCATCTATTCAAACAAGTTTGATATCTGCTTTTCAATTAACCTTCTAAACCTTCGGTTTTTCTGCACATTCCTACTGCTTGCTCTGCTCTCGGCTTCTGCCGCCGTTCGAGTCAGTTGTGGAGGAAAGGTTCTTTTCGTTTTTCGCTTTCTGTTTTTTCGGCTTCTGCCACTGGCGGTATGTAACAGAAAATGGGATTGACCGTTTGGCCAATCCCATCGTGTTTGTAGCGGGCACTCCGCCCCTCTAATTTGTCAAATTAATCTCTGCGCTTTTCAATCTGGCGCTTCACTGCATCGAGTGCCAAGTCCACAGCCTCTTCGAATGTGCGAGCTCGCTGCTCGCTAACAATATCTCCACCTGGAATATGCAGTGCTACGAGTGCGAGTTTGTTGCCCTTCTCACTGTCCTTGTCCAACTTCAAAGTTACATCTACTCCTGTCGAATTAGCCTCAAAGCGCTCCAACTTCGACATCTTCTTCTCCACAAATTCGATAAGCTGCTTGCTCGCATCGAACTTTACCGATTGAATTTTAACCTCCATAGTACAAAATTTTTAAGGTTTATAATTAAAATTGTTTCGGTTGCCTCTTTTTGCACCTCTCTGCGGTCGCCAAATTCCTCACATAGATTTACTATGCTGCGGATTTGTCGCCTTGCGACGCACAAAAATAGTCTAACCGCCGACAATTTTATGGTTGTTTTAACTTTCGTTTCTCCTCTTTCGTCATTAATTTCTCAACTCCGAACTCTCTTATTTATGCGGGTGTGCTCGCTCGTATACCTCTTGCAACTGTGCAATACTATTATGAGTATAACATTGCGTTGTGCGTAGCGAGGAGTGTCCCATCAACTCCTGTATATCTCGCATATCGGCCTCTCTGTTTAAGAGGTGTGTTGCGAAGGTGTGTCGCAGCACATGGGGCGACTTCTTGCCCTGCACATCGGCCTCTTTGAGTTCCCTCTCTACAATGCGTTGTATGGTCGAGCGTGAAACACTCTTTCCACTCTCCCAAACTATCAGCGGAGCGGTTGGGGAGGTGTCAATACCCAACTCCTTCAACCTCTCCAAGTGTGATTGCAAGCGTAATGCCAACTCTGGGATGACAGGAATCATTCGGTGTTTGCCACCCTTGCCTCGTATATGCAACGACTGCAAGTCTGCTGATATATCGCCTACACGCATACCTTGCAACTCGGCAAGACGGATGCCACAACTGTAAAAGAACGCTATTATAAGAGCATTTAGTTGCTCCCTAAACTCCTCATTCTCGCTCTTTGCCCGAATGGCATCGAGTAACCCCTCCATACGAGTTTCGGGGATAAATGTTGGCAACTTGCGAGGTGTTCGCTGTGTGGATATGCGGGCGAAAATATCTTGCTGCATCACCCCTCTCTGTCGTAGATACCTGAAAAAACTACGCAACGACGAGAGTTCTCGATTTATTGATGAGCCACCAATCTCGCACCTCTCTGCACGATATATTATCCACTCACGAATATCCTCGGTGGTAACCTTTGCAAAGTCAAACTCCTTCAACTCAACCCCAGCATTTGTTGCGCACCACTCCGTGAAAATCTCTATATCTCGGCGATAGTTGCGCACCGTGAGTGCAGAGTATCGTCTTTCGGTCTGAATATATGTCACAAACGCATCAATCATACGCCATATTGCCCTTAAAAATTCTTGACAGATGCAGTGGCTTCCACTCCGAGTTTAGACAAATATAGAAATTTTTGTCGAAAAGTGCAATAATCCCTCCCCATATTTGCGAATAAAAATTTTCTTATCGAATAACAATAGCAAATTATTAAAATTATTACATTTTATAAAATACTGATATTTAGCATATTAACATCTTTGTGTAATATAAAAGTAAAAAATAATTAAAAATTTTTAATAAAAAACTTGCACAGAACAAAAAAACTCCTTACCTTTGCAGCGAAGTTTTAAGGTTCATTTTAGGTTAGTAGTTTTAGGTTGGTTGAGGAAATCGGAAGGTTGCGACATTCGGTCGCTAAGACTGCGGGAGGTGCTCTCCCGTGAGTCGAACCACCTCCGAAGACCTCATTTTTTTTTGAAAATCGTTCTGATTGGTGAATTTTGCACCGCTCTGCGATAAATCGCTCCTCACATAGGTCAACTATGCTGCGGTGCGATTTTCTTGTTTGGCACAAAATTCCCTCAATCATTGACGATTTTATTTTTTTGTAGAGTTCTGATTGGTGTATCTTGCACCGCTCTGCGATAAATCGCTCCTCACATAGGTCTACTATGCTCCGCTTTCATCGCCTACCCTCGTTCAAAAATAATCTCATCATTGACGATTTTTATTTTTTTTGTAGAGTTCTGATTGGTGTACCTTGCACCGCTCTGCGATAAATCGCTCCTCACATAGGTCAACTATGCTGCGGTGCGATTTTCTTGTTTGGCACAATATCCCATCAATCTAAACGATTTTTATCGCCGATACTTTGATAATAATTTCTGCTGTTCCAACTCTGCCTATTTGCTAAATAGCACACATTAAAGCCTATAATTGATAAAAATCTTTGATTTTAAGGTGTAAGTTGGAATTTTTTTCATACTTTTGTAGTTAGGAAAATTTCGAATTCATAAAAATTATAAGTTATGGCTAATGATTCTATTTTGACAAAAGGTGCGGATAACATCCGTATCTTGGCAGCCTCGATGGTTGAGAAGGCTAAGTCAGGTCACCCTGGTGGTGCTATGGGCGGTGCAGATTTCGTGAATGTATTGTTCTCGGAGTTCTTGCGTTACGATCCAGACAATATGCTCTATCCTTATCGTGATCGTTTCTTCCTTGACCCTGGTCATATGTCGCCAATGCTCTACTCGGTACTTGCTCTTGCAGGTCACTACTCGATGGAGGATTTGCAGCAGTTCCGCCAGTGGGGTAGCATTACCCCAGGTCACCCAGAGGTTGACTTCTTGCGTGGTGTAGAGAACACTTCGGGACCTCTCGGTCAGGGACACGCTATGGGACTTGGTGCCGCTATCGCAGAGCGCTTTATGGTGGCTCGTTTTGGCGAGTGGATGGCTCACAAGACATATATCTATATCTCTGATGGTGCAGTTCAGGAGGAGGTTTCGCAGGGTGTAGGTCGTATTGCTGGTAACCTCGGCTTGTCGAACATCATTATGTATTACGACTCGAACAATGTTCAACTTTCGACCAAGGTTGATGAGGTTGACCAGGAGGATATTGCAGCGAAGTATCGTGCTTGGGGCTGGCAGGTTTTGGAGATTGACGGCCACAATGTAGCACAGATTCGTGAGGCGTTGACCACTGCAAATGCTTCTACCGACAAACCAACACTTATCGTAGGCCACACCATTATGGGTAAGGGCTTGGTAACTGCTGATGGCGAGTCATTCGAGGATAAGGTTTCGACTCACGGACAGCCAATCTCGGCTGCTGGTGCAGGTTTCGATGCTTCAATCAGCAACCTCGGTGGCGATCCGAAGAATCCATTCCAGATATTCCCAGAGGTTGCAGAGTTGTATGCTGCAAGAGCAAATGCTTTGCGTGAGGAGATGGTGGCTTGCAAGGCTGTTGAGGCAGAGTGGCGTCAGGCTAATCCGGCGTTGGCTCACAAACTCGACTCCTTCCTTTCGGGTGAACTCCCAGAGATTGACTATCGCTCAATCGCTATCAAGTCTGGTTCAGCAACTCGTGCTGCTTCGGCTACCGTATTGGGTACATACGCAGAGCAGGTTGAGAATATGATTGTTGCTTCGGCAGATTTGAGCAACTCGGATAAGACTGACGGCTTCTTGAAGAAGACTCACGCATTTAAGCGTGGCGACTTCTCGGGTAAGTTCTTCCAGGCGGGTGTTTCGGAGTTCACTATGGCGTGCGTAATGAACGGTATGGCACTCCACGGTGGTGTTATCCCTGCTTGCGGTACATTCTTCGTATTCTCAGACTATATGAAGCCAGTTGTTCGTTTGTCGGCATTGATGGGCTTGCATGTAATCTACATCTGGACACACGACTCATTCCGTGTAGGTGAGGATGGTCCTACCCACCAGCCAATCGAGCAGGAGGCTCAAATCCGTCTTATGGAGCACCTCCACAACCACAAGGGTGAGCGCTCGATGGTTGTTCTCCGTCCAGCAGATGCAGAGGAGACTGTTGCTGCGTGGAAGATTGCTCTCGAAGAGCACCGCCCAGTAGGTTTGATTCTCTCTCGTCAGGATATTAAGTCGTTGCCAAGCCACACATCTCGTCTTGATGAGGCTATGCAGTCATACAAGGGTGCTTACACCGTTGTTGATTCGGCTAATCCAGAGGTTGTCTTGTTGGCTTCGGGTTCGGAGGTTTCGACATTGGTTGCAGGTGCAGAGTTATTGATGCAGGATGGTGTAGCGGTTCGTGTTGTGAGCGTTCCGAGTGAGGGATTGTTCCGCGACCAGCCTAAGTCTTATCAGGATAGCGTACTCCCTGCTGGTGTAACTCGCTACGGTATGACTTCGGGATTGCCTGTAACATTGCTCAGCCTGGTAGGCTCAATGGAGAATATCCACGGTCTCGACCACTTCGGTCATTCGGCTCCTTACAAGGTTCTCGATGCGGAGTTTGGTTACAATGGCGAGACTGTATACAACGAGGTAAAGGCTTTGTTGGCTAAATAGTAACAAAAAATGGAGAAAGAGGGGTAATCTCGTAGGAGAGAATCCCTCTTTTACTCTATAACAAACCAATTTGAAAAACTACCTATTATGAAAAAAATTGCACTAATTGTTGTTGCTGTATTCTCGGCGCTTTCGGTGTCGGCGCAGTACTATGTTGACAACAGAAATCCGGAGATGTTGCGTATAGGCAAACCTCATTACATCACTCGTCAGGAGTTCTATGCGCCGAGTGTAGATGGCTACACTGCCTATAAGGCCGATTTGCATACTCACACCATCTTCTCTGATGGACACCTCTCGATGGAGGCTCGTGTGCGTGAGGCGTGGGCTGACGGTTTGGATATTATGGCTGTAACCGAGCACCTCGAATATCGTGCGCAGGAGAAGAACTTGATAAAGTACTTGAAGGGTTATGTCGGCAAGGACACCAAGGCTCAGGCTTACGACTTTGTAAGAGGTGAGGGTCCTGCGAAGGAGGATATTAAGGTCGATTTCAATGTGCCGGTAGAGATTGCCAAGAAGACCGCTAAATACTACGATATGACAATCATTCCTGGTATCGAGATTACTCGTAAACCTGATGAGTATTGCCACTTTAACGCACTCTTCACAACCGACAACAACGCCATCTACGATCCAGATCCGTTGCAGTCGTTGCGTAATGCCAAGGCTCAGGGCGCACTCGTAATGCACAACCACCCAGGTTGGTTGCGTAAGGATATGTCGTTAACCAAGTTTGAGAAGGTGGCATATAAGGCAGGTGTTATCGATGGCATTGAGGTTATGAATGGCCCAGAGTTCTATCCTAAGGCTCTCACTCGTGCTTGGAAGCACAACTTCTTTATAACTTCGAATACCGACATTCACCAGCCTACATCTGAGGGCTATCGTAATCACGGCGATCGTCGCAATATGACTCTTATCTTTGCGAAGGATAAGTCGGTGGAGTCTATTCGTGAGGCTATCGAGGCTCGTCGCACACTCGCTTACTCGTACGGAACTGTTGCAGGCGACAAGGAGTTGCTCCGCAAGTTCTTCGAGGCTTCGGTGTCAGTTCGTCAAATTTCAGTCGACTACAAGGGCCGTCGTCAGGCGCTTTTGACCAACAATAGTTCAGTTGATTGGTGGTTGGTGCGTGAGGGCAAGGCTGCAATCCTTCTCAAAGCAAACTCTTCGGTAATCGTTGAGGAGCGCAGTTCTACTGATAACCTCTTCACTGTGATGAATGCGTGGTGCGGAGAGAACGAGAACTTGACCGTATATATATTTAATAGGTTATAAAAGTACTATTCGGTATACCAAAAGAGCGTGTCTACAACATAGACACGCTCTTTTATTGTGATGTTTAATCCTACAAAATCTCTTTCAGTGCTTGATAAAGGCGTTGTGTTGGGAGTCCCATAACATTGTAGAACGAGCCTTCGATGCCCTCGATACCTATGTAACCAATCCACTCCTGAATGCCGTATGCGCCCGCTTTGTCGAGTGGGCGGTATTTCTCTACATAATAGTTAACTTCCTCTGCATCAAGCGTTCTGAACGAAACAAGGCTCTCTGCCGAGAAGGATATGGTGCGTTCTGCGGTGCGGAGTGTTACTCCCGTAACCACTTTGTGGGTTGCTCCCGATAGCGACGAAATCATCTCTACTGCCTCCGCCTCGGAATGGGGTTTCCCAAGGATTTTATCGCCTAAAATAACTACTGTATCGGCTGTTAGGAGTATATCTTTTTTGTCAAGTGAGTGCGGATAGGCGTTGCTTTTGAGTTGCGAGAGATACTCGGCAACCTTGTCGGCTTCGAGGTCGGCAGGGTAGCACTCCTCGCACTCGAACTTCTCTGCAAGGGTGAAGTCGAGGTCGCACGCCGCCAACAACTCTCGTCGGCGTGGCGATGCCGAAGCGAGAATAAGGCGGTAGTTTTTTAGTGTATCGTGTAGTAACATAGCGACTTATCTTCTTCTGAATTCGGAACAAATTACGGCTGTTGCAACTGCTACATTCAGCGACTCCGAGCCACAGCGGTCGGCAGGGTATGGTGGAATAAGCAACTTGTGTGAAACGGTTTCGGCAACCTCCGCAGAGATGCCTTGTCCCTCGTTGCCCATAACGATAATACCCCTCTTTTTGAGTTGTGCCGAGTAGATATTTTCCCCTTCGAGGAAAGTTCCGTAAATCTCTGTTCCAGCCTGCTCCGAAAGCCACTTTGCAAGGTTTGTGTAGTGCACTTTTACACGCAAAATTGCCCCCATAGTTGCCTGTACGACCTTTGGATTGAAGCAATCGGCGCTATCCTCCGAGCATACAATATCCGAGATACCAAACCAATCGGCAAGGCGGATAATCGTGCCGAGGTTGCCCGGATTTTGGATGCGGTCAAGAGCCAAAACGAGATTTTTGTCAGGATTTACCGATGCAAGGCGACACTTTGGTAACTCCACCACTGCGAGTACCGAGTTCGCAGTTTTAAGTTGCGAGATTCGCTCCATCTCCTTCTCGGAGATAAGTTCTCCATCAGTAAATATAGGCTTGGTCTGCAAGATGCGACGAATGCGGAGCGACGAGTTGCGAATTTCACCAACCAACTTCTCGCCCTCGGCAATAAATGCACCCAGTTCCTCGCGACCTTGCTTGGTCGCAAGCGACTTAATGTCAAGTATTTCGGCTCTCGTTATCATATTCGATATGTTTCGCCTTCGGTGGCGATTTCTGTATTTTCAAAAATTGCTCTCGCCTCTGCCAAAAGTGGCTCTTTATCCTTGTAGCGTGAGGAGAAGTGACCAATCAGCAACTTCTTGACGCCTGCCGCCAAGGCGGTCTTTGCTGCATCTTCGGAGGTGGCGTGACCTCGCTCCTTTGCCTCCTTCTTCTGTGCTGCTGCGTAGGTCGCTTCGTGGTAGAGCATATCCACACCCGCCACATATTTTGCCACTGCACCCGAACGATTTGTATCGGAGCAATAGGCGTACGACTGCGGTGGGTGCGCCACGAAGGTTATCTTCTCGTTTGGCAAAATCGTGCCATCTTCCAACTCTATATCTTCGCCCTCTTTGGCTGCAACTATCTGCTTGATAGAGAGCCCCCAGCGCTCAATAGCGAACTTGTCCACATTGCGAGCCAACGGCTTCTCTCGGAAGAGGTAACCCGATGTTGGCACTCGGTGGCGAAGCGGTATGCTCCACACCTCCAAAGTGCGGTTTTCAAAAATTATCTGGTGCTTCGTGGTGTCGACCTCTACCCACTCCACCTCGTAGGGTAACTCCTTGTCGAAGTAGCGGAGGTGGCACTCCAAAATCTCGCCGAAAGGCTTTGGTGCATAGATTGTTAGCGGAGTCTTCTTGCCATAAAGACCGAGCGTTGAGATAAGCGGAAAGATGCCAAAGCAGTGGTCGCCGTGCAGGTGCGAGATAAAGACACCTCGCAACCGCAACGGGTTTATACCACATCGGAACATCTGCTGCTGCACACCCTCACCCGCATCGACCAAGTAGTACTGCTCATTGCAGTTTACCACCTGTGCCGACGGGTGTCCGTTTGCAGTCGGCTTGGCAGACGATGCCCCTAAAATCGTTACACTTATCATAGTTAAAATTGTTCTGATTGGTAAATTTTGCACGAATGTGTCGGTCGCTAAAATGCTCACATACCTTTTAGTATGCTGCGCTTTTGTCGCCTAACATCGCACAAAATTTTCTCAATCACCTCCAATTTTAAGGTTTTTCACTTTCCGTTATTTCTGCGAAGCGAGCCAACGCTCTGCATCGAGTGCTGCGATACAACCCGAACCTGCTGCTACGATAGCCTGACGGTAGTGTGGATCACGAACATCGCCGGCTGCGAAGATGCCTGGAACAGAGGTCTTTGAGGTGCCTGGCTCAACTACGATATAACCCTGCTCGTCAAGTTCAACCTTGCCCTTAACTAACTCTGTGTTAGGGTGATGACCGATAGCAAGGAAGAAACCCGAAATCTCGATGTCGTACTCCTCGCCATCGCCCTTGCGAAGGCGTGCGCCAGTAACACCATCCATATCGCCCAAAACCTCTACGGTGTTGTGCTCAAACAAAACCTTTATGTTCGGAGTGTTGAACACACGCTCCTGCATAGCCTTTGATGCACGAAGGAATGGCTTGCGAACGATGAGGTAGACCTGACGGCAGAGCGAAGCAAGGTAAGTAGCCTCCTCGCAAGCGGTGTCGCCACCACCTACAACTGCTACATCCTGCTTGCGGTAGAAGAATCCGTCGCAAGTGGCGCAAGCACTTACTCCCATACCTCGGAACTTCTTTTCCGACTCCAAACCGAGATACTTTGCTGATGCTCCGGTACAGATGATAACTGTCTCTGCTTCAACCTTTTGTTCGCCATCAACAGTAACCACAAATGGGTGTGCCGAAGTGTCGATGTCGGTGATAATTCCGGTGCGTATATCAGTGCCGAGGCGTGAAGCCTGCGCACGCAAGTCGTTCATCATCTCTGTACCTTGAACACCATCAGGATAACCAGGGAAGTTCTCAATCTCTGTTGTTGTTGTCAACTGTCCGCCCGGCTCGATACCCTCATACAATACAGGGCTCAATGCTGCACGAGAAGCATAAATCGCAGCGGTAAATCCGGCAGGGCCGCTACCAATAATCAAAACTTTAATTCTCTCCATAATTTTATTTTTTTGTTTGTAATCTACTTGCTTTTTGTTCTCTAAATCGTTCCGGTTGACTCTTTTTCCACCGCACTTCGGTAGACAAATTCCTCACATAGGCTTACTATGCTGCGGATTTGGCTCCTCGATTGGCGAAAAAATAGCCTAACCGCCTCCGATTTCCACATTTTGGAAAAATTCCTTAAATTTTCTAACGCCTATAACGACCTTAACGCCCCTAATCTTGTTTGCGCCTTGACCACTTTCGGAGTCCCCACTGCAAAAAATCCACTTTGCAAAGTTAATAAATATCCCGAAAATACCGAAAAATTTGTGTGTAGAAAAATCTCCGAGTTTGCAAAAACAAAAAAAAATCTCTATATTTCGGACTGTAATATGCCTAATTTTGGGTTATAGGAGGTAGTAAAATAGGGCTAATTATTTGTGAGATAAATGGTTATGGCTTGTTTGGCGGTACTATTCTAAATGGGCAAAACGAGAGTGAAAAGATATTTTTTACAAAAAAACACATAAACACAAACAACAAATTTTTAATTTATTAAAAACTATGAAAAAATTATTTTTGGTTTTGGCAGCTGCTGCAATGACTTTCAGCACTGCAATTGCACAGGAGACTGCAACTGCAACCGCAGAGCAGCCTGCAACTGAGGTAGTAGAGGCTGTTGAGGCTCCCGCTGAGGCAGTTCTCGACGCAGAGACAGAGATCGCTGGTGATTCAATTCACTATGTTCTTATGCAGAAGTTCCTCGAAGGTGGTTGGGGTTGGATGCTCCCTATCCTCGTGGTATTGGTACTCGGTATGGCTATCGCTATCGAGCGTATCCTCTTCCTCTCACTCTCGACTATCAACACCAAGAAGTTCATCGCACAGGTTGAGGCTGCTTTGAACGAGGGTGGCGTTGAGGCTGCTAAGGATCTTTGCCGCAACACTAAGGGCCCTATCGCTTCGATCTACTATCAGGGACTCGACCGCTATCATCTCGGTCTCGACGCT
>JAGCLL010000048.1 GCA_017647025.1 Alistipes sp. | reverse complement strand
CGCTGCGTTGTCTGCTTCTCGATGATAACGCCATCCTCCATAATCTCGGTGGTAAATGTCGAGGCATCCTTACCTTCGGTTGTTACCGTACCGATGATTGTCGAGCGACATACAGAGCCCTTCGGGAGGGTTATCTTCGCCGTCCCGATAAGCTTCTTGTATGTCTCGTTTATCTCAATGCTCTGCACCTCTGTAATCTCTATGGCATCCTTAATCTCCATAGGATTTGAGGGGTTTGCATCGCCAATGGTAATCTTGCAGCAAAGGACATCCATCATAACCACGCAAATTTTATCAGTGATGTAGGGTCAATAACTTCTGCGCCGAACTTCACCCACTTAATCCATTTGTTCGTATGCTTGATAGCCTCATCAACCTTTTCGGCTTCTGCAATCTTGAGTTCTACAGCCTCCGAAGGCTCTACCGCCACGCAGTTTAGTGTATATGGCTGTACATTTCTGCAATCTGTATGCGGAAATGAATAACCCTGAATAATTAGGCGTGAGATATTAAACTGACGCAACACGGTATTATCGCAGTCGATGACACCTTTGTACTGCACCAACTTAATAAACTTGGATATCTCCGCTTCAGGATAGACATCGGGATACTTCGATGTAATCTTACCATTGATGGTAATCTCCATATCGCCACCCGAGATAAATTCCTTGCGGGTGTAGTCACGACCCTGTACCTGAGTGAGCAGGATATTATTTTTGCTCGACACGCTGACATGAGGACCAAGATCTACAAAGGTTACAATGCCATATTTGGTGTTTGGCTCAACCTTGCACTCCTTGTTATTGTAGTACTTTCCCTCCTTGGATATGGAGAGTTCGAGGTAGTCCTGCACCGTTCTGCCGACAATAGTATCGGTGTAGTTCTTCTTCTGTGCCACCGCCTGCTGCTCACTGATGAGTTTGTAGTATTGTCCCGTCTTGTTGGCGAGACTCGACTGCGACTGCGTTTCGAGGTACTTGTCTCTGACACGCTGCTCCCAGTATTGCAGGTAACGAGGATATGAACGCAACAGTCCATATGCCGTCTGTGATACAATCTGTATGGCGGCACGCTTCAACAGGTCGTGGTGTTTGGAAAAGTAATGTACCTGACCTTCCGAGAGCTCCGCCAGTCCCATGCCGATAGCCTGGCGGGTGGCATTGCTGATATATCCCATCCAGTTACCACCGCCAAGAATACCTCCACTGAGAAGTGTTGATGCTGCTATTTGTAGTAGTCGTGCCATACTGTTTATGCATTCCACGAGGCATCAAAGTCGTGAACCACATCGATGAGTGCCTGCGCTAATTGTTGTTTTAAGTTTTGTACCTCCTCGGTCTGTCCCTCCTTACTCTTCATAAGGTCAATGGTAGAGACGCTGAGAAGGCTCTCAATATTTACTATCACCTGTTTTGGTGCGGCAGAGGATAGCCTGCCTGTTCCTGAGTAGTTACCACCGGCACCTCCATCATCCGGGCCCTCATCATATAGATGCTGGTTGGTGATAGGATTGCTATCAAATGGTCGCATATCGTTAGACTCAGGCTCGTTGCTGTACATATCCGGAGTGAAGCCTGCTACTCGCAAGATATTCTCTGCAGCCTCTGCCGAACCACCGAAGGTCTGACGAAGTGCAGCGAAGAACTTTACAAGAGAGGTGTGAGCCAACTTGCGATTGGCAAGATTCTCGACACGCTCCTCATCCGTAGCATTCTTACCCAATACCTTCTGCACCCAACGACCATTCTCATCCATTGAGAAACCCCAAGCTGCAAGCTGGTCGAAGTCGTAACCACCGCTACGCATCAACTCCTGCGCTTTTGCAGCACTCGAGATTGCATTACGGTATGTTGTGGCTGCTCGTACAATCTCAGGAACAGTGTTCTGATTCATATACAGAGCATAGTCGTAGGTCTGTGCTGCTACCGCCTCATTTTTCTCGCCTATATTAGGAACATATACAGCCTTGCCATTGACCATACTGAATAATGATTTGTCGAGGTCTGTATCAGAATATCCAAATCGTTGCTGTATGGTGCGGATAAAGGCGTCCATCTCCAAGACCGTTCCCAACTGACCGAACTCGGCGTAAGCAGCATCAATCTTCGCCTGGCTATCTCGTTTTGCAAGGGTAACAAGAGCATTACGGATATCATCCTGACGAGCATCATCAGTTGAGTAAGCGGGGCTCGTATAAAAACCCGTTCTTGCAGCCTTAGACATT
>JAGCLL010000047.1 GCA_017647025.1 Alistipes sp. | reverse complement strand
TGAGATTATTTGTGAGCCTCTCTATGACAATATTCACCCTTTGAGAAATGGCAATGTCATAGTATGCAAAGAGAAGAGTTGGAGTTTAATCAATCGACAAGGTGAGATATTGAAGAATCTCGAGTATGACAAGATAGAGAGTTTTGTTGATGGTTTTGCAGTCGTAACACTAGGAGGCAAATATGGCATTATTGATGAGTCGGGAAATGTGTTGGGGGAGTTGAAGTATGACAAGATTAGATCACTGGTGTCCATCTCAAAATATAACGAAGAAGATAAATTTGCAGAATACTTCGAGGCGTGCATTGATGGTAAATGGGGATTTCTTAATAAACAAGGTAAAGAAATGAGTCCGTTTGTGTATGATGATATTAAAATGAGAGATTTCGAGGGTGGCTTTGTCCGAGTATGTAAAAATGGCAAGTGGGGCTATGTAAATGACAAATGTGAGGAAATGTGCGAGTTCGTATATGAGTTTGACTGGTGGGATTTTCTTCGTTTGGGCGACAAGCTCTATAAACCCAATGCCGATGGAGTATTGGAGGAATATGAGAAGAAACCAGTAGATGACAATGATCTTCCACTCTAAATACGACTCCTAATTCTATAATTAAGACCTACTTGGTAGATAAAATACGATGTAGGTTCTTTTATATTAATTGATGATAGTCTGCACTTTGCGAATTGGATTAAAATATTTTTCGCTTTTACTAAAGTTTTTCGAGTTTTTGGTATATATGCATATAAACTTAAAAATTCGAGCATTATGACAAAAGGCACGCAGACTCTACTGCGATTGGTTTTTAATAGCAAAGAGCACACGTTCGATAAGAAGATACTATCGAAGTATGATTGGGTAGATTGTTTTGTCTGCGAAGATAGAGCAAAAGTTAGACTTAATGACAAGGAGGGCTACATCAATACTGAGGGTAAGGCTATCTGTCCAATAATGTATGACGAAACCGATATTTTTAGCGAGGGTTTAGCGAGTGTTTGCATCGACGGCAAGTGGGGTTTCATCAATACCGAAGGTGAGGAGGTCATTCCGTTGATGTATGACGAGGTTATTAGAATGTTTCATAAGGGATTTGCTGTAGTACGCATTGGCGAAAAGAAGTTGGCGATAAATGAGTTAGGATATATTGTAAAGAGGTTATAACAAAATAGATATTTCAAAATGAAAACGGTACAGGATTACTTAAATGAGATAGGCACAGAGGGGTTACTTACTGCCGAAGAGGAGACGGTTTTACTGCCACAAGCTGCTAATGGCAATGAGGAGGCTCTCGACAAAATTATAAATGCTAATCTGCGTTTTATTGTTAGCATAGCAAACCAATATCAAAATAGAAGACTCTCTCTGCTCCAGCTCTTTGATATCAGTAAGCAAGGGTTAGTGAATGCCGTAAAGGAGAGCGTTTCAAAACCTCACAATCAAAGGTTTATTCAGTTCGCTGTGCCGTATATGCGAAAGGCTATCGAAGAGGCGATAACTGCAAACAATGAATAGCCTTTGATATGGAGGCAAACGATGCGCCTTAAACTAATATGAAATACCTCCCCTATTTTAATCTCATTTTAATCTTTAATATAGAACTTTTTCGAAAAGTTTCAAAAAATCTACAACTTGAGCGAAAATGAGCATTTTAAGGGCAAGCGTAGCGCAAGAAATCGTTATCGGAGTTAGCGTCGTCGTATTGCTCGGCGTGAGTTGCGTAGTACAACTTGCGAGGACACTCCAACGCCGTGGTAAAAAGCGATTTAGTTAACAATTCGGTCATATTTCAGATTATTTCTTTGTCTTCTTTTCGGGTATGAGTTCTACAATTTTGTCGTGCAACTCTTCGGGCAGACGCTTCTTGTAATAGTCGGCCTTCCCCGCAGGAACATTGATTGCGGCGAGTGCTGAACATTTATCAAATACTTGTTCTTCAATCTTATTCACGCCGATAGGCAATGTTAGCGTAGTTAGTGAAGTACAATCAGCGAAAGCACGCCCTTCAATTTTCCTTACGCCTTTAGGTATTACAACGCTTTCAAGCGAGGTGCAATCTCTGAACGCCCCATAGTATATCTCCGTTACCGATTCAGGAATTATGATACTCTTAAGCGAGGTGCAACCTCTGAACGCCTCCCATTCAATCTTCGTTACAGACTCGGGAATTGTGATACTCTCAAGCGAGGTGCAACCATTGAAAGCGTACCCTTTAATTTCCTTTACGCCTTTAGGTATTACAATACTCTCAAGCGAGGTGCAATCAGAGAAAACGCCACTACCAATCTCCGTTACCGATTCAGGAATTATGATACTCTCAAGCGAGGTGCAACCGCTGAAAATGCTACTACAAATCTCCGTTACCGATTCAGGAATTATGATACTCTCAAGCGAGGTGCAACCTTTGAAAGCGTGATCTCCAATATTCGTTACCGACTCGGGAATTGTGACACTCTTGAGCGAGGTGCAGCCAATGAAAGCCCAATCTCCAATTTCTGTTACCGAATTGGGAATTATAATACTCTCAAGCGAGGTGCAACCACAGAAAGTGCTTTGTGAAATTACATCTACTGCCTTAGGAATTGTGATACTCTTAAGTGAGGTGCAACCATAGAAAGCGCCATCACAAATCTTCGTTACTGATTCGGGGATTGTGACACTCTCGAGCGAGGTGCAATCAAGGAATGCGCTCCATCCGATCTCTGTTACCGACTCGGGAATTGTGATACTTTTGAGCGAGGTGCAATTTCTGAATGCATCATCACCTATCTTCATTACTGAATTTGGGATAACAGTTGTTTTGCAACCTTTAATTAAAGTGTTTGTCGTTGTTTCGATGATGGCATTACACCCCTCACGAGAGTCATACACAGGGTTACCATCTGCTACTACAATACTCTCAAGC
>JAGCLL010000046.1 GCA_017647025.1 Alistipes sp. | reverse complement strand
TGTAACCATCGAAAACCTCATTGACAAACTCGCATCGCGTAACCTGTGGCGGTTGCTTGCGGAGTAGTTTCACCTTTGGTCGCAGGATACCTTTGCCGAAGGTATCCACGATGAGTGTGTAGTTGTTGATGCCATCCTCATTGGTCGTTGAGCGCTGTAATCCTGATGGGTCGCCCGTAACATCCACGCCGCCGATATGCTTATCTCGATAGAGTTTCAGTCGTACCTTACGGGCAAGTGCGGGCGTGTTGTTCTCCTTATCTTCGGGCTTACCGAGTATCTCTTCGAGGATATAGACCTTCTTGTTGTCGTAGTCTATCTGTGCCGAGAGAACAGACATCTGCGGAGCTACATTGAAGTCCCATACAGTGATGAGTGGTTTTGTCGGGTCGTAGACCTTCTCTTTGAGGTTTGTGATAAGGTGCTTTGCTCCATCGAAACGGTTGTAGATAGCCATATCATTTGCCTCCACAAAGTCCCAGTTACCATAGAGCAAACGCTCCTTTGTTGCCTGGTCTCGAATTTTATTCAAGGCAGCCTCATAGACCTGACGGAATGCGATGTTAGGGTTATCAAATACCGAGAACGGTACATACGCCTCGCCCTCACGACATACCACCTTATCGCCATTCTCATCCTGCACGAATCGACTACGCACCCAGTTGATAGTTGGGTTGGTCGTGAGCAGCATTCGTGGAGTCTTGAAGGTCTCGTGGGTACGCCAACGAAGACGCGAGAAGAGCACCTCTACAGCCTTTTCAGAAATCTCTGACACCTCATCGACCATAGCGATTGTGTACTCCGAAGAACCGAATCGCTCGAAGTTGGGGTCCGAGGGAATGTCGGCCATCTCCTTCATAATGATAACCGAGTCGTTCCAGAATGTGAGCGTACCTTCAAGGTTGTTAATCTTGTAGTTCACATCCTCCTTCAACCCCCAGTCCTTCAAGATGGTTTTGATTGTATTCCAAGTAGACTCCTTGAGCGATTTGAGAGTCTTACGAGCCACCACAGCACGGATATTCTCGAAACGCATACACGACGAGACGAGCCATACGCTACCGACATACGACTTACCACCTCCGGCGGCTCCACCTCCCAAGATTAACTGGGGAAGATTCTGCGACTTACAATGCTTACACTGCGGTTTGTATTGAGGATTCTTCTGCTGGTCGTAACCAACAAGAACCTGCTCGATCTCAGCCCCACAATGTGGACAGTAGTTGGGTTGCAGAAGTTTCCACAACTCATACTGCCGAGGAGAGGGGCTGAAGTCGATATGGATATTGCGCGGTGCTTTGAGTTTATTGACCGCCATTGTTTAGTAGATTTCGATGGTGATTTCCTTCTCCTTTTCGAGCAAGGCGTAGAGTTTCTTGAAGGTCGCACGAGAGTTGATGACCTTGCCCTTGACAGAGTTCTCACCAACGATGATGCAACCTCCTGAATCATCTTCGGTATTGCCCCAGTGAATCAGAATACCCAAGAAGTGAGGGACACCGTGCAGATACGGCATCTTGCGCTTGAACTTCGGACTATACTCCAAAGTAACCTTGTATGTTCCAGTTGGAATTGCGGTACGAGCATAGACCTTCTCCTTGCACTTGCACGGAATCCAGCGCGAGGTATTAGGACAACTATCGGGCAGTTCACGAATAACATCCTCGATAGTGTTACAGAAAAATGTGCCGTCAATACTGAGGTCGCCGATAGTATATTTCGACCCCTTGAATTTGCGTCTTAACGATAGCTTCATACTCTAATCTTTTTATTGAAAGAGTAGAGAAAAACAGTGCATAATGTTTACGATATCTATTGACGGACGATTGTCAAAACTTATTGTTTTGATATTAAATCACCTGTACAAAGTAATATTTTAGGAAATTAAAGCCCTCTATTTGGTAATTTTAGGTATCTTTGTGAGAATTTTACTTCTCATAATACAACATTATAGGAATATGAAGCCCGAGGAGAAAGCCAGAAAAGTGATTGACAAACTGTTTGCAGCATCAGGTTGGCAGGTGGTTGATAGAGAACATTATGCGCCAAATATATCGGCAGCAGCAATAGAGGAAGGTCTTCTAAATCACAATATGGAGGCTGACTATCTTTTGTTTATCAACGGCAAGGCTGTCGGTGTGCTCGAGGCTAAAAAGGAGGAGGTTGATGTCTCTGCTGATTGGGTTAAGGCTCAAGCCGAAAACTATGTAAACAATGTTCCTGGTCTGTACCAGACAATCTCAAAACCTCTGCCTATCATATATCTCTCTAACGGCAAGCAGGTTTTATTCAAGGATTATCGTAATCCGGATTCTGAATATCAGGAATTAGGTCGTATTCATACGCCTAAGGAGATTTCAAAAATGCTCGGCATTACTGATGAATATGCAGGACTGCCAGCATTGTCTGAACGCGAGAAGAAAGCGTTACGAGATTGTCAGTACGAAGCAATCACAGAATTAGAGAAGAGTTTCAGGATGGGTCAAAACCGAGCACTTATGGTGTTGGCTACTGGCTCGGGTAAAACATATACAGCTTGTATGGCAGCATACAGAATGCTGTCATATACACCTATGAAGCGAGTTCTATTCCTTGTAGACAGGAATAACCTTGGTAAGCAAGCCGAGGGAGAGTTCGGAATGTTCCGCTTGACAGAGAATGGTGATCCCTTCAATACTATTTTTACTGTAAATCGCCTTCGCTCTGCGAAAATACCATCAGATAGCAATGTTGTAATTTGTACTATTCAGCGTCTGTTCTCTCTGTTAAAAGGTGAGGAGATAAATGATGTTGATGACGATGAGAATTACGGAGCAGACGAGGTGAATGAGGTAGCTTTGCCAACAAACCTTACATTGCCGCCAGATTTCTTTGATATGATTATCATTGATGAGTGCCACCGTTCAATCTATGGCAACTGGCGTAAGGTTTTGGATTATTTCAGCAGTGCTAAGATGGTTGGTCTTACAGCAACTCCTGCCCCTGAGACATTGGCATTCTTCAATAACAATCGCATTGTAAACTACACATTGGAGAAATCTATTGCAGATGGTGTCAATGTTGATTATCGAGTATATCGAATTAAGACTCAGGCAACGGAAGATGGAGGTGCCATTCGTGAGGGTGAGGATGTAAAGAAAATAACCCGTTACACAGGTACTGTTGAGAATATTAAGAATCAAGACGAAACAACCTATACCAAGACGGAGTTGAATCGTAGTATCGTTAATCCCGCTCAAATAAAGCTCGTTCTTGAAACCTATCGAGATGCGGTATATACCGAGATGTTTACCGATCCGCAGCGTGAGCCGAATATGGATTATCTACCAAAGACATTGATATTTGCTCTCAATGATGCTCACGCAAGTAACATAGTAAAGATTGCAAAGGAGGTTTTCGGTAGAACAGATGACAAGTTTGTTCAGAAGATCACATACTCGGCGGGCGATAGTAATGAGTTGATTCGTCAGTTCCGCAATGATAAAGATTTCCGCATCGCAGTAACCGTTACACTTGTTGCCACAGGTACTGATGTTAAGCCGTTGGAGGTAGTTATGTTTATGCGCGATGTTGAGTCTGAATCGCTGTACACTCAGATGAAGGGTCGTGGTGTTCGAACTATCGGTGACGAGCAATTACGCAATGTTACCCCTAATGCGTTCAGCAAAGATTTGTTTTATCTTGTCGATGCTGTGGGTGTAACCGAGCACGAGATGAAGGTAACTCGCCCGGGAGGTGATGATGAACCTGGTTATGTAATGACACTCAAAGAGCTTCTTGAGCGTATCACTCACGGCAATGTATGCGATGAGTACCTGCGTCTGTTGGCAGCCCGCTTATCGCGCATCTACAACAAGAGTAAAGAGTCGGAGCGTAACGAATTTATCAGATTAGCAAAGGCAGATATGAAAGATATAGCCGTTGCTATATATGATGCATTGGAGGGCAACACTTTGCCACCATATACTGATATAAATGAGCCAAACAATGAGCGCAAAGGCTTAGTTGCTCCGCTTGTTAATAATCCCGAGGCACGCAAGTATCTGCTTATCCTCAACGCTGGATTTGTTACTATCCTTCAGCCGGGAGAAGATACTCTTATATCAAAAGGTTTCTCTATTGAGGAGGCTAACGAAACCACTAAGGCTTTTGAGGTGTATGTTAATGAGCACAAAGACGAGATAGAGGCGCTTCGCATTATCTACAACAATCAGGGCGAGCCTCTTACATACGCTATGCTCAAAGATTTAGAGAATAAGTTGAAGTTTGAGAATAATAAATTCAACCCGCATCTTTTGTGGAATACTTATGCTCTTGTTAGACCTGATGCTGTGGTTAAATTCTCTACACAGGAAGAAAAAGATGCCATCACCAACATTATCCAGTTGGTACGATTTGCATATCATCAGATAACTACTCTGAACAGCTTGCACGCTTCGGCAAACCAGTATTTCAACCTCTGGTGCGGTCAGATGCAGCGTAGTATTACCGAAGCACAGGCAGCACTTATTAAACAGATAGTATCTTATATCGCATCAAATGGTTCGTGCACTATTAAGGATATCCGAGAGTGGGATAAACCTTATGCAGCACAACTTATTCACTCGTTTGGTAGTTTGGATCAAGCAAACGAGTCAATACAGTCATTATCACAGTTCTTAATTTATAGGAAAGCAGCATAATCTATGGCAAGTATTCACATCATAGATTCTATTAGGTTAAGCCACAAAGGGTTATGTGTGCTTGATGAGAACAGCAAATGGGTAAAGTTGCATAAACAGCAAGGAGACCTTGACGGTGCATGCGCAATCTATTCGCTTGTTATGGCAATGTTGTGCGAAGGACTACTCACTGATGATGATACAAAGGTGTATAGTCAACCTGACAGAAGAACAGCAAAGGGCAAATTCCTATATCAGTTCTTTAATGAGAAAGGAATGATTAGGGATGGCTGTAACTATATACCATTAGCAAGAGAGATCAATGAATCTCCATACAAAATAACGGCTACACGAAAAAATCCCAGAACTAACAAGGGTAGAATAGAATTAATTTCAGAATATATTTGTAATAATACACCTGTTGTTATATCAGTTGTATTCCCAGAAGGAGCACACGCACTTCTTGCAATTGGCATAGAGAAGAATATCGAGGGAGCTACAACAAAAATTCTATGTTTAGATCCTGGTTGTCCGTCTCCTAAATATTCTCAGTGGAATTGTTTTATTGATGTTTCTAAGGAAGCAAAATCTGATTACCCATTTAACTGCGTCAGCGAAAATGGGCATTATAAAGTAAGTTTAGATGAAATGTTAATCATAGAAAAACAGCATAACAAATATGGCACAAGCAACAGCTAATACGCAAAGCCTTACCAAGAAGGTTTGGAATCTGGCAACTACATTGGCCGGACAAGGTATCGGTTTTACCGATTACATCACACAGTTGACCTATCTTCTGTTTCTGAAGATGGATGATGAGAATGTTCAGACATTCGGTGAGGATTCTGCCATTCCTGAAGGATACCGCTGGGCGGACCTTATCGACCTTGACGGCCTAGATTTGGTCAAGCAGTATGAGGCAACACTTGAAGAGTTGAGCGGTCAGGACAACCTTATCGGTACAATCTATACTAAGGCCCAAAACAAGATTGATAAGCCGGTTTACCTCAAGAAGGTAATCACTCTTATCAACGAAGAGTCTTGGCTTGTGATGGATGGCGATGTTAAGGGTGCTATTTATGAGAGCATCTTGGAGAAGAACGGTCAGGATAAGAAGAGTGGCGCAGGTCAATATTTCACACCTCGTTCACTTATCCAAGCAATGGTAGATGTTGCTTGCCCACAGATTGGCGAAACCGTTTGCGACCCTGCTTGTGGTACGGGTGGATTCTTGCTTGCCGCCTATGACTATATGAAGCCTCAGTCGTCAGATAAGGCAAAGCAGGACTTCTTGCGCAATAATGCTCTTCACGGTTATGACAACACAGCTCTTGTCGTAACCTTGGCTTCAATGAACCTCTATTTGCACGGTATAGGTACTGATAGAAGTCCTATTATATGTCATGACTCATTGGAGAAGGCTCCTTCAACTTTGGTTGATGTGATTCTTTCAAAACCTCCTTTTGGTACTCGTACTGCAGGCTCAGTTGATATTGACCGTCAGGACTTCTATGTGGAGACAAAGAACAACCAGCTCAACTTCTTGCAGCATATGATGGTAATGCTGAAGAATGGCGGCCGTGCTGCTGTTGTCTTGCCTGATAATGTCTTGTTCGAGGGCGGTGCTGGCGAGACCATTCGTAAGGAGTTGTTGAAGAATTTTAATCTTCATACTAT
>JAGCLL010000004.1 GCA_017647025.1 Alistipes sp. | reverse complement strand
GCCATTGCCAACCCCTCAACCGCCTGGTCGAGTCCGGCTTGCAACTTCTTGCCGAGCATCATTCGCATCATCATATTCAGTTCAGCGTGCAACACCAGACGGATACGGGTATCGCCCTCCGACACCTGATGCAACTGAATCCAAAACGAGAAATCCATTGGTATAGTACCACCATCTCCCGTAATTTTAACATGCTTATTCTCAACCTTCTCCTCAAAGCGCAACGCCACGGTGAAGCCCTTCACCTTGAACGAGCATCGCTCCTCGTCAGCCTGCCACTCCTCTACCTTGTCTGCCACAGCCGGTGTCAAAAGCGAGAAGTTCGACAAAAGAGGAAATATCTGTGCCGCCGAACGGAAAATCTGTTGTTGTTTCGAAATATACTCTTGCATAATTTTTTGCTATTAGCCGTTAACCCTTAGACACTAACCTTTTTTTCTGTGGCAAAGATACAACTTTTCAACTATTTTTTATACATTTGTAGGGTTTTTGCATAACACTTAAACGAATTTAACGATAATTTATTATGAAAAAAGGCTTAATACTCTTAATGGTTGTTATGATTGGCATTTCGGCATCGGCACAATACAAAGCGCCAAAGATTATTGCACACCGTGGCTTCCACGCCTCGGAGGGTGCTGCAAAAAACTCTCTCAATGCCCTCAAAGCGGCACAAGAGGCTGGCTTCTGGGGCTCAGAGTGCGACCTCCAACTCACCAAGGACGGCGAGGTTCTGGTAGTTCACGGTCCTTGGCACCCTGGCACAAAGGGGGCAAGACCTGTTGTACACATCCATCGCAGCACAAAAGAGAAGGTGCAGGCCATCCCTCTCGCAAGTGGCGAGAAAGTATCTACTCTCGATGAATATCTACAGCAAGTTGCAAGTGCAAAGGGCACAAAGCTCATTATCGAAATCAAGGACCAACCTACCCCACAACTCGAAACCGAGATTGTAGAGAAGACCATCAAGGCCGTTGCAAAGTATGGATTGGAGAACGAGGTTGAGTACATCGCATTCCGCCCATTCGTATGCTGGGAGCTTGCACGCCTTGCTCCCAAGGGAACAAACATCGCATATCTCAACGGCGACTACTCACCACACTACTGCCGTTCGATGGGCTGTAAGGGTATCGACTACAAATACACCGTATTAAAGAGGAAAAAGTGGATGATTGAGAATGCCCACAAGCTCGGTATGTATGTGAATACTTGGACAGTAAACAAGGAGGATGATATCCGTTGGTGTATCGAGAACGGAGTTGACTACATCACCACTGACAACCCAATGCTTGTTCGTCAAATCATCGCAGAGATGTGCAAATAAAACTATAACGACTTATATATATGAAAAAACTATTTTTAGCAGTTCTGGCAGCCGTAGCGGTATCTACCGTATCGGCACAATATAAGGCTCCGCAGATTATCGCCAACGGTGGTTATCACAACCACCCTTCGAGTGGAGTGAAGAACACAATAAGCGCCCTCAAAGCCTCTCAAAAGGCGAAAGTTTACGGTTCGGAGTGCGATATAAACCTCACAAAGGATGAGGTGTTACTAATGATACATAGCCGTTGGCACCCTCACCACAAGGCGTCACCAAGGGCAAGAGTTCAGGACTCCTCGTTGAAGAAGATGCAAGAGATTCCATTCTCTAATGGCGAATACATTAGCACCGTGGAGGCATTCCTCAAATTGGCGGCAAAAAAGCCTGCTACAAAACTCATTCTCGAGCCAAAGCCACAAGACAGCCAAGAGCGAGAGACAATACTCGTAGAGAAGATGCTTAGAGCAGTAGAGGCTTTCGGTATGCAAAAAAATGTAGAGTACATCTCTTTCAGCCCTTGGATCTGCTTCGAGCTTGCAAAGAAGGCCCCAAAGGGCACCTCTATCGCCTATTTGGCGGGCAACTACGCCCCCGAGTACTGCAAGGGTATGGGCTGTACCGGCATCGACTACCACATCAACACCCTTCGCAAGAGAGTGAAGTGGATTAAGGAGGCTCACGAGTTGGGACTCACCGTCAATGTGTGGACAGTAAACAAGGAGGTCGACATCCGTTGGTGCATCGAGAATGGCGTCGATTTCATCACTACCGACGAGCCTGTTCTTGCAAAAAGCATCATCAAGGAGATGTGCGGCAAGCAAAAGTAAGACCTTATTAGGAGTCATCAAGGGCATCGCACGACAACAAAAATGACATTTAATGGCATTCGGGCTTTCAACCCTGAAATGCCATTAAGTGAGTGCAAGCGAACGAATGCCATTCGTTGCCATTGAATGCCACTCCTAAAATAAATTTTTAAGATAATGAACCTAAAGTATAAAGTAGACGATAAACCTGGCTTTGGAGCGCTGCTACTCTATGGTTTGCAGTGGCTGATGATTTGCATTCCCGTAGTGCTTACAAGCACATTTATAGCACCTGCGGGCGAGGTCGTATTCTTCACCCAAAAACTCTTTGCGTTGAGTGGTATAGCCATCATAGTTCAGGTGCTTGTTGGCCACCGCTTGCCACTTGTTGCAGGCCCTGCCGCAGTGTTGTTGATGGGCGTTATTGCCGCCGCTTCGCAAGGACACCCCGCATCGACAATATACCCTTCGATGATTATTGGTGGCGCAATGGTTACAATTTTGGCATTGGTAGGTGCAATGAAGTACATTCAAAGAGTCTTCACACCTCGCATTGTGGCTGCAATAGTCTTGCTTATATCCTTTACGATGGCAAAACCTATCGTGGGGCTGATTTTCGCAGATAAGTCCCACGCAGGACTGGCTCTTGCTGCAACTATTGTAGGTGTAGTGGTTATGGCGTGGGCTAATAGCATATTCAAAGGCATTTGGAAGTCGACAGTCGTAATTCTTGCTATGATTCTCGGCTCACTATCCTACTACTGCTTGACCGAATTTCCACAGCAATTTATGAGCGACACCGTTGCCCCAAAACTCTTCCTTGCGGAGTATAACCTCGATGCAGGCGTAATTATCGCCTTCCTATTCTGCTATATAGCCCTGCTTATAAATCAAGTCGGCTCGGTGCAAGCACTCGGAGAGTTTGTCGGAGCCGAGGGTATGGTCAAGCGCCAGAAACGAGGCCTACTTATCACCGGCATTATGAATATGGCGAGTGGAGCATTGGGTATTCTCGGTCCAGTTGACTATTCGCTCTCCCCAGGCGTTGTCGCATCTACCTCGTGTGCATCACGCTACACAATGCTACCCGCCGCATTGGCGATGATTGTGCTGGCACTCTTCCCAAAGGCTGTGGCGGTACTTTTGACAATTCCACAACCAATAATGGGTATCGTTTTGCTCTTCCTGATGGCTACGCAGGTGGCAGCAGGCTTTGAGATTATCCACTCGACCAAAGCGGTACTATCGTTCAAAGATGGAGTTGTTCTCGGTCTGCCGATTATGCTTACTATCATCCTCTCGTTTGCACCGGCAGAGGTTATGGCAAGTGTACCATCACTACTCCGCCCTATCGTCGGCAACGGTTTTGTTATGGGCATAATTATCGTGCTACTACTCGAACATATTTTCTTAAAGGAGAGAGGCAAAAAATAGACGCCTCTTCAAGTATTTCAAAGGGTTACAGTCGCAAATCTATGCGACTGCAACCTTTTTTATGAGGCATATTCGTGCATATACATAAATATATAGAATAAATATACAAAATATATACATCGTATTTTTTATCAAAATTTCCATATTTCTCTTGCTTTATTCAGATAGAGTTCTTATATTTGCATTAAGAAAATCTAAAAGGCAGTTAGAATTTTTCTAATTTATAGTATTAACTCAAAATTTTTATGCGTATGAAAAAAATTTTTCTCGTATTGGCAGCTGCGCTTTGCGTAGCAACAGTGTCGGCTCAGAGCAAGTTCGAGTCGTCGGTTAAGCAGGCAGCGAAGACAGTCGCTTCGCAGAAGTGGTCAGTCGGTCTTCGTGCAACTTATGGTGTTCAGGTAGTATCGGAGTGCTTCTATGCAGGTGATAAGTATTTTGAGGGTCGTCTCGGTATCTTCGGTGGTGCTTGTGCAGACTTTACTGTTCTCCACAACTGGAACTGCTACAACTGGGATTGGACTCCAGCAGTAGGTAAGTGGTATCTTGACGCTGGTGTCGGTGCACACATCGGTGGTGCTGCACACGTGGTAACAGCAGGTGTAGTTGGAGATGTTAAGTTTGGTATCAAGTTCAATAAGGTACCTATCCGCTTGGCTGTTGATTACTCTCCTGTAATCGGTATCTATGGTTTGTATCCTGCTAAGTACTTTGGTCACGCAGTAGGATTCAACACAAGTGGTTTCTACAACTTCGCTCTTTCGGCAACTTGGTGCTTCTAATTTAGCGAGATAATAAAACAACGAATACTCCTCGATTTTCGAGGAGTATTTTTTTGTTCCTCCCTGGTAGCGAACTACCTCCTATGCTCACGCCCAAGTGGGGACAAAAAAAGCCCCCTTTACAGAACCGACGCCAAACCGAGAGCAGAGATTGCTTGCAAGCTATGCCGAGGTGCGAAGGAGGAAGACCGAAGGTCAAAGGGGGTTTGGGGGATAGGTAACACACGGGTACAAAAAAAGGAAAGACTTTCATCTTTCCTTTTCTGTACCCCCTCAGGGGGGGGGGTATAATGTACTTGGTTTTATGCGCCCGCAACGCCTATTTCGCAACATTAGGTTCCGTATAGGTTCAACACTTTTGTCGCATTTTGTCGCAATGGGCGGATAGGTTACTCTATACCATGTTTATTGAGTGTATTTTTTATACTCATTGCAACATGAT
>JAGCLL010000045.1 GCA_017647025.1 Alistipes sp. | reverse complement strand
GTCGATTGGTGCATCGCAGACCCAGCTCTTCAATGTGTTGAAGGAGGCTGAGGCTTATCCTGGACCATCGCTCATTATCGCCTACGCTCCTTGTATTAACCACGGTATTAAGGGTGGTATGACTCGCACACAGACTATCGGTAAGCAGGCTGTTGAGTGTGGTTACTGGCACTTGTGGCACTACAATCCACTTCTCGAAGAGGAGGGTAAGAATCCGTTTGTTCTCGACTCGAAGGAGCCTGATTGGTCGAAGTTCCGTGACTTCTTGTTGAAGGAGGTGCGCTACACTTCGCTCCAAAAGACCTTTCCACAGGAGGCAGAGGAGTTGTATGCTGCCGCAGAGGAGAATGCAAAGTGGCGTTATAATACATATCTCCGCCACAGTAAAATGGAGTACTAAGAGATAGAAAATCCGAATAGTCGAGGAGTCGTGCCAAAGGGTGCGACTCCTTACTATATCTGTACATAGGTAAAAAAGTTTCGATATAGACGATAATAAAGCGATAGAATTTGTATCTTTGCACTCGCTATGAGTAAACCTGCGACACTATCACTCGGAACGGACTCTATCGGCAAGTTGCTGTTCAACTATGCTACGCCTGCGATTATCGCTATGGCGTCGTCATCGTTGTATCACCTTATCGATAGTGCCTTCGTTGGTCACGGTGTCGGAGGTGCTGCCATTGCTGGTATGGCAATTACAATGCCGATAATGAATATCGGTGCTGCCTTTGGTGCAATGGTTGGTGTGGGTGCAGGCGCTCGTATATCGTTACGCTTGGGCGAGGGTAACAAGGCCGCAGCCGAAAAGACCTTGTGCAATGCCGTAATTCTTAACATCATTATCGGCTTTACGATAATGGTGCTGATGCTAACCTTTCTCGATGAGATTTTGGTGCTATTCAGCGGAGGTAAGGCGTCGGCCGAGACCTTGCAGTATGCTCGTGACTTTATGCGCATTATACTCCTGGGCAATGTAACGATGCATCTCTACCTCGGTATGAATGATATGATTCGAGCATCGGGAAATCCCCGTAAGTCGATGGCTATAATGCTCACCTCGGTAGCGATAAACTTGGCTCTCAATCCGCTCTTTATATTTGTGTTCCATTGGGGTATACAAGGTTCGGCAGCAGCAACGGTCATATCGCAATTTGTCTGCTTCCTGCTTGCTTTGTCGCACTTCTGCTCGAAAAAATCGTTTCTGCGCTTCAAGCGTGAAGCCTTCCACTTTGATTGGAAGATTGTGGGAAATATCCTCTCGATTGGATTAGCACCATTCCTGATGAATATATGTGCCTCGATGGTTGCGGCATTTGTAAATACTGCGATGTTGCAATTTGGAGGTTTGGGCGCACACGATATCGTATCGAGAGAGCAAGGTGCAGCCGATTTGTATGTCGGAGCCTATGGTATAGTCAATCGTGTGGCTCTGCTCTTTATTATGGTGGTGCAGGGGTTAAATCAGGGTATGCAACCTATCGTGGGATATAACTATGGCGCAAAAAACTTCGCCAGAGTCCGCAAGGCAGTATTTATGACTATCGGTTGTGGCGTTGCTATTGCTACGCTCGGCTTCGCCTTGGGCGAGAGCATACCGCACCTCATCGCTCGTGCCTTTGTGGATTCGTCACGAGGTGGCGACGAGAGCCTTCTCATCGAGGCATCGGCACAAGGTATGCGACTGGTCTTGATGATGTTCCCGTTGGTAGGTTTCCAGATTGTTGTAGGCGGATTCTTCCAATATATAGGTAAAGCACCGCTTGCGATATTTATCTCACTTACCCGCCAACTCCTCTTCCTTATTCCGCTTTTGTGGACACTTCCACGCCAATTGGGTGCTTACGGAGTGTGGATTTCGATGCCTATTGCAGATACGGCTTCTATTGTACTGGCAACCATCCTCTTTGTATGGCAGATGCGGAAAATTAGAGCAATGCAAATGACATTCCCATATACAAAATAGAAATAGGCGACCTTGCGAGGCCGCCTATATCTGTTATAGGGTAGACTATACTACTTCTTCTTTTTGCACTTGAAGATTGGGTTCTTCTCGACCTCAGGCTCAACGCTTGTGTCTACACCTCCACCCAAAGCACGATAGAGATTGATGACACCCTGAATACCCTCAAATCGGTCGGAAACTTGTTGCAATCGAGCCGAGAGCAACGACTGCTGAGCAGTCAAGACCTCCAAGTAGGTGGCCTCCGAGTGGCTCATCAACTGACGGGTGCTGTAAACTGCACTCTCCAAGGTCTGAATTTGGCGGATACGGAGATTGGTCTTGCTACGAGCCGAGCGACACTGTGCAAGTGCAGTATTAACCTCGCTTCCGGCCTCCAACAACTTATGCTCGAAGTGCAATAGAGCCTCACGCTGTTGCGATTGTGCTATCTTGTAGTTGGCACGATTTCTACCCGCATTGAATATAGGTTGCACAAGTTTGCCCACGAACGAGAGCGCCCAACTTGCAGGAGATCCCTTCAATGCACCCTCGCCTGTGATGGTGAGCGAAGGATAGAGGTTTGCGTGAGCGATATTGGTGTTATAGAATGCCAACTGCAAGTCATACTCCGCCTGTTGTACATCTGGGCGGCGTGAGAGCAACTGCGCAGCTACGCCCACAAAGAGTTTCTGCTTGAAATCTACACCGTTCAACTCGCCACGAGGAAAATCCTGTGGGGTAACGCCAAGGAGTAACGCAAAGGCATTCTTTGCCTGAACGAGTTTGTACTCCAAGTCGTGTAACGATGCATCAATCGAGCAACTATTAGCCTCGGTCTGCGAGATGGATGCAGCATTGGTCATACCAGCCTGCTTCATCGCCTTCATAATGCGGACATTCTCCTTCCACGATGCCGAGGTTGAGCGAGAAATGCGAAGTTGAGCATCGAGCATAAGTAGCGTGTAATAGTTGTTTGCAATGGCAGCAACAAGTGCCGTCTGAACACTTCGACGATAGAGTCTATTGTACTCCAAATTCGCCTCTGCACGGCGTTTAGCATTTATGTTGCGAGCCATAATGTCGATTTCCCAACTCGCCTTTACGGGCAAAGTATAGGCAAACTGCGCAGATTGAGATATGCCTACGCTTGCCGAAGGCTCGAAACCGAATGACGGAACAAATGCCAATCTTGCTGTCTGCAATGTCAATTCGGCTTGCGATACTCGCTCGGCTGCAAGGCGCATATCGATGTTATTCTTCAATCCCTGCTCGATATAGCCCTGTAAGTACTTGTCGGTGAAGAACTCTCGCCACGAGATGTCGGCCATAGTGGTAGTATCAGACTCCTCGATGTTGCCATACAGGTTGGCAGTCGAAATCTCCTCAGGGCGACTATATTTTTTGTAGATGGAGCAACTTGCAAACATCGCTGCAACGCTCACAATTAAAATCAACTTTTTCATTACTCCTCCTCGTTAGTTTTAATAGGTTTAACCTTCTCCTGCAACCACTGGAAGAAGGCGAAGAATACTGGCAACACAAACAAAAGAGCCAATGTTCCGATTACCATACCTCCAACAACGCCGGTACCAATGGTGGTGTTACCATTTGCACCTACACCTGTCGAGAACATCAGCGGAATCATACCGATAACCATTGTCAATACGGTCATCAAAATTGGACGGAAACGCTCTCGTGTTGCGACATATGTTGCACGGGCAATAGACATACCCTTTGCTCGGTTCTCGCCAGCAAACTCGGTGATAAGTATTGCAGTCTTGGATAACAAACCAATAAGCATAATCAAACCTGTTTGGAGGTAGATGTTGTTCTCCACGCCCATCATCTGCGCAAAGAGGAATGAGCCCATCAATCCAAATGGAACGGAGCAGATAACAGCCAATGGGATGATGAAACTCTCGTAGAGTGCCGAGAGAATGAGATAGATGAGTACGATACAGATGACGAAGATAATCGCCGTATTGCTGGTACTCTCTGCCTCCTCACGAGCAATGCCCGAAAAGTCATATCCATAACCTACTGGGAGGTACTCCTTGGCTACTGCCTGCACAGCCTTGATTGCATCTCCCGAAGAGTAACCCTCGGCAGCACGACCATTTACGCTGATGGCAGGGAACATATTGAAACGAGCAAGGTTCTCTGGGGCGTAAATTTTTTCGAGTGTTACGAATTGGCTGATAGGTGCCATCTCGTCGCCGATGCGAACAAAGATGTTGTTCAAGGTCTGCTTGTCGGCACGATACTTAGGGTGAGCCTGAATACGCACCTGATAGAGTTTGGTAAACTTGTTAAATCGGGTTGACATCATACCGCCATAGTAGCCGTTCAGCACATTCAATACATCCTTAGGCGATGTGCCAGCACGCTTACACTTCACCGCATCAACATCAATCTGATATTGTGGGAAGCGAGGGTTGAACGAGGTGTGTGCCGAGCCAATCTCAGGACGCTCTTTCAAGGCGTTGATAAAGTCGAAGGTAACCGCTGCCAACTCTTCGATATCACCACCTTTTCTATCTTGAACATAGAGATTGAAACCTCCCGCAGCACCAAAGCCCGGAATCATCGCTGGGGTAGAGGTGAAGATTGAAGCGTCGTTAAACGCATCAGCGTACTCCTTTACTCGCTTTTGCACTGCGCCAACACTATGCTCCTCACCCTTGCGGAGGTTCCAGTGTTTAAGACGGAGGAGGAAACTTCCCTGCGACGAACCTGCACCACCCGCCTGCGAGTAACCAGCCATCTTGCTGACTGCGTGAGTCTCGTCAATGTGGCGGATAAGGTCTGCATCGAAGCGATCCAACACCTGCTTTGTTTGCGATAGTGAAGTTCCCGGAGGGGTAGATATATCAACTCGCAAAGTACCCAAGTCCTCACGAGGAACAAGGCCTGTCTTGGTTGTATTCATAAAGTAGAGCAACAAACCGCACGCTGCAACAAAGAGTACGCCACTCAACCAACGATGACGAAGGAAGAATGTTACACCCTTCAAATATCGCTTGCAGATGGCATTGAACGAGTTGTCGAATGCGATATTCAGGCGCTTCATAAACGACATCTTCACTGGGTTACCGTGTTCGTCCTTTGGTTTGAGCAACATTGCGCACAACGCAGGCGAGAAGGTCAAGGCGTTGAGCGCCGAGATAGCCACCGCTACTGCCATTGTGATACCAAACTGCGTGTAGAAGATTCCCGATGTGCCACCCATAAACGATGTTGGAATAAACACCGCCATAAACACGAGCGTACAGGTGATAATCGCAGTGGTGATACCCTCCATTGCATCCACCGTAGCCTTATAGACCGATTTGTAGCCCAAATCCAACTTGGCGTGTACTGCCTCTACCACAATAATCGCATCATCCACAACCACACCAATCGAGAGCACCAATGCAAACAAGGTGAGGAGGTTGATGCTGAAATCGAATATGAAGAGGAAGAGGAATGTTCCAATAATCGATACGATGGTACAGATGAGTGGAATCATAGTCGAGCGCAAATCACGCAAGAAGATAAATACCACGAGCGTTACCAATACGATAGCCTCCAAAAGGGTGCGGATTACATTGTAGATAGAGGCGAAGAGGAAGTCGTTTGTACTCTCCAAAATCACCATATCCAAATCGACTGGGAAGTCCTGACGAGCCTGCTCCAAGAAGGCGTCAATCTTCTTGATAACCTCGGTAGCATTCGAATCGGGAGTCTGGTAGATAACGAACTCTGTTCCCGGAGCATTGTTGATTTCGCACTGATACTGATAGGTCTGTGTACCCAACTCAATATCGGCAATATCCTTCAAACGCAACACCTCGCCATTTGGAAGAGCACGAATGACAATGTTCTCGAACTCGCTGATATTCTCCAAACGACCTTTGTAACGCATTGCATATTGGAAGGTCTGATTTTCGGCGTTCTCTCCAAACGAACCAGTTGCAGCCTCGATATTCTGCTCACCAAGAGCATTCGAGATGTCGGCAGGCACGAGTTTGTACTGCGCCATAATATCGGGCTTCAACCATATACGCATAGAGTAGTCGGAGCCTCGAACTTCAATATCACCTACGCCCGGAATACGAGAGATTGCAGGTACAAGGTTGATTTTGATGTAGTTTACGATGAAGGTACGGTCGTATGAGCCATTCGGACTATACAGAGCGATACGCTCCAAGATACTTGTCTGTCGTTTTTTGACGGTAACACCCGCCTCAACAACCTCGGTAGGGAGTTGTCGGGTAGCACGCTGTACACAGTTTTGTACATTCACGGCTGCCATATCGGCATTTACACCCTGCTTGAAGTATACGGTAACGCTACCGCCACCGTTGTTATTAGCCGCAGAGGACATATAGGTCATATTCTCAACGCCATTTATGGCCTCTTCGAGAGGTACAAGAACACTCTTTTGTACGGTCTCTGCTCCTGCTCCTGGGTAGGATACCGACACGCTGATTGTCGGTGGAGCGATGTTTGGATATCGCTCGATTGGGAGCACAGCCAGACCGATAAGTCCGCCGATTATGACGATAATCGAGATTACGGACGAGAGTATCGGACGGTCGATAAATGTTTTTATATTCATCTTATGTTTCTCCTTCTAATTAAGAAAACCTCTTACTTCTTTTTCTTGGCTGTAACAAACTCCTTGATGGTTACAGGAGTGTCGTCACGCAACAAACCGATACCATCAACGATGATGGTGTCGCCCTCCATCAAACCGCTCTCCACGATATACTCCTTACCGTTGCTAATCTCGAATACGCCGATGATTTTAGCCTTTGCTACACCGTTCTCGACCTTGTAGGCGTATACCTTATCCTGTACCTCGTAGGTTGCGTGCTGTGGAATAACTACGCAACCATCCTGACGGTGAGGGAGGATGATTGTACCCGAACCTCCCGATATGAGAAGTCGTTTGTGGTTAGGGAACTTGGCACGAAGAGTTACCGAGCCAGTTGTAGGGTCGATGATACCAGAGATTGCCTCGATGCGGCCCTTCTCCGAGTAGATTGTACCATCGCTGAGTTGTAACTCTACCATTGGCAACTCCTGCAATGCGTTTTCGAGAGCACCGTGCTGGCGTTTGAGCGACAATACCTGACTCTCCGACATAGAGAAATATACATACATCTCGGAGTTATCCGAAACCGAAGTCATTGGGGTTGCGTCAGATGGGCTCACGAGAGTTCCGACACGGAAAGGGAGTGTGCCGACAACTCCATCAACAGGGCTCTTTACGAGTGTGTACGAGAGGTTGTTGCTTGCGGTGAGTTCGTTTGCACGAGCCTGTGCAAGTTGCGCCTTTGCACTCGCCAATGTGGTGCGAGCCATACGAAGGTCGAAGTCCGAGATGATGTTCTCCTCGAACAACATCTCCTTACTCTTTGCCGAGAGTTCTGCCGCATCTACCTGCGCCTTTGCAACATCAACATTTGCCTCGGCGGTAGCGAGAGCAGCCTGGTAAGGCACCTGGTCGATGACGAAGAGAGTTTGATCCTTGCGAACAATCGAACCCTCCTTTACTCTGATGTCGGTGATGTAGCCCTGAACCTTTGGGCGAATATCAACATCCTGCTTTCCTCGGATTGTAGCCGAGTAGGTCGAACTGAGTTTGCGTGATGCGGTGGTGAGAATCATCGCATTGTACTCACGAGTACGCTTTGTTGTGGTCTTCTCCTCCTCGCAACCTACCGTGAATAGGGAGCATACGAGCATCAGACCAAGAAGTAAATTTTTAGTCATATTGTTTTTGGTTTTTTAGTGAATATACTTATATTAAAAAGAGATGCGCAAAGTTAGTAAAAAAAGTGTGAAGATACAATAAAGGGGCAATGTTATTAATAACATTACCCCTAACTTTTTTTGTTTGCGATATTACTTTAACTCCTCGTACAGCATTGCTATTGCGTAGGCGGTAGCACGAGAGATGATTTGCGAACGGTCTGTACCACAGTTTTTTAGCACTGCGTAGCACTTGTCAGGAGTAGCAACTCCAATCCATACCGTACCCACGGGCTTCTCTTTTGAGCCTCCGGTTGGGCCAGCAATGCCAGTGGTTGAAATGGCAAAATTTGCCTCCGAAACGACCTTTGCGCCTTGTGCCATAGCCATTGCTACCTGCTCCGAAACAGCGCCATATTGTTCGATATCGGATGCTGGTACTCCTAAAACATTGCACTTGGAGTGGTTGCTGTACGACACCACTCCGCACATAAAGTAGGCGGATGCGCCTGCCTGTGCTGTAAACTTCGAGGCGATTGCTCCACCCGTGCAACTCTCCGCTACGGCAAGGCTCTCGCCACGCTCTATAAGGATATTGTGCACCAACTCTTCGACCGAAGCCTCCTCAAATCCTGCGATATTGTTAGGGATTATCTCTCGCAACTTCTCGAACTCTCTATCAATCTCCTCTCGGACCTTCTTGCCTTCAACCTCGTAAGCCGAAAGACGCAGTCTAACCACATTTGGTGCAGGAAGGTATGCAAGGTGCAGATGGTCTGGCAACGCCTCCTCCCAGGAGGTGATTTTCTCTGCCAAAATAGACTCGGCAATGCCGAAGGTAATCATTGTGCGGTGGACAATCTCTCGCAACTCAAACTTCTCGCAGAGTCGTGGC
>JAGCLL010000044.1 GCA_017647025.1 Alistipes sp. | reverse complement strand
CCGATATGGTGGTGGTCGATTCCATTCAGACCATCTACACCGATTTGGTCGATGCCTCGGCAGGTAGTGTGTCGCAGATTCGTGAGTGCGCTTCTACGCTCCTCAAATATGCGAAAGGCAGCGGCACACCTATATTTATAATTGGTCATATCACCAAGGAGGGAACGATTGCGGGCCCGAAGGTGTTGGAGCATATTGTCGATGTGGTGTTGCAGTTCGAGGGCGATGAAAATAATACCTACCGCATCTTGCGAGGTATCAAAAACCGCTTTGGTGCGACCTTCGAGATTGGAGTATTCGAGATGCTCGAAAAGGGTTTGCGCTCGGTGGAAAACCCTTCGGAGGTGCTTTTGTCGCACTATGACGAGCCTCTGTCGGGTATTGCCGTAGCGGCTACGGTGGATGGCATTCGCCCATATTTGTTGGAGGTGCAGGCGTTGGTTAGTCAGGCGGCATACGGAACGCCACAGCGCAACGCTACGGGCTACGACTCACGCCGAATGAATATGTTGCTTGCGATTTTGGAGAAGCGAGTAGGCTTGAAGATGTTCCAGAAAGATGTATTCCTCAACTTTGCAGGTGGCTTCAAGGTGTCGGACCCTGGCTTGGACTTGGCTGTTGTGGCGGCGGTGCTGTCGTCATACTTTGACCGCCCGATAAACGAGGGGTTGGCGTTGGCTGGTGAGATTGGTCTGTCTGGCGAGGTTCGCCCTGCGCCACGCACTGAGCAACGCATCAGCGAGGCGGCACGATTGGGCTTTAAGAAGATTGTTGTTTCGGGTTACGCCTCGTTGCCGACCAAAAAGATTAAGGGCATCGAAATTGCCCGCATCAACACGGTCAGCGAATTGGCACGACACCTCTTCTCAGAACACGAAAACTAAAAAACAAAAAACTGCCGAGCAAAGTTCATTGCTCGGCAGTTTTAATATGCTCTACATCAGACTATTTAAGGCACTCATTAAGGATATGCGCCAAACGATATGCAGCATATAGACACTGCTGTTTCGACAACTTTCTATTGTCGAGCATATATTGAGTATCGATATGGTCGCCAGGTTGCACATCATCATAGATATAGCGACAATCTTTCGCGGTTTGGAGAAGCCAATCCTCGGTTGTCCCCTTGCAAATTTTAGCTCGTTTCTTCGGTTTTACATCGTCGAGTGCAGTGCGGAACTGAGCAAAATCTTTACCATACTCAGGGTATAACGCACGAATAGACAAACCATCCCAAACCTTATGGAATGTGGTCTTTTTCTCGTTGTAGAAAATGCGCATTTGGTTGCGAGCAGGGATGCGCTTACCATCAACCTTCTTGCCGAAGCAATCGTCATACTCCGTATAGTAGATATGGACTGGGCAGTGCATATCCTCAATCATATGTATCACACATTTGAGGTTAATTACAACGACAGAGTCGGTGTATTTATCTCGATTCCTCAACACCTCCATCGAGCGTTCCAACTGTGGTTGTAAGTCGCCACTACCCTTCTTTGTGCGCTTCTCGCTCAATGCAAACTTCTTCTTGCCTACACGGTCCACAACCGCCATATGCCACAACGAAGTCTGCTCCCAGCCTCGAATACGATTCTTTTTCCACGACGCTACCTTATCCATCCAATCGGCGTGATCCATAATCGACGAGCCGAGGTAGTATTCGGCGGTTGCCTTTGCATCAGGGGTGAGATATGGCTCGGCAATAAGGGCTATAAGTTTGTGAGTCCAGCCATCCCACGCAAAAGCAGGTTGAACACTAAACAGGGTTGCAACAAATAGTGTTACGATAAAAATTCGCTTCATATTATTCGGTAATTATAGTTTTTTGTCTGACAAATTTAGACTTTTTGTCCGACAAAAGCAATAGATAAAGGTCGCAGCATTGAAAAATAATTTTTTATTTGCAATAAAAGCACTATATTTGCATCGTCATTTGAGGCTCCGACAGCAGAGTTGAGCAGCCCGTATGACCATCGGTCGTTCGTCCGATGATAAATCGCAAAACAATTACTATGGAAGATTTGATTGCTATTCAAGGCAAGAGTGTTGCCGAGTTGCGTGAAATTGCAAAGGTGCTCGGTATTACAGACGAGAAATTATCAAAAAAAGAACTTATTGCTCGTATTGCAGCCTTCGCATCAGCGGAGAGTAGTGCCGAAGACGACTCGGCGACCACAACGGCAGAGGTTGCACCTGTGGAGGTGGCTCCTACGCATCAGAAACGCAAGCGCACTCGCTTGGTATCTGTAAAAGTTCAGACTGCAACGCCTGCAACGAGTGTTGAAGAGGAGGATAAGAGCGAAAGCACAACCACAGCAACACCAGAAGTTAAGATAGAGGCAACAGCAGAGGTTGCACCACAACCAAAGAAGCGAGGTCGCAAACCAAAGAGTGCTATCGTTGAAGATGGAGCAACCGAGAGTGCGACAGAAGAGGTTGCCGAGATTCTCGAAAGCGTCTCAACAGACACAACCGAGTGTAATGAGCCAACCGAGGAGGAGGCAAACAAGCCAATCACCAAGGATGACTTCACCGCAGAGGTTTATGGCGAGGGTGTTTTGGAGATTATTCCCGATGGCTATGGCTTCCTTCGTTCAGCAGACTACAACTATCTAAACTCACCAGATGATATATATGTATCACCTTCGCAAATCAAGCACTTCGGCTTAAAGAGTGGTGATACCGTAGCAGGAATTATCCGTCCACCAAAGGAGGGAGAGCGTTACTTCCCACTCGTTCGTGTAACAAAAATCAATGGTTTAGAGCCAGATTTAATTCGTGATCGAGTACAGTTTGAGTACCTAACCCCACTCTTTCCAAGCGAGAAATTCAGCCTTACAGGCGCAGGACATAACTCTATGACAAACCGTGTTGTCGATTTGTTCTCTCCTATTGGCAAAGGTCAGCGTGCGCTTATCGTGGCGCAACCAAAGACTGGTAAGACAATGATTTTGCAGAGCCTTGCAAACGCTATTGCCGACAACCACCCTGAGGTTTATATGATTGTTCTTCTGATTGACGAGCGACCAGAGGAGGTTACCGAGATGGCTCGCCACGTGAAGGCCGAGGTTGTATCTTCGACCTTCGATGAGCAGGCTTCACGCCACGTAAAGGTTGCCGAGATGGTCTTGGAGAAGGCAAAGCGAATGGTTGAATGCGGACACGATGTAGTTATCCTTTTGGACTCGATTACCCGTCTGGCTCGTGCTTACAACTCCGTTCAGCCTGCATCGGGTAAGGTTTTGTCGGGAGGTGTCGATGCAAATGCACTCCACAAGCCAAAGCGTTTCTTTGGAGCAGCACGAAATACCGAGGAGAAGGGTTCTCTTACTATTATCGCAACCGCCCTTATTGAAACGGGTTCGAAGATGGACGAGGTTATCTTCGAGGAGTTTAAGGGTACAGGTAATATGGAGTTGCAACTCGACCGTCGTATTGCTAACAAGCGCATCTACCCTGCTGTGGATGTTGTGGCATCGAGCACCCGTCGTGAGGATTTGCTCCTCTCTCGTGAGATTATGCAGCGCACTTGGGTACTCCGCAAGTACCTCGCAGATATGACACCTGTGGAGGCCATGGAGTTCCTTGAAAAACAGATGACCTTGACTCGTACAAACGAGGAGTTCCTCGCTACGATGAACCAATAGAATACAAAATTAGAGATGAAAAGATTTGTAGTTACAATTATAGCACTTTGTTCTGCCTTGACCTCGTTTGGTTGGGGGCAGAAGGGACACGATGTAGTGGCGTATATCGCCGAGTGCAACCTCTCGCCAGAAGTATATCAGAAGGTGGTGAAGAAGTTGGACAACCACTCGTTGGTATATTACGCCAACTGGCTCGACAATGCAAGTTACAGCGACAAATATCGCTATACCAAGACTTGGCACTACGCCAATGTTGATGAGGGCTACACCTACGACACTATGCCCAAGAACGAGAAGGGCGATGTCGTAACCGCTATCAACCTCTGCATTGCCGAGATTAAGAGTGGCAAACTGTCGGCAGAGCAGGAGAGCGCACGATTGAAGATGTTGATTCACCTCGTAGGCGATGTTCATTGCCCAATGCATGCAGGCCATTTAAGTGATAGAGGTGGTAACAATATCATCGTAAAGTTCTTCAATCGCGACACTAAATTGCACAAATTGTGGGATAGCGAGTTGGTAGAGGCGGCTCACAAGTGGAGTTACACCGAGTGGGAGCAGCAACTCAACCGCTACTGCACCGATACTCAGAAGGCAAAACTCGCAAAAGGTTCAGCGAAGGATTGGCTCAACGAGAGCCACGCCATAGCAACCGAGATCTACAAGGTTACACCCGAAAAGAGCAAGGTATCGTATGACTACATCACCTACTACGCACCTGTAATCGAGAAGCAGTTGCTTTCGGGTGGTTTGCGCTTGGCTCGAATACTCAACGAATTATACGATTAGAAGCATTAAAGAAATTAGAAAGATTAGAAAATAAATATAACCCCAAAATCGGAGGTGATTGAGGAAATTTTGTGCGTTACGCAGTGGCGGAAAACACAACCGACGCTGCGGAGCGAGGGCAGAGGGTGCTTGCACACTTTGCCGAGCCGCGAGGAGGAAAAGCCTGCGAAGCAGGATTAACATAGTAAACCTATGTGAGTATTTACGACGCAAGTAAGGTGCAAAATTTACCAATCAGAACGATTTTCAAACAAAGAGGTAGAAACTTATGGCATTACAATGTGGTATCGTAGGTTTACCAAATGTTGGTAAATCGACACTTTTCAACTGTTTGTCGAATGCAAAGGCGCAGTCGGCGAACTTCCCTTTCTGTACTATCGAGCCGAATGTTGGCATCATCACTGTACCCGATGAGCGACTCATCAAGTTGGCAGAGATTGACAACCCAAAACGAGTTATCCCTACAACTATCGAAATCGTTGATATTGCAGGACTTGTGAAGGGTGCATCGCGTGGCGAAGGTCTTGGAAATAAGTTCCTTGCGAATATCCGCAATACCAACGCAATTATCCATGTTTTGCGTTGCTTCGACAACGACAACATCACCCATGTCGATGGCTCGATTGACCCTGTGCGTGATAAGGGCATTATCGACACCGAGTTGCAGTTGAAAGATCTTGAAACAATCGAAAATCGCATTGCAAAGGTTGCAAAGCAGGCGCAGACCGGTGGTGACAAATTAGCAAAGCGTCAGTACGATATTTTGGTGCGCTACAAGGAGGTTTTGGAACAGGGTTTGTGCGCTCGTACGCTCGAACTCGACAAGGAGGAGCGCAAGGCGGTTAGCGACCTTAACCTCTTGACCGACAAGCCAGTACTCTATGTTTGCAATGTTGATGAGGCGAGTGCTGTATCGGGCAATGCCCACACCGAGGCTGTAAAGGCGGCTATCGCTAACGAGAATGCCGAGATGCTTATCGTAGCGGCAGCAACCGAGGCTGATATTGCAGAACTCGAAACCTACGAGGAGCGTCAGATGTTCTTGGAGGATATGGGCTTGGAGGAGTCGGGCGTAAACCGTTTGATTAAGGCGGCTTATCGTCTGCTCGAACTCGAAACATTCTTCACTACGGGTGCTGATGAGTCGAGGGCTTGGACCTACCGCAAGGGCACGAAGGCTCCACAAGCGGCAGGTGTTATCCACACCGACTTCGAGAAGGGCTTTATTCGTGCCGAGGTTATCAAGTATGCTGACTATGTAGCACTTGGCTCGGAGAAGGCGTGCCGTGATGCAGGTAAAATCGGCATCGAAGGTAAGGAGTATATCGTTGAAGATGGCGATATTATGCATTTCTTGTTCAATGTCTAATCCGAAGTGTTCATTTTAACACTTTTTTTGCTGATTTATAAATTTAAATTTATACATTTGCTAGAATTTAAGAGATAATCATGATTATGATAACACTTTCTACTTATAACCTTTTCCTCGCTGTAATGGCTATTACAGCATTGTTCGTATTCGTGGCTTTGCACTTTGTAAAGGCGGGCTACGGCTACCTCTACAACCCTAAATTCGGCTTCCCCGTACCTAATAAGGTAGCGTGGGTATTGATGGAGGCTCCCGTATTCATAGCAATGTGGGTATTGTGGTATTTGAGCGGAATGACCACCGAACTGGCTCCGTTGGTGCTCTTCTCGATTATCCAAATTCACTACTTCCAGCGCTCGTTCATCTTCCCACTGTTGTTGCGCGGTAACTCGAAGATGCCCGTTTCGATTATGCTTATGGGCGCAACCTTCAACACCTTAAATGCTTGTATGCAGGGCGGTTGGTTGTTCTACATCGTTCCGACATATTTCCCTGACTACTACGCAGATTGGTTCTCGAAGCCATACATCTACATCGGTGTTGCAGTTTGGCTGTTTGGTTTCATCACCAACCTCCACTCGGACTACATCATCCGCCACTTGCGTAAGCCGGGCGACAAGAAGCACTACATTCCTTACGGAGGTATGTTCCGCTATGTATCGTCGGCAAACTACTTTGGCGAGTTTATGGAGTGGGTAGGCTACGCTATCGCATCGTGGTCGGTGGCAGGCGTTGTATTTGCGTGGTGGACATTTGCAAACCTTGCACCTCGTGCAGGCGATTTGCGCAAGCGCTACGAGGAGGAGTTTGGCGAGGAGTTCAAAAAACTCAACCGCAAACGCATTATTCCGTTCTTGTATTAGATAACTGATAACTCAAACATATGGCAGACAAGAAAGATTTGAAAGAGTCAAAACTCTTTACCCCATACCAAATGGGCCCCGTTACTCTTCGCAACCGCACCATTCGTTCGGCAGCGTTCGAGTCTATGGGTAAGGATTTTAATCCAACACAGAAGTTGAAGGACTACCACGTGAGCGTAGCAAAGGGCGGTGTCGGAATGACTACTCTCGCCTACGCCTCAATCAACCGTAGCGGTGTATCGTTCAACTCGCAGTTGTGGTTGCGTGACGAGGTTATAGAGCCTCTCAAAGATATTACCGATGCAATTCACGCCGAAGGTGCAGCCGCAGGTATTCAGATTGGACACTGCGGAAATATGACACACTGGTCTACCGCAGGCAGTTTCCCTGTATCGGCATCGAATGGCTTTAACCTCTACTCGCCTACCCTGCACCGCCGTATGACTCACGAGGAGATACGACAGACTGCAAAGGATTTCGGTAAGGCAGTGCATCTTGCACACGAGTCGGGCTTTGACAGCGTGGAGGTACACGCAGGTCACGGCTACCTCATCTCGCAGTTCCTCTCGCCTTGGACAAATCGTCGTCGTGATGAGTTCGGTGGCTCACTCGAAAACCGTATGCGCTTTATGAAGATGTGCTTGGAGGAGGTTATGGAGGCTGCCTACAAGACCAACACCGCAGTTCTTGTTAAGCACAATATGGAAGACGGCTTCAAGAGCGGCATTCAGATTCCGGAGAGCATCGAGATTGCCAAGGAGATTGAGAAGTTCAATGTGAACGGTATCGTCCTGACATCAGGCTTTGTTTCTCGTGCGCCAATGGCAGTTATGCGTGGCCGTATCCCAACAAAGACTATGAGTCACTATATGGGTTGGAACGAGTGGTTGCAGAAGATTGTGGTCGATTTGTTCGGTAAGTGGATGATTAAGGACTACAAGTTCGAGGAGTGTTTCTTCTTGGAGAATGCCAAGAAGTTCCGCGAGGCGTTGAAGGGCCCACTCGTATATGTTGGCGGTATCGTATCGCGCGAGGGTATCGAGAAGGTACTCGATGCCGGTTTCGAGATGGTACAGATGGCTCGTTGCTTGATTAACGACCCTGCATTCGTAAATAAGATGAAGGAGGGCGACCTCTCGACTCGTTCAGGTTGCGACCATCGCGACTATTGCATCGCACGAATGTACTCGAAGGATATGCAGTGCTGCCACAACTGCAAGGAGCCAATCCCAGAGAAGGTTTGGAAGGAACTTGCTAAAATCGACTAACAATGGGTAAAAAGCGAGGTCAGATAGAAAAAGGCTCGAAGTGGGCACTTGTTACGGGTGCATCGACGGGTATTGGACGCCAGTACGCCGAGCAGTTGGCGGAACTTGGCTACAACATTTTAATCGTAAGTCGCACCGAATCGGCATTGCAGATTGCGGCTGCCGAAATAGAGGAGAAACACGGCATAAAGGTCGTAATCAAGGCTATGGACTTGGCTGTCGAGGGTGGCGCAGAGGCACTCTTCGAGTGGTGCAAAGCAGAGGGCTATATCGTTGATGTACTGATAAATAACGCAGGTATGTTCTCATTCTGCGATATGGTAAATACGCCCGTTGAGCGAGTTAAACAAACTATCACACTGCACGACATCACATACACCGTGCTGTGTCAATTGTTCGGCAACGATATGGCGGAGCGAGGTGGCGGATACATCCTCAATATGTCGTCATTCTCGGTGTGGATGCCATTCCCTGGCTTGGCATTGTATAGCGCATCGAAGGCCTACACCAAGTCGTTCTCGGTGGCATTTGCCAAGGAGATGCGATATAAGAATGTGTGGGTTACGGCAGTCTGCCCTGCGGGCATCGCAACCGACCTCTACGGACTCACGAAGAAGTGGCAAGGCATCGGCTTGAAGTTGCACGCCCTCTCTACCCCATCGTTCTGCGCTCGTCGTGGTTTGAACTCATTGTGGCGCAAGAGGTTATGTATTGTTCCCGATTGGTGGTGCAAGGCGTTTATTCCAATCTGCGGAATGTTGCCACGCTTTGCGATGAATTGGCTTCGCAACTTCACGATGAAGTGGCAGAAATAGCATCTCAAAATCTACAAAAAAAAGGCTGTTCAACAAATTTGTTGGTCAGCCTTTTTTTTTTATTTTTTTCTTGCTATTTTGTTGGAAATCAATTTTTTTGCATATATTTGCATAGTATTATGGCATTATGGGCACAAAATCCCTCCCCCGATTTTTCGGGGGGGGGGGGATTTTGAGGTTTTAATTAGTTGATTATTAGCGATTTAGGCGCTTTGAAAGGAAAAAAACTTTAATTGGAGAGAGGGAGGAGGATAAGGAAATTAAGGAATATAAGGAGTTTAAGGAGAATTATTAAATTCATTAGACTCATTAAAAAACACCCTAACGACACTGATGCCCCTAAAAAAACACTAACACACAACAAATTAACTAAATAAACCAATTTTTTAACCAAATTATTAATCAAAACCAAAAAACAATGAAAAATTTGACAAAAATTTTCATGGCGGTTGTGGCGGGAATGTTTGCATTCTCTTGCGT
>JAGCLL010000043.1 GCA_017647025.1 Alistipes sp. | reverse complement strand
ATGTAAGCAGTTAAATAGCCTTGTAACTACTTTGCAAAAAAAAGAGCGTCACCACGAAGGTAACGCTCACACTCTTCTGTAACTAAACAGAAGGCTGTATTAATGGAGCGTAGCGACAAGTCCCCCTTTGTCAAAGGGGGATTTAGGGGGAATGTAGGTATGTAAGCAGTTAAATAGCCTTGTAACTACTTTGCAAAAAAAAGAGCGTCACCACGAAGGTAACGCTCACACTCTTCTGTAACTAAACAGAAGGCTATTTAACTGCTTTTACGATTGCTTCGAATGCTTTTGGCTCGTTCATTGCCAAGTCAGCCATAACCTTGCGGTTGAGGGCGATACCCTTAGCATTAACTTTACCGATAAATTCTGAATAGGTCATACCGTAAGCGCGAACTGCTGCGTTGATACGAGTAATCCACAACGAACGGAATGTACGCTTCTTGAGTCGGCGGTGTGCATAAGCATACTGCAAACCCTTCTCGACAGTGTTTTTCGCTACTGTCCAAACGTTTCCCCTTGAACCAAAGTTACCTTTGGCAAGCTTCAAAACCTTTTTTCTTCTTGCGCGTGATGCGACAGCATTTACTGAACGTGGCATAGTTTAAAAGTTTTTGATGAGATTCACAGCGGTACGATTCTCTCGCACTCTTTAGGGCTGTTTCACCTCGGTTAATAAATAATGTTTAACTGTTGTGTCGATTAAAATTATTTAACCAACAACTTCAAAAGCTTTGGCTCATCTACGCTCGAAACGATGCCCGAGTGGCAGAGGTTACGCTTTTGCTTTGTAGTCTTTTTGGTCAGGATGTGACTGTGATAAGCGTGCTTACGCTTGATCTTACCTGTGCCGGTGAAAGAAAAACGCTTCTTTGCAGCGGCATTTGTTTTCATCTTTGGCATAATCGTAAAAATGTTTAATTAGTTAATAAATAGCCCGCAAAGATAAGACTTTTTTTTGAGATAGCACGCTATCGCACAAAATAATTTTATCGAAAGGGTTAATTCTCTTTCATTTTTCGATTATTTGCACTAACTTTGGAATAAGAAAAGCCTGTGATTATGGGAAATTTTGTGAAGATAGAGTGCGTAAATTGCAGTAGGACAATCGATGTGGAGATGGGTACATCGCTACTTGAAGTTGCAAAAAGTGTCAATTTGAATGGGAAATATCCGCCGTTGGCAGCCTTTGTAAATCATAAATTGAAGGAGTTGAATTATCGCATCTATGCACCTGCCAAAGTGGAGTTTTTCGATATTTCACACCTCGCAGGCTTTCGAGTATATCAGCGCTCGATGATCTTTATAATGCAGGCTGTGGTATCGAAATTGTACCCATCGCAGAGGTTTCACGCTCGCCACGCCATAGGCGATAGTATCTATTGCGAGGTGGAGGGCAAAGAGGAGTTCTCGATGGAGGAGTGCCAGGTGCTCCAAGAAGCGGCAAGTGCGATTGTTGCTGCCGATATTCCAATTACACGAGAAAAACTACCCACCGAGGAGGTAGTTGCCGAGTTTTCGAAGCGGGGTTTTGATGATAAAGTCGACCTTTTGCAGACTCGTCAGCGCCTATATAGCACAATTTGCCGATTAGGTGAGGAGGTGGGTTACTTCTTTGGTGCTCTTGCACCTTCGACAGCCTATATTAATCGTTTCGAGGTGCAACCATATTTCAAAGGCTTTTACATCTCGATACCATCACGCACTTCACCCGATACGATAGCCCCTGCGCCAAATTTGAAGAAGATGTTCTCAATCTTCGATGGATATAGCGAGTGGGTTGAGATTATGGGAGTTGCAACAGTCGGAAAACTCAATCGCCGCATCGAGCAGGGCGATACCAGTGAGATGATACAGATTGCCGAGGCTCTGCACGAAAAACGCCTCTCGCGCATTGCCGATACAATTGCCGCAGCCAATCGTGAAAGGGGGTTGCGCCTGGTGCTTATTTCGGGGCCTTCATCGAGCGGAAAGACCACTACCTCAAAGCGCCTTGGTGTGCAGTTGAGAGTCCTGGGATTGCATCCGGTACTTATATCCACAGATGACTATTTCGTTAATCGTGAGGATACACCTCGTGATGAGAATGGAGATTACGACTTTGAGGCATTGGAGGCGATAGACCTCGCTCGTTTGAATGAAGATTTAGGTCGGTTGATGGCGGGTGAGAGCGTCGAAATTCCTCGCTTCGACTTTATTAGTGGCACTCGTAAGTGGCACGATAATCCGCTGCAACTCGATGACCGTTCGATACTTATTATGGAGGGCATTCACTCGCTCAATCCACACCTTACTCCAAGTATCCCTAATAGCGCAAAATTCCGTATATATGCTTCGTGCTTCACATCGGTAGCGATGGATAATACCTCCCGCATTCATACAACGGATAATAGACTTTTGCGCCGTATGATACGAGATAATGCCACCAGAGGTACAAGTGCGGCAGATACAATAGCCCGCTGGCCAAGTGTGCGTAGGGGAGAGGAGCGCAATATATTCCCTTATCAGGAGGAGGCTGATGTGATGTTCAACTCGTCGTTGTTCTATGAGATTGCGGTGTTGAAACCTTATGCCGAGCCGTTGTTGCGTGCAATACCAAATACTCGCCCGGAGTACGCCACAGCGCAGGGATTGTTGAAATTCCTCGATAACTTCCTGCCGATAGTTACAGAGGAGATTCCACCGACCTCGGTGTTGCGAGAGTTTGTTGGAGGCAGTGCATTTAAGTACTAAAAAATATAAAGGACCGCAAATTTGCAGTCCTTTATATTTTAATCATACATTGTGCAGATTAATTGTACTTGAAAGTTGCCTCGTCAGAAACAGTCAACTTCTTGCGACCCTTTGCGCGGCGAGCAGCCAACACCTTGCGGCCATTCGCAGTAGCCATACGAGCGCGGAAACCGTGCTTGTTGATGCGCTTGCGGCGCGATGGCTGGTAAGTTCTCTTCATTGCCATAATCGTATCGTTTTTATTGTTTTACTTGTCAATGTTCGTGCATAGTTACCCTATGCGAGGTGCAAAGGTATAACCTTTTTTTGAATTTGCAAAACTTTTTTCGAAAATCGTCTTGATTTTGTGGGATTAGATAGGATTAGATAGGATTAGATGTTCTTTCCTATAATCTCCTATTAAGCACCGCAGGTGCGTTTCCCATCAAATCCCATCAAATCCTATTATCACTATCACCCCAATCCCCACAACTGATTCGAACGGCGGCAGAAGCCGAGAGCAGAGCAAGCCAAGATGGGAGCGGAGGCGTACAACGAAGTTGTAAGTGTTGGGTGGATAGGCGAAAAGGAGATTTATTTACTTTTTCGACTATACACACAAGACTTATAATTGCGTAGCAATTAGCCTACGCTCACATTCACACAGCGCAGACAACTCTGCCGAGGCGCAACACGCTGACCGAATTCGTCAACGAACACAAAAAAAGACGACTAAAAAGTCGTCTTGATTTTGTGGGAGTTGACGGATTCGAACCGCCGACCCTCTGCTTGTAAGGTCAAAGCAGAACAACCGTAAATCGTTGATTTTTCGCAAGATACTCGACAAACCATCTGCCTATTTGCACTTAATAAGCACTTTTTTGTCAAAAAATGTGTGTTTTCGGGTTACTTTTTAGGGTTTCTAATCATTGTTTTGTTGTCGATGTCAGTAAAGTTGTAGAGGTCGTCAAATAGCGGTGCGACTGCTGTCATCTTGACCTTCTTGGGTTTGCCATTTATGAGTTTTATGTCGTAGTAATCATAGTAAGTCCATTTTTTACCATCGACATACACCTTATCGGGTAGTTGCTCTATAAGGTTGAGGAGATGTTGAGTTGAGAAAGCCGGGCATTTGTCGATACCTTTGTTTTCTACCTCCTTTAATAATAAATAGGTAATCTCCTTTTTGTCTATGTAGAAGATTGTGCGTAGGCGGTTGAATTTGCCGTGTGTGTACCAATAGTCATTTATTAGGCAATTCTGCCAAGTTCCCATTGAATAGAGATACCTACACCCCCAGCCCTCACATAGTTCCAAACAACAATGTAGTTCGGGGTTATCTTTGGCACATCGCTCCGAGTAGCATTTCTCTACATCTACCTTTTTCACGATTGCTTTTTATTTATTGGTAACACTCTCGATTATTGCCAATAGGCGGTCAATTTGTTCTTGGGCTTTGGCTGTTAATTTTCTTTGTTCTGCAATCTCTGTCATAAACATTTCAGATGATGCATTGTTGATGCTATTATTTCCTACTGCATTGCCATTACCACTAACAATATGGCTACCATTGTCCATATAGAAAAAACTTGTAGGAACACCGATTGCTTCTGCTATTCGCTCTAATAGACCAGTCTTGATATCATCTTTTTGTAATGCAGCAGACAAATTTTGTTGAGACTCTCCCAAAATCTCAGCCACTTGCTTAATGGATACACCTTGTATCCTTAATTTTTTTTTGATTGTATCTCCGTTCATATCAACAAGTTATAAAAAACAAACGAAAATTTGATTAAAAAATCAAGCAAAAGTTTGTTGTAATCAAATAATTATTTGTATATTTGCACTGTGTTACCAATGTAATTAACAAGTAGCACACAAAAATAGGCAAAAACCACGAGAAAAACAAACATTGACATTAACAACTAAAACATTTGAAATTATGACACACGCTGAATTTGACGAGTTGATGGGTTACAAAACCGCAAAGGCTGATTATGAGTTTGCAGATTTCCTTTATATGCAGGCTGGCGAAATGCCAAAGCAAGAGTTTGTGAAGGAGTTCAAGCAGATAAAGCATTTCCGATTGGTGCGTGAGTGGAACAACTCAATGGCTGCAATGAGCCAAAAGAACTACCAGAATGATTTGTTGGTTGACTGCTTACAAGGTCAGTATAAGACCGATATGTTGAACTTGCTCAACATTATGGAGGAAAACCCTCATAGTTTCTCAACCGATATGTACAATTTCATTCTTCGCAAAATCGGGCACAAAGAGGTTATCTGCTACAAGATAAACAACGGACTCGACCTCTACAATATAGACAAAGAGTATATCGCAAAGAACTTGAAATAGCAACCCGGGGAGGGCAACCTCCCCACAACTCCACAGCAAAATGACATACAACATTGAGTTCACATTTGTAGATCCATTCAACGCACAACCTTTCGTGATTATGCTGATGCAGTCGGGCATTACAGACCTAACAATGAAAACCTCCGACAATGATGGCTCGTGTAGGGTTACATACGAGGTTGATGAGTGCAACATAGACCCTGACGAGGCAATCAAACAAGACCTCATATATATCGCAGATAGCAAATTAAATGCTATATCATTCCACAAGTATGCTAAACAACAAGTTTCAACGACTATGACAAAAGAAGAGTTCAAGAGACGATGGGAGAGAAATGACCGCACCAACCCGATAACCTTTGACGATATCGCCAAGTGTGCTATCGAGTGGGGTGTGTGTGAGAAACCGAGAACACGACCTCTATCCCGAGTGAGATATGAAGTATTAGTGGCGGCAGGAGTTTCCGATGCAGAGGAGTTCAACCCCGACAACTACGAAGAAGACTAAATCCCCATTCCTTTACCAACAAGTACGACCAGGAGGCATCGCCAAACACTCGGCTCTGGTAAGCCAATCCCGAAAGGGGACGAATAGGTATAGGTCTATTATGATAGAGAGATAGACAGGAATAGCGACACCGAAAGGTGCTTATCGAAACCGTAGGACATTAGAGGGTGCGACTCCCTTCCTATTCGCAAAGAACAGAACATAAACAAAACAATAGACTATGAACAAGGCAAAGACATTTACCGAGATTTGGAGGGATATGACCTCCACCGAGCGAGAGAACCTCGCCATCACAATTAGCAAAAAGTGCAACATTTCAATCTTCACCACCCGAGCCTATGGCACCGGCGTAAGAACTCCTCGTATCTCCACACAGCAGGAGATTGCCAAAATCCTCAAAGTTGACCACACGCAATTATTCCCAAACAATGACACGGTTTTATCGTAAGGAAGAGCCACAGGCCGAGCGTGGCAAATGGCTCAACGGAAAGCAAGCCTGTGAGTTCCTCGAAATATCCTCTTCGACACTCGCTCGATGGGTAGATGCAGGGATTATCACCTACAAACTACGAAGAACAGCCCACGGTTTCAAAAAGATGTACAACACCGTAGCGATGACACGAGCATTGGAGCCAGCGACATTGACACAGATTAACTCGCCCCGACATTGACAACATTATTGAACATTGACAACAAAACAAATTCGACTATGACAAGCAACACAACAACCTCAAACGAAGAGATGACATTTGAAGTTTACCATACAACAAACAAGTTCGTCATCTGGTATGGTTACCTATGGCGCTGGTGGTACTCTACCAAAATGAGTATTACTCGCCCATTCCGATTGCGAAAACTCCGCAAGCAAATGAGGAGAAAACCTATTTTGATTATACCTAAACACTAACGACTATGGAGCAAGTAATCACACCCCAACAATCAAGTGAACTGTTCCAGACAATAGGTCAAATCTTCAACCCCAACACAGCAAGAGAGGTTATCGACAACCTCACATTCCCGAGAGTTGAAGATGCCGAGTGTAAGGTAATCAAACCTACAACAGTTACCGAGGATATGTATATGCAGATGGCTGGGTATATCCTCGAAAATATAGAAATCGAGCGAGAGAGCAGAACAGGTGGCGTGGGTTATTTCGATACCCGGGAACAATGTTTCTTCACAAAAAATGACGAAATCGAGGTTGTGTGGCAAGCAAGAGGCTCGGTGTTCTTCCGAACATCACACGAGGAGTGGGGCAAAGAACGAAACCTTACACAAGCATCTATCCTCTTCGCTGATTGCCAGACCTACGATGAAGACGGAGATAAAACAGATAATGATTTTTCGACCAAGGAACTCGAAAAATACTTACAACCATAAAGTACTACACATACACGGACTTTTGATAGGTACTTTCATTCCGTAGGTCTGCCGTGAGGCACACCAAAGGGGAGGTGGAAACAAGATAACGGGAAACACGGTATCGGGCAAGATTGGGGGAGCGACACCCCCTCCACCACAAACCAATGCAATTAACGAGTATAAACCACAAAAACGAGATGCGTATGGGAAAGGTATAGAAGAAAAAAAAGAGGCTCCGAAGAGCCCCAACATTGACATCGTCCAAAACAAAATCGACTCTGATTAGAAGTTGATTGCGAATAGGACACCACAAAGGTAAAACAATTTTTCAAATCAAACAAAAAAATTACAAAAATGACTCTGATTAGAAAACCAAATGAAATTCAGGTAGCGAGCAAAATCAAGGCTCTCATCTACGGACAAGCCGGTATGGGTAAAACCACAATGGCACTCTCGGCACCTTCGCCACTCCTTATCGACTGTGATGGTGGTATCCAGCGTGTCAACCCTGCACACATCAAAGATACCGTTCAGGCTACTTGTTACGAAGATGTGCTGGCGGTACTCCAAGAGGACCTCTCGGCATATAAGACAATCGTCATCGACACCGGTGGTAAGTTGCTCGATATGATGAGTGCCTATATCATTAAGCACAACGCAAAGATGGGCCAGGCAAATGGCTCTCTCACTCTCCAAGGTTATGGAGCTCGCAAGGCGGAGTTCTCGCAGTTCTGCAAGTTGGTGATGTCGCTTGACAAGCACCTCATATTCGTAGCACACCGAGAAACACGCACCGAGGGCGACTTAACCCGATATGTACCTCTCTTCGGAGGTAGCAGTTACGATGGACTTGTTACTGAGCTCGACTTGGTGGGTTATATCGAGGCGAGTGGCAACAAGGCGACCATCACATTTAGCGGTACCAGTCGCAACGATGGTAAGAATACCTGCAACCTCCCTGCTGTAATTGACATTCCGTGCTGCGTAGATGTTAATGGCAACGGTCTGCCAAACCATTTCTTCGAGGAGGTGGTGATTGCCAAGTACAATCAGCACTTGGCCGGCATTCAAAAGTTGAGCAGAGACTATGCAGAGGTAATGAAACAACTTACCCATGACATAGATAAGATTTGCTCGGTTGAGACTGCCAACGCATTTGTCAAGAGTATTGACACCTACCACCACATCGGAGCAAGTAAAGCAGCCGCAGGTCAGTTGCTGAAACGCAAGATTGAGCAACTCGGCTATATCTACAACGCAGAGACAAGAACTTACACAGACCCTAATCCCGTAACAGATGAGCAGTAATATCAAATATAAGATTTACCCCTCATTGCTCGACTCCTTTCAGTACTATTTGGATAGTTCCGAGAACTACCAAAAGTACTGGGGGAACTCGGCAGACCCAGCAATGAGTGAGGCGGACTTCGAGGAGAAGTGTTTGCAGGATCTCCTGAACTCAATCAACCGAGTACCATTCGAGAGCGAAGATGCAGACCGAGGCACAGCGTTCAACGAGATTGTTGATTGGCTTATTACCGGGGCTCCGTGTGAGCGTGAAGGTATGGGCATCTGCTTTGACGAGGATACACGAGAGTATGTAGCGACCTATAAAGAGCGTATATATCGTTTCCCCGAGTCGATATGTATGGAGTTCGCAAACTACTATCGAGGAGCAATTCCGCAGGTATTGTGTCAGGCCGTACTCCCAACCAAATATGGAGATGTTCTCCTTTACGGATACATTGACGAGTTGATGTCTTTCGGTATTCACGACATCAAGACGACCAAGAAATATGAGGTTGGCAAATTCCGTAAACATTGGCAACATCGTGTTTATCCCTACTGCATCGACAAGATGGGAAATTGCATCGACCACTTTGAGTACAATGTGGCAGAGATTACCAAGAGTGGCAAAATCACCACTTTTACCGAGTACTACCGATATGATGCAAAGCAGACTGAAAGCGAGTTGATTGAGATTTGCGAGTGGTTTATCTCATTCCTCGAAAACAACAGAGATAAGATTACAGACAAAAAGGTTTTCGCACTCATCTAACCTATGGCAACACTACTTAAAACAGACGGAATTAGAACGGAGGTTGAGCCAAAGAATGGTACCAACTTTCAACTTGAAGAGCTCCAAAAGTTTGTTGGAGGTTACATCGAGATTATCCAATTGAATGATGGTCGTATAATGGTCGTCAATGAGGAGGGCAAGTTGCAATCTTTGGAGATGAACGATGAGGCAACCGAGATAGCCACTGAACACCACGCTTTATTTAATGGCGATTGGATTTGTGGCGATGTGTTAATCTGCAACGAAAGGGAGGTGCAATAATGGGAGAGTTAGCAATGGATTATCTCGATGGCAGTTGTTGCGAGATATGTGGCTGCTACTTTCAGCACCCCGACAAAGACGAACTTTTTACTCACGGTTACCCAGCAGTCTGTTGGGATTGTTGGGACGAAATGAGCAAGAAGGAACGCAAAGGACACACAAGAGCGATTACAAGAACAATTTAATGACAAACGATTATGGCAAAAAATGTAGTAAGACGGTATAACATTTCGGCGGCAAAGCCTTATACCGATGGTCAAGGACAACAGAAAACAATGTGGGTGCGACTTGGCACCGCAGTACAATTCGATGATGGCTCTATCGTAGCCAATTTCGACTCTCTCCCTACGGGTAATTGGTGGGACGGTAGTACGCAGTTGTTCCCTCAGGAACAGCAACAGACTCAACAGAGAACAGCACCGCAGGGATATCCAAGTGGAGGTGTAGTTCCTCCGTATGGTGGCGGTTATCCATCAGCACAGCCACAACCAGCACCACAGCAGATGGGCGGAGGTTTTACCCCACAGCCACAACCAGCACCAGCCCCACAACCACAATTTGGTGATGCACCATTCTAAACCCTAACCTATGAATTATAGAATTCATACTACCAAGGACAAGGAGGCAGTAAAGAGTTATATCGACTCACTGCCCGAGGGCAAGGCTTATGATGTGGTTATCAAACTGCATCGTGAGAAGAGGACTATTGACCAAAACCGCCTCCTCTTCCTTTGGTTGGGTTGTATTGCAAATGAGACGGGGAATGACAAAGATACGCTGCACGAGTATTTCAAGCAGAAGTTTCTCGGATTTGAGCAACGAGTGATGAGTTTTAATCGAGAGGTAACATTTATCTCGCCAACAACGACAACACTCGATACCAAACAATTCACCGAGTACCTGAACAAAATACAAGAGTTTGCGAGTTCCGAGTTGGGTATTGTTCTACCACTCCCCGAGGACGCTGTATTTACTCAATTTTACGAACAATATAAAAGTTATCTCTAATGGCAATTAAAATCAAATCTGCGGTACTGTCCGCATCGTCATTAAATGTGGAGTACGAGGAGATCGTGGCAACGCCCGATAGTGTCGTAACCCACGACTTTAAGCAAAAGAGAGGCACGCTTATCCACGAGGATTTGGCGAATGCTATCAACGCTCTCAAACCTCACTTTGCAATGCTTTGTGAGTTTCGAGAGGTAAAGCCCGACCCTATCGAGATGGGTGTTGAGTCTATCGAAAGTTGGGATTTCGGTGATTTGCTCGACAAAGTATTTGTTTCGGGTTTCAAAATCAACTACTCAACAAGTGGAGAGTCGTTGACTATCATCGGAGGCAAGTACACCAAGCACTCTGTTATCAACTTGTCGGCTCCGAGTGTATCAAGCGACTCGGTACAATATCCCTATGTAGTAGAACTCTTTGAGGCGTTGGAGCACATCAAGTATGAGATTGAACAATACTTATTCCACGACAAGTGTGCATTCAAGCAGCAGGAACTTCCATTTGACTCTTCGCTCGATGCAACAAATGTAGATGAGTCGGAAGAGGCAGAAACCGAAAAGAAACCAAAATCCAAGCGAGGACGCAAGCCATTACGCAAAGCAAGTTAGTAACCGATGACACGGCAGATTACAACATACGAAAACTACTACCGCATAGCATTCTCTTATTCTCCGATGATAGTGTCGGCAGTAAAAGAGATACCAGGTCGCCGTTTTGACCCTGTTAGCAAGAGTTGGATAGTACCTTTGGTAAGCAAGGGTGCAGTTGAGGCATTTGCCAAGCGTTTCGGGTTTCAGTGGGGAACAATGCAGAGAGCAGAGGAGGTGGGAGAAATCCCACCACTCCCTGAACTCGGTATAGATATTCCACTTGGTATAGATTTATTCCCATACCAAAAACAAGGAGTGGCATATTGCCTTGAACACCCTCGCACCATTATTGGTGATAAGCCCGGACTTGGTAAGACTGCACAAGCCATAGCATCGGTTATTGGTGCTCAACGATACCCGTGCTTGATAATCTGCCCTGCAACGCTCAAAATCAACTGGCAACGAGAGGTGGACAAATTCTCTGGTGGCAAGTGTAGAGCAATGATACTCTCTGACAAGAATATGAGAACTTGGCCACAGTATTGGTCTGCTGGACTTGTTCAGTTCTTCATCGTGAATTACGAAAGTCTCAAAAAGTATTTCGTGGATAAGTTCACCAACAAAGAGGGGCAACGCCTAATGTTGTCGCACATCAAATTCAAGGAGAACTTGACGGACCTTTTTAAGTCGGTAATCATTGACGAGAGTCATCGTTGCAAAAATGGATCCACACAGCAGTCCAAGTTCTGTATGGGTATCGCAAGAGGTAAAGATATGGTTTTGTTACTTACTGGTACTCCCGTAGTGAACAAGCCAAAAGACCTTATTCCACAACTTCACATTATGGATATGCTCCCTGAATTTGGAGGGTACAAGCATTTCGTAAATCGTTATTGTGCCGGGGATAAGGAGGCGAGCAATCTGCGAGAGCTCAACTATAAACTAAATCTCAATTGCTTTTACCAACGAGAGAAACAAGATGTGCTCAAAGACCTACCATCGAAGATGCGACAGACGATTATCTGCGACATTACAAACCGCAAGGAATATACTGACGCATACGATAACCTCATACGCTATTTGAAGGAGTACCGCAATGCTGACGATGACAAAATACGCAAGGCTATGAGAGGCGAGGTCATAGTCCGCATAAATGTATTGCGACAAATAGCTGCCCGAGGTAAAGTTGCAAGCGTGAGAGAGTTTATAGACGACCTTCGTGAGTCCAACGAGAAACTTATCCTCTTTATGAACTTGATTGAGTTGGGCGATGCCTTCAAACAACTATACCCCAATGCGGTAGTTATTCGAGGAGGTATGAGTGATATTGAAAAGCAACGCTCGGTTGATAAGTTCCAGAACGACCCGGATTGTTTGTTGGCAATCTGCAATATCAAAGCGGCAGGTGTAGGCTTGACATTAACAGCCAGTTCACGAGTTGCATTTGTGGAGTTCCCTTGGACATACGCAGATTGTGAGCAGTGCGAAGACCGAGCACACCGCATCGGACAAAAGGATAGCGTAACTTGCTACTACTTTTTAGGAAAGGATACTATCGATGAACAGGTGTATAAAATTATCCAAACAAAAAAAGACATAGCGCAAACCATTACCGGCTCTACGGAGCAGATAGAGGAAAGCGTTGTGGACGACATTATTAACTTATTTACAAATCATTAAAGACATTGACATTATGGAAAACAAGATTGTTTATCTCGACATTAAGTCGATTGACGCAAACCCGAACAACCCACGCAAAGCGTTTGCCGAAGATGCTCTCAAAGAGTTATCCGAGAGCATTAAGGAGTTAGGCGTTTTGCAACCTATTACCGTTCGCCCATTAGATGGCGGTTACCAAGTTGTCTGCGGAGAACGCAGATGGAGAGCTGCGAATTTGGCAGGTCTTACCGAGATACCTGCGATTGTTCGAGAGTTGAACGATGAGGAGGCTATGGATATCGCCATCACCGAGAACTTGCAGAGAAACGATGTGTCGCCTTTTGAGGAGGCTGATGCGTTTCAGTTCCTTATCGACAATAAGAACTACACCATTGCGGACCTCTGCAAGAGATTTGGTAAAAGCGAATTCTTTATAAGACAGCGTTTGAAGTTGTCAAATCTTATCCCCGAGATAAAGAAACTTGCAGAAGAGGGAACCTTGTCAATCGCACAAGTTATGGAACTATGCAAGTTCAGCCACGAGGTGCAGCACGATGTTTTCAACGACCATTTCTCTACATCAGAGAGTAGTTGGCAGAGTTGGCAGGGGTTTAGTGCTAAACGCATTTTGGAATTGGTAGAACATCACTATACTGGCATTATTGCCAATCAGAAGTTCGATACTACCGAATGCCAAAACTGCATCAACAACTCGGCCAACCTGATGTTGTTTGAGTCAAAGGCTACTGCAAGATGTTACGACAGGAGTTGTCTCAAACGCAAGATTACGCAGTACCATATCCACCAAATAGAGAAAGCCCAAAAGAGATATCCATCTGCCAATATATACTCATATAGTATGGATAGCGATTTTATAAAGACTTTGGTTGAGGCAGGTTTTGATGTCAAAGAACACCAATTTGCGTGGTGGGAGTGGACCAAATTGGGTGCTGTTATTCCAAAGGAAGTGCGAGATGATGTTGAGGCTGGCAAAAAGATGATAGCAGTGGTTATCAACCACCCAATGGATATTTCTTTATCATACCGAGAAACCAAAGGAGCCGCAACCCCCGGCAGTGTTGATGACGAGGTGCAGAAACTCCAAAACAAAGATAAGCGCAACAAGGATATTGCAACCGAGAAGACCATCTCGGAGGTTAGAGATAAGGTCAGCAAGTGGGGCTTTGACTTTCTTTCTGTTGGTGCTCTTACTGAGCAGGAGAAACAAGCGATGCTCGTAGTGTTAATGAGCAAGTTGGAAAGACGCCAAATTGAGGCGTTACACCTCGCTGATGACAACTTCTACCACCTGACTATGGAGAAGTGCATTGAGGTCGTAAATTCGCTCACAGAGGAGCAAATCGCATACATAGTGCGTAGTGTCCTCATTAACCATATTGGTGGCAATGCCTATATGAGTGCAGCAACCAAATTCTTCCACGAGTGGGTAACGACCAAAGACGACAAATTGGTGGCAGAAATAGCCCTCAAACACGAGGAGTTATATCTGAAACGCCACGAGAGAATACAGGAGAAAATTGACGCAATTAACAACGAGAAAGCGGAGTAATTATGAACTATTCGGAGTTGATAAATCACTTTTGGCAAGCACGCCGAGCAACCCGAGTTTCAGCCATTGAAGCCGACCTCTACTACTTTCTTTTGCAGGAGAGTAGTAGCAGGGGGCTGGTGGCTACTTTCGAGGTGTCAAATCGCCTTATTTGTGGGTGTCTTGATATATCCGAAAAGACTCTCATAAAAGTGCGTCTTGGACTGCGTGAAAAAGGGTTTATTTCCTTCGAAGGAGGTCAGCGAAAAATGCCTATTTATACAATCTCTGCCCTCAAAGATAACTGTAAAAATTTCAGTTTAGCGGAGGAGAACGAGGAAGATATAACTGTAAATAATTCAGTTATAAGTGAAGATAACTGTAAAAATTTCAGTTTAGCGGAGGAGAACAAAAGAAAAGAAACAAAAGAAACAGAAGAAGTCTTAAATAATAATCTATCTTCTTCTACCTCTGTATCTCCTTCCTCTTCTTCCTTGCCGATAACTCCCGAGATTGGTAAAACTCAAACTTTACCCCTCGAAATTCCAACCAACACGGAAGTCGTAAAACAAGTGGTCGCAGTATACCTCGAAAAGTGCGTAAATATGCCCTCAATTCGAGTGATAACCGACAAACGAAAATCAGCCGTTATGGCTCGCATATCTCAACACTCACTCGCAACCGTGTATGAGATGTTAACCATAGCCGGCAATTCCGAGTTCCTGAACGGAAAGAATAACCGAGGCTGGGTGGCAGATTTCGATTGGCTATTCAAACCCGAGAATTTTGTCAAAGTAATCGAGCGCAAGTATGAAAACAACAGAACTAACTCCGGAACAACTCCAACAATGCCGACAACAAGCGTGGCGTCAAGCAATGGCAGAGTTGTGTTCAGCGGAAACTACGATACGAATTTTTAACCTACCATTCACGGTTGAAGAGGTGTACAACTCTCTTGTGAGCATCTATCGAGTAGAGGTCGAGAAGACCGGGCATAAAGCAAATATGACACCTGAACTACTACGAGCGATACAAGAAACAGCCGAGTGGATAGTAAGACCAAAGCGAGTAGGGCTTAAACTTATCGGAGAAAAGGGACTTGGTAAATCGACACTGATTAAAGCGATGAGAATGTTTATAAACACATACCACCGCACATTCTGCCCCAAGGAGAGCGTGGGTATCCGTTGGGTTGATGCAGGAGAGATTGTGGAACAGTGCCTCCGCCCAGATGTGCAACCCACCAACACATACGAGGCATTTAGCATCACAGCATTAGGCAATAGCCGAGGAGTGATAGCGATTGACGATATAGGCAAGGAGGAGCCATCGGTGAAATACTACGGCTCAACGATAATGCCGATAGCGGATATAATTCAACTCCGAGCAAATAAGGATCTGCCAACAATCTGCATCACCAACCTCAATGAGCAAGAACTGCTCAAAGCCTATGGCTCCCGAGTAGTGGATAGGTTGAAAGATTTTACAACAATAATGTTCACCGGCACAAGCCACAGAAACAATAGAGATTAACTATGAGCACAACACTATCAGGCATAGCTGTCAAAATCAACATCTATAAGGGTTGGTGGGTTGAGGAGGTTATATACTACCGCTATAATCAACCACTGCAATTAGTACAACGCTGGATGTGGTACTTTGAATATCTCGCTGCCCTTGTTAAGGTCCATAACCCACACCGTAAAGTAGAGTTGATTATATGCTCACAAGATAATGTGCTATGTGGCGAGGATTACATCAGTGAGAAAACGAAAAATCTGCTCCGGGCAAAGAAAAGAAAACTTAAACAAACCAGGCACGGATATTACGAAGATGACCTCTTCGGATTTACAAAAGCAGAACGAGAAAACAAACTCTCGGATATTCAGGAGGAGATAGATGCATTGGAGCGTGGAGAGTTCCGCTACTATGTACCACCTACGGAAATTAACAACATCAAAAAATGGATAAAATGATGATTGGAGTAGTGATGATAGCAACAGCCCTGATATTGATTGCTCTCGATGATATCGAAGGAGAAATTAAAGGGTTACGCAGAGATTTGAAACGATACAACAAAAAGGAGTAGTTATGGCTTTTATTTACAAATGGATTGAGGGCAGACAGAACCTCGAAGAGTACTGCCAAAAGCGATTTAATGACAAACCGCACTTTTGCGAGACCATTGGAAAAGTAGGATATGAGGGAGCAAAAATACGCCTGATATACAAACGCAAAGCAGACGGTGGATACGCAGAGATGTATCTGCTGTATATGCCACACCCCAAGGGAACGGTTTATTGGATTAGTGATATAGAAACTATGAGTTATGAAGACATCAGACTTGATAAAACTGCTATCCTCCGCCAATGAGGAGGAGGTGTTCATCGAAATAGATGACACACAATATGAGATAGTCATTGGGCATTGCGAAGAGGTTTTTGATGGATTTGATACTGCATATCCTGCGTGCCTGGTATTAAAACCGAAAATTGAGGTAGTACCTCTTCCTTGTGGGTAACCTTAAACATTGAGATTATGACGATAATTGAACAAATACTACGCAACACTGTTCTCTCCATTCAGGAGGCAAAGGAACAACAAAAGAGGGTGCCACATCAAGCCCTTGTTATTGGCGACCACCTTCGCCAGCAAGTGGAAGACAAACTTGGGTATGCGATAACTGATAGTGAACTCAATGAAGCTCTTATTTCCTTGATGCATCAGGGCAAGGTTAAAGTTGGGCCCACGCTCAACGACACTTATGTTGAGGTGTTGCACATCGAATACACGAGCAGCCTATGAGAATACTTTACCTCCCACTCAAAGCACAGTGGTATGATATGATAGAGCGAGGAGAAAAACCCGAAGAGTATCGAGAACATACGCCATACTGGGTTGCTCGACTGATGCAGTGCGATAGTGCGGTATGTTCCGAGGACAAATGTGAGGATTGCATATTTCGCAAATTCAAGCTTTACGATGCGGTTTGTTTCTCATACGGCTACACCAAACGCAGAATGCTCTTTGAATGCAAGGGGATAATCTTCGGGCAAGGTCGCCCCGAGTGGGGAGCACCAAACCACAAAACTTTTATTATCAAACTTGGAAAACGACTAAACTAATGACACCGAAACGAAAGACGAAAATTAAGGTACCAGTGATTGACATATTTTGCCAAGTGGCAAAACAATCTCTCGGGGTGGAGTTTGTCAAGGAGTTCCAATTTCACAAAGTACGCAAGTGGCGTTTTGATTACGCTCTACCCAGTCACAAGATTGCCCTTGAAGTTGAGGGAGGTGCATTCTCCTACGGGCGACACACACGAGCATCGGGTTTCATCGCCGATATGGAGAAATACAACACGGCAACTTGTATGGGGTGGCGTATTATTAGATGCACTCCGCAACAACTCCTGACAAATGACACAATACAGATGATTGCACAGTTGATGAGAACATCGGAAACAACCACAGCCGAGAATACTACAAAATGAAAGATGACTTAAAATATCAGTTAGTGGGAAAACATCTCGCAGATACCAACGAGGAACTCTTCAACACCCTACTACAACAAGTTGGCTACGAGGAGCCGGTGATGTTCGATTATGACAAGATACCGGCTCTCGTAGAGCCATTTTGTAAGACTTTGGAAATAACCAAAGCCGAGATGGTTGGGAAGCTCTACGACAGAGATGCAACACGATACAAGAACTACTTCACTGCTGTGGTGGTAAAGCTATATTGTCCGTTGGTCCTTAACAACCCTAATCTGCGATTGCCGAATGGTCTGATGGCTGCTATTGGGAGTGCTTTGGGTGTCTTCGGAAGGAAAAAGTTAGGCTTTCTGAGAATGTCCCTCTTTTACTACCGCATTTATGATGATTGGAGGGCAATTGTTGACGAACTTTACAACATAATTGTAAAGCACAACAATGAGCAACGAAATCAAGAGTTATCAGGACAACCCGAGAGTATGGACTGACGAGCAAAAAGAGAAGTTGAGGACTAACTTGCGAGAGCTGGGCGACCTCTCTGGCATCGTGCACGACCTCAATTCAAACCAAATCGTGAGTGGAAATTTCCGCTCCGAGATTTTTGATATTAACGATTGCGATATACGCATCATCATAGCCTACGACACACCCGATGCACAGGGTACCGTGGCGTGGGGCTTTGTCATTTGGGAGGGAAAGCAATATAACTATCGCCAAGTACGATGGACCAAGGAGCAGTGCGACAAAGCGTGTATCACTGCCAACTCACTCGGTGGCGATTGGGCGTATGCCATTCTGCAACTCAAATGGCCGAGTGATTTACTCCTCGAATGTGACCTCCATATCCCTATCTCGGAGGTAATCCCCACGGATCTTGTGAGGGAAGAAAAGGCAAAGCCTGCATCGATGAAGATAACCTTTGCATCGGTAGAACAGTTCGAAAGTGCAAGACCCAAGATTGAAGAGCTCCTCAAAGAGTATGAGGGAGCATTTTTCTCTGTAAGCTGTGGTGAAATATAATGCGACTCGAATTAGCGACATACGATGCTCTACGATATGCGTGTCTGCATTTCCACTATGCCAAAGCAGTACCGGCAGCGGTATGCTCATTCTCCGTCTTTAACGATAACGATGAGTGGTGTGGTTGCATCGTCTATTCAGGTGGAGCCAACTCTAAACTTGGCAACAAATTCAACCTGGTACAAGGCGAATGGTGCGAACTTGTGCGAGTAGCATTAAACGGGAAGCAAGAGGCAACAAGTCAAGCACTCGCTATGTCGATAAAGATGCTCAAACAATATAACCCACTGCTTAAACTCATCATATCCTATGCCGATTGCGACCAAAGCCACACAGGCATAATCTATCAAGCAACCAATTGGATATACGAGGGAAAAGTGCAACTTAACGGAGGAACACCCCGAATACGCATATTCGGAGAGGTGAAACACCCACGCACAATAGGCAAAAAGGGGTGGAGATGCAACATCGAATGGTTGAGAGAACACATCGACCCCAATGCCGAATATGTCTATACTCTCGGCAAACATAAATACATAATGCCTCTAAACAAGAAGATGAGAAAGATTTGTGCCCCATTGGCACAGCCTTACCCAAAGAGAGAGGAACAATAGGAGGTTTGACAAATAAGACGGTTTTACAATGGCAGCAACATTTAATGCGATACAACGAGAGAAAATCAAGGAGGCGATATCCCCCTTGTTCTTGCGTGGTTTGTCCACCCGAGAGATAGCCGAGTCAATCAGCACATCTCTCGGATTTGAGGTGTCGCACGCAACAGTAGCCACATACCAAAAGAAGATACTTGCTGAATGGAAGGACCACCAGCAGTCGTATGTTCACAATGCTGTGCAGGTGACATATAAAGAGATTTGCGAGGTTGAGCGAGAGTATTGGAAACAATGGGAGGAGTCGAAGAAACCTCGAAAACAAAAGACCGTTAAGCGAAAGGGGCAAACAAAAGGAAATCAGGTCGAGGCAAGCAATGTCGAGATGCAGGAACAAGAAACATCGTGCTTGGGCGACCCTCGATATCTGGAAGGGGTTGAGAGGTGCATCAAGCAGAAAAGAGAGTTGTTCGGTCTTGATGAGAGCGACACTCTCAATCTCAACATAACCGGGCAACAATACGATTTCTCTAATTTGTCCGATGAAGAGATTGCCAAAATGAAGAGTATTACTGCCAAGGTAAAAGAGAGAAAGTAATGCAGTATAGTGAGGAGTTAAGGAGAGCCTTTGAGGAAGAAGCCGCAAGAAGATTTTTTTGCGACTTTGCGTCATATCTATACCCCAACCTCGAAATTACACCCTTCCACGATGTCTATTACAAGATACTTGGAATGTTCGCAAAGGGCAAAATCCGCAAACTCATTGTTACGGTACCGCCACAGCACGGCAAGTCACTCGGCTCGTCTATTCTACTCCCGGCATATTTGCTCGGCATAAACCCCGATTTGCAGATATGTATTGCATCATACAACCAAAGGCACGCTAATAAGTTCAATAAGCGTGTGCAGCGTATCATCACATCACCGCAATATCAAGTACTATTTGGAGAAACCAAACTCAAATCGCTTGTTAAGGGTTTAGCGACACGCAAGTATGAGGAAACCACTACACTTGCCGAGATAGTCAACCACGAAGGCTCTCTCCGTTCAGCTGGTCGTAATGGTACAATCACCGGTAATGCTGTCGATATCCTTATTGTCGATGACCTATACAAGAATGACCAAGAGGCTAACTCTCCAATCGTGCGAGAGGAAACGCAAGAGTGGTACTTCGGTACTGCTGTGTCTCGACTGCATAACAAGTCGCAAGAGCTAATCGTGTTCACTCGTTGGCACGATGAAGACCTTATCGGACATATCGAGCGAAAGGAAGATGTAATAACTCTGCTCGACCTTGAACAAATAGACCCTGATTTTAGAGGTTGGTATAAAATCAACTTCCCAGCGTTGCAGAATACTACGCCATCACCTATTGACCCTCGAAAACTTGGTGAGGCATTGTGGCCAACTCGACAATCTGCGGAGTTACTACAACGAAAGAGAGGACTTGATGAATTGGCTTTCGAGTGTATGTATCAAGGTAGCCCAATGGCAAAGGAAGGTCTGCTCTATACTCTTCCGTTCCTGACATACACTGAACTCCCACAAAACATTGTCAAAAGGTACAACTACACTGACACTGCCGATACTGGTGACGACTACCTCTGCTCGATATGTTATTCAGTGGACCGTGAAGGCTTTATCTACATTACCGATGTGGTCTATTCCAAAGAGCCTATGGAAGTAACGGAGGGGTTGGTGGCAAATGCTTTCCGAGACAATAACACTCAATTCGCATACATCGAGAGCAACAATGGCGGTAGAGGTTTCGCAAGGTCGATACAGCGAATGGTGCCGACTACTCGTGTCGATTGGTTTCATCAGTCGGGCAACAAGGAGGCTCGTATCGTAAACAATGCATCAACAGTTCAACAATGGATAAAGATGCCCGAAGATTGGGCAAGGAGGTGGCCAGCTTTTTATATGGATATCATAAAGTTCCGCCGAAAGTTCAATGCGAACAAGCACGATGACGCCCCCGATGCGGTGACGGGAATTATCGAAAAGGAGGTACAACAATTAAGACGAGGATCTAAATTCTCAACAACAAAGTGATATGGCAATACTATCGAAAATAAAGGAAATCTGCAATAGTGCAGTACCCGAGTATGGGTTTGAGTTTGAGCACTCAAAGATGATGAATGTAAAGGCAGACAATGCCTCTTTCCCTCTCATATTCTTCGAGGAATATACAGACGGAAAGATTACACAGCAAATGGGGCTCAAAAAGGCTGTAATGGTTGAGTTGTCGTTTATGCGACTCTGCCCTATGCATAATGATGCAGCGGATAGAGAGATGTTACGAGAACAGATAGAGTCTGAGGCGATATTGCCATTTATCAAAAAGCTGCAAGAGTCCCAATACTTTGAGCCTGTAAAGGAGTTCTCTTGTATGCCAGAGCCTCCTCGGTTTGACGCCAATGCTGTAAGCGTGATGCTACGCTTTTGGGTAACATATCGTATGTGTGCACAATGATACGAATAGGCAACATAAAGTTGGGTGTTATTTCGCTCGAAGATGATGTGTTTACCTATGGCAATCGTATAGAGTTGGGTTACATATTCACCAATGAGCATATTAGCGAATACCAACGAATGAAACAAGCCTTTCGTGAGGTGTATGGCTACTCTTGTCGATGGGTGCCTATACGCAAGAGAGTGCAGATGCTACACAAATTGGTTAAGGAGTTTGCCCGAATATGTGAGAACGAACAAGAACTACTCAAACACACACCTACGGCGGACGAGTTGGCGGCTGGTATATTGGAATTGAGCAAACGAGTCGGACCTATAAGCACATATAAGGCTCTCGCAAAAGATTTTGGGAAAGACCCGGACGAAGTGTTGAAATGGCCATATAGCAAAGTGCTTGGTTTGTTGTATGCGGATTTGGAAGAATACAAGTTTAACGAGCGATTTACAAAGGTAATAAATGCAAAGTATAAGTGACATAATTAGCACGACTCTCAATGAGTTCATTGCCGATGTTAAGTATCGACACATTCAGGCAGGGCAAAGGGCTACGGGTAAGAGTATCGCATCACTCGAAAAGACTCTTGAACAAAGAGGAGTGGATTATGTCGGCCAGGTGTTGGGTGCTGCACACATCGGAACATTTGAAACGGGTAGAGGTCCAGCACGCAAAGGAACGAGAGGCAGTGCCGAACAAGCGGAGTTTGTGAGTGGTCTTGCAGAGTGGTGCAAAATACGAGGATTTACATCGGCAGGGCTTTCTGATGAGCAATATGTCCGTATCGCAAATTGGCTCCGATGGTACCTCAATAAGTTCGGCACAAGACTATATCGTAACGGTGGGCGTAAGGACATCATCACACCTGCGATGCAAACCTTTGCCGATAACTTGGAGAAACGATTGGAACAATACTACACGGAGGAGATAAAGAACAACTTTTTTAATTCGAATATATGAGAAACTATTTACGAGAGGAACGCAGTCGGGTTTTTGCGGAGATTAGCTCCGATAGCAGCAGATTAGTATGTAATAGTAATGGCGGTGTGGCTTTGTGGGAAATGCCCCCTACTATTGCGTGTGCCTACAACCCTATGCTTTTTATTCGCACGAGGTATCTATTTCGTGTGGGAGCATTTGTGCCGGCTCAATCCATTCAGCCTAACTACATTCACATCGTAGGCAACAAATTTATGTGCGACAGCAATGTGAACGCACCTCTCTATATCGGTTACTACGATATTGGTAATGTTGAGCGTACCGCAGAAATCCCTACGGGACAGAGCAGTGTTGTTGTGCCTTCGATTAGCCGTATAATTGGTGTCGCAACCGACAACGATAGTCCTAAAAGGGCATTTATTAAAGTGAGCAATCATATCTACATTTGTCAGGGTACAGCCTATGAAGATGACAATTTTATCTGTTCCTCTAATGGCGTGGTATTGTATAAAACCATCGACTCCTTCGATACCGCATATCTCGACATTTACAAGGGCGATGGAACGCTTGGTATTAAGTTGTGTGCAGAGAGCATTGGTGGCGTAACAATATATGATGCATCGGCTGTTGTGCGTCATTGGTTTGCGGAACACCTGTCGGACGACATTGCCGACATCGTTCCTGATGGAGCACTATTCGTAAGGTTTATGGTTAAGGGGTTGGGAGGTGTCAACTCCTCATATCAGTTCTTGGCTGTGAATGCAGTGGCGCAGATCGGCGAAGACAGCTCACTCTTGGCACTTAATGCAAAGGCTCTTACCAAGATGCCCGAAATAACTCTCTACGAGGGCTATCCTTTGGACTATTCCGTATTGAGTGGAACATCACCATTTGCTACTCCGCTCGGAAATACAAGTGCAATGTCAGTGTGCCGCATTAAGATTGGCGACACAGCATTTAGTACATTGGCAGACACTGACGATAATGATATCACCTCTGATAGTTCTCTCATCTATCTGACGAAAAAGATGGGTGTTCGTGTCATATCGAAAGCAGTGCCTTCTCAACCATTCTATGTGCGTTGGATTAACCAACTCGGAGGTGTGGATTATTATATGTTCTCTACACAGCAGAAATTGCAGGCAACGGTAAAGAGTAGCAACGCTCACACTGTGTATGCTCCTGATATGAAGAATGCCCGGACAAACACAAAGGTTTATAGCATCACCACAGAAAACAAGGTTACTGTGGGAGCCGACAATGTGAATAACGATGTGTTTGGGGTTTTGTCTCGTCTTCCATTTTCACCGATGATTGAGTGGTATAATGAGGAATTGAGCAAGTGGATTGCACTCGGTGTATCCAAGTTTGATGGCGAAGAGAACACCAAGAGCAATACGAACAACATTGAGATTACTTTCAACTTACCAAACATCAACACGCAGTTCTAATGACAGAGCAGATTTACATAAATGGTTACCTTATGGACCAAAACGAAGGCAAGGGTATATCCCTTGTCTTCCAATCACCATATTTTACCGATATCGATAGCATCATCAGCAATAGAACATCTTCGGTTGAATTACCAAAGACAACCAACAATCTTATGGCTGTGGACTACGCCCATTTGGCCGGTACTGATGCACTGTTTGAGTATAACAAGCATAAGGTTATCTATAAGCGTGATGGTGTGCAGTTATTCTCGGGTACCGCTACGCTCCTATCCATTACGCCCACCTCATTGAAATTCTCGTTTGTATGGGGCAATGTTGGAGTGTTCAAAGCCTTGCTCGATACGAAACTGCGAGACTTGCAGACAGATGATGACTATATCGTATATGACTCATCAGGTGCGAATGCAAGTGCTAATAAAGACTACTTCCCAGGCGAGTGGAGAGACCATAGTAAGTGGGGAAATAATGGAGAGAGCATTCAGCCTATTATGCCTGTTGCCAAGATTATGCAACGCATTAAGGAAAGGTTTGGTGTCTCGATAAATTTCTCTTCGGGAAAACAGCCTTTCGACAACTATTACATACCTCTTACCTATCGCAATGCTGATGATAAAGGTCGTATGGAGCAAGGTGTGAAGTTTAGTGGCAATAGTATGGTGTCGCAGCAATCGCAAGTTATAAGTGGTTATGGACTCTACTATACTCGACTGAACGGAGTGGTTGTCGGTAATTTCTATAATGACAACGGCATTATAGACACAAGCGGTTTCGGTAAAATTAGGGTTAAGTTCTGCAAAGGATTTAGCATTTCTCGCCCTCGTCTTCAATCTTGGAGTGCTGGTTTCTGGGTGGGAACAGTCAATGACAATGGTACATATTACCAGCGCATCAAAAGCCCTAAATATACACGCACAACCGATGAGTCGGGAAATAACTATATCTATACCATTACGGAAGATTATATCGTAACGCTTGATAAGCAATATAGCAACATTGTTATTGCGGTAAGTGATAGTGGTGGCGAGAGTAAGAAACCTACCATCTTGGCAACCTCGGATATATATGTCTATGATGCGGCATTGGAGGAGTTGGAGTTCGGCAAGGGCTCTCTGTACCCTCTATACAGGAACCTCCCCGATTGGTCGGTTTCACAACTGATTAAAAACCTTATGAAGTTGGAGGGAGTGTTTGCATATTCGAATGATGATACGACCATAAATTTTGCTACTATCGGCGACCTCTATTCCAACCGAATATCAGCTCTCGATTGGAGTGACAAACTGATAGACATAGAAAAGGGTCCAACGGAACGCTCTGTTTCTTTCAACAACCTCGCAAAAAAGAATTGGTGTAGGTATGCAGAAGACGACAATGTGCAATCAAACTATGATGGCTATATAAGGTCGAATGGTGTCGATATTGAGGAAGAGAATGACTTAATAGAACTCGACTTTGCTCCGACTCAAAGCGTCAACACCGAGGATATTATAGAGTGCTGGAAGACTGACGATAATGGCAATGTGGAATGGAATGAGGTGACTCCACGCATTCTTCATCTTGCATATAGCAAAAAGGCTGAAAAGGAAATTGTAACTTTTTCGGGTTTGGACTGGCGTACACTCCTCAATAACCGATATGCTAATTATCAGAATATCGTAGAGTACCCAAGGACGATAAAAGCAAGTGTGCAGCTCTCTCTTTATGACATATTGCAGTTGGATATGAGAGTACCAGTCTACTCTAAACAGTGGGGACATTACTACGCAATTACCAAATTTACTACCAAGGAGAATGGTGTTGCTGATGTTGAACTGTTACAATTAGGTAAGGCGACAATATACAGTACATTCGGTGGAACGAGTGGCGAAGAGGTAGAGCAATATGAACTTGTCGCTATGCCCCTTGGCAATGGTAGTTATTACATAGACCTTAAAGGCAAAACTACCGAAACAATTGAGAGCCTTATCGCAAACAACGATTATCATCTTGCCCTCATTCGATATGGTTACGCTCGAAGAGGAAGGAAAGGAAAGAAAATCGATAGGCTATATGGTGAGATAGGTACACATACCGCATATACCACCCAGTACAAAAAGTATCGAGGCGGTGAGCGTTTCCGCATAATTGGACACGATATATTGAAACGGGTAACTCGTGAAGGTGCAAGTACGACACCGCTTAATGATTACCTGACAGGTACGACAAAACAACTCGATGCTTACGCAAATTCAACTCTGATTTTTGAGTTTGGTGATACCGTTGTGTTGCCACCGATGAAGACTCACAAGAAGATTGTTTCTCGCAATGGGCATATATGCAACACCTCTGCACGAGGTATGGCCGACTTATATGTAGGGTTGATTAAACGCTACAAAGAAGGAGATCCTGACGAGTTTAATTTGAGGAGTTACGGTTGGACTTGTGTGTCGAACTTGTTACAAGTGCGAGGATTGCACAGCGACCACCTTGGTTGGTGGGAGTTTGAGGAGTCGAACATTAAAGGTGTGGAGGATATCTAAAAAAGTATTGCATAGCGCCTAGCTAAAAGCCCGCACGGACACACCCATATAACGACATCACAAAGGTAGCGTAAAAATGGGAATATGGTACAATGGAAAATGGGGCAAATGGAGAATGCCTAAAAATTGCCGGTGAAAGGAGTCGTGATGAAATAGTTGAATTTCATCTTTGGACCACCAATGCGTTTTTTCTCCTTACGCTTTCTCTCCTCAAAAGCGGCCAACTCTTCGGGCGATATACGGATAGGCTTAATTAACCTTACAACGAAGGCTATTAAGCTACCACCACCTATAAGGGTTGCAAGAATGCCGAATATAATTTGCCCTACCATAATGAGAATAGTTGCATTGTGTGATACAAAAATAATACAAATTCATTAAAAAACAAAATAATATGGCAGAAAAAAAAGTATTGCTTGATGTCGATATTAAAATGACACAAGCGATAAAGGAATTGGGCGACCTTCGTATGAAGATGGACGAGTTGCGCCAAGCCCAAAAAGAGTGTGACAAAAGCACAGCAGAGGGTAATGCTGAATACTCCCGGTTAAGCATTGCGTTAGGCATTGCCAAGAAGGAGTATGCTGCATTAGAAAAGCAAGTATCGCAGACTATCCGCATTGACCAGATGAAGGAGGGTGCATTGGAGGCTCAACGATTGAAACTTTCTAATCTTACAGCGGAGTATGCAAAAATGAGTAAAGCGGAGCGTGAGTCTGCTGATGGAATGAAACTCCAACAGAAAATCAAGGCTCTATCCGATGAGATACGAGGTAATGAAGAGTCTCTGGGCGATTGGCGTAGAAATGTAGGACATTACGAGAAAGCAGCAAACGCACTCAAAGGCGAGCTGGCCGATTTGCTCAAAACTTTACAGAGTCTCAAACAAGGCGGTAATGCATTAGCAAGCACCACCAGCTCTTTATCTGCACAAGCCAAGAACTTGGAGTCGCAAATTTCCGAAATGGAATTAGCGATACATAGTACTGGTGATGCGAGTGAAGAAGAAACAAAACTAATGGTTTCTAATCTTGAAGAGCTAAAACAGCAACTCGGCCAAGTTTATGGCTCATTAGAAGAGCTTGGTGAATCACAGAGTCTTGACGGCTTTGCTCAGTCAGTGTCAGCAGTAACCGGTACCGTGGGACTTTTTACATCAACACTGTCTATGAACGACAAAGTGGGTGCCGAATATGCTAAAACAATGCAAACTTTACAGAAAGTTGCCACGGCATTAGGCTCTGTTCAGATGTTGTTAACTGCGACTCAACAAAAGGGGGCATTAGCACAAGCAGCAATGAATGTTTTACAAAAGGTAGGATATTCTCAAACAGCTCATCAAATTAAGGCGGAAACAGCCCTACTCGCATTGAAGAGCAAAGGTAATATCCTCACCAAAGCAGGTACTGCAATTCAGTGGGCGTGGAATGCCGCTTTGGCAGCTAACCCAGTAATGCTTATTGTGGTAGCCATTGCCGCACTTGTCGCTGGTGTAGCTGCCCTCTACTCTGCTCTAAACGATACTGCAATGGAAAAGGCGGAAAAGGCACAAGCTGACTATGAGCGTCAAGTGCGCAAAACCACCTCTGCTCTTGATGCTCTCGCCCTCAAAGAGATGGAGCGTAATACTAAATTGACGCAACAGTATAACGCTGAACTCCAAGAGATGATGAAGAACGGAGCGAGCAAAGAAGAACTCGCCAAGAAGGAGAAAGAGTTCCGAGTTGCGATGTTGGAGAGCGAGTGTGATGCGATTAAGGAACGCTCGAAAGTTGAGGATAAGGCGATACAAGATGCCGTTGCCTACCATCAAAAACTTGTCAAAGGTATAGAAAAGGCAAGGCGTGAGGCGAGGGGTTGGTTCACATTCGACCAAGAGCAGTTTGATGAGTATATGGCGAAAGTCTATGAGGCAGAAAAGGCTGTTGTTGATGCAAAGCAAACGAGCGCCCAAACTCAACAAGATTACTCCAACAAAACAACCGAGATCGTTCGTGCCAACTACGACAAACAAAAGGAGACTGCGGAAAGAGCATATCAGGCAAAGCAAGAGTATTACTCTCGTTTCCTTGCGTGGAAACAAGCGAAACTTAACTTGCAGTACAAATGGCACTATGACTCCACGAAAACGGAGTTACAGAATGAGGCGGAGAAGTTCAAAAAGGAGCAGGAACTTGCAGCGGCATCATATCAAGCCCAACTGATAATTGAGCAAAAGAAACTCAAATTGCAGTTAAAACACGGCAAGATTACAAAGCAAGCATATAAGGAGCAGTTGGCAGTCCTCGAAAGACAATCAAATGATTTCCTGCTTAACCAAGTCAATGCGTTAGATGAGTTCAATCGCAAGACTCTCAACAGCATAATCTCAATGGCTGGTGGTAAGAAGTTGGACGACCAGATAAAGGACATCGAGGCGAAATATAAGTATGCTGCGGAGGTAATTAAGAACGATGCAAATCTCTCGGCTGATGAGAAGGCATACTATGAGAAGATGTTGGCCGATAAGTGTGCCAAAGAGATTGCATCGGTCCGTCAAGCACAAAATGACAATGCCAATAAAGATATCTTGCAGGGGTTAGATGAAACCTACAAAGATGATGTTCGCAAGTTCTCTGCGAGTGCTGAAACTAAACTTGGCTACGAGATTGAGTATCAAAAGGAACTCATCAGAAAACGCAAGGAGGCAGGGCTGACGACATACGAGGAGGAAGTGCGACTTGCTCAACTCGAATATGAGTTGCGTAGTGCTACGCTCAACAAGGAGTTGCAGTTGAATTGGAAGAATGCCAACGAGCAATTCAAAATCCGCAAAAAGTTCCTTGAAGATGAACTTGCACTCGAAAATCTTACAGCCGAGCAGAGAGCCGCACTCGAACAGGAACTTGCTCAACTTCAAGCCGATTACAATGCTCAAAGAATAGCAGATGTAGAGAACTACGCTAATCAAGTAATGGAGATTGCCGGTGCTCTTAACGATGTGTTGTGTGCCTTTGAAGATCGGAAGTTACAAAAGGCAGAGGAAAATCACTCGAAAGAGAAAGCCGACCTTGACGAGCAACTCGCCGCTGGTGTCATATCTCAAAAGAAATATGACAAAGAGGTTGCCAAACTCGATAAGGATTTAGACGAGAAGAAAGCAGAAATCGCACGCAAACAAGCCATTCGAGAGAAGGTAATGGGTGCTGTGCAGATTGGCATCAACACCGCTATGGCAATTATGAAGATTTGGGCGGAGGTACCGAAATTCGACTTTGGTGTTTCTACGGGTGTTCTCACTGGTCTCGTTACTGCTCTCGGTGCTGCACAGTTGGCAGCAGTATTGGCAACACCTATACCGACAGCTCGCAAGGGTGGAAAAATTCAGGGAGCCACACACGAGCAGGGCGGTGTTCTCGTCAATACCGAGGACCAAGAGCGTATCATATCGTCAAATCCAGCCAAGGCGTTCCCCGAACTTCTTAACCTTATATCCTACATCGGCAAACACGCCAATATGCCAAATACTGGATATTCGGTAAGGTCGTTTGCTAACGCAGTAGGAGGTAATAGACTCGATAGCAATATCGACTATGATATGTTGGCCAACAAGTTCGGTATATCCGTAGGCGAGGCAATAAAGGGATTGCAGATCTATCTTTCTTTGCAGGAGTTCAAAAAAGCACAAGACGAACAAATGCGTATTGAAGAGTCTTCGAAAATGTAAAATGAAACTCTACGACCTTGCCATATCCGTTCCGAAGGACCTGCGAGAAAAGATGATACAAGCAGGTATCTTCTCCAAGTCGATTGGGCGATACATCTACATTTATGAGATGTACACCCAGTTGACGGGGAACGGTATGCCTAAAATGGACGCTTATATGGCAGTGTCGGCAAAGTGTTTCACTTGTGAGGAGAATGTCCGCAAAATCATTCAAAAGATGAGTGCTGAGGTTTAGTGGTAAAAAAGTTTACCAACAGCGAGAGATATTCCCATCTAAATTTGCATTACAAAACAATACGAAAGACAATGATTGAGGTAAAATTACACAAACCAATAGCCCACAAGGATAACTGGTGGTACTACTCGTGGGACGATGAGGAGGGCGTGTTCTCTCTTGATTTCGTGCAGACTTTATTTGAGAGCAATCCTGATGAGAAAGACTTTAAGTTCAATATCCACTGCAATGGTGGCGAAGTAGAGGAAGGCTTGGCAATCTATGATTGTTTGCGTACAAGTGGCAAAAATATCTATATGAACATTGAAGGTGCGTGCCACTCTATGGCAGTGTGTATGTTGCTTGCAGCACCAAAGGAAAACCGCACTGCAAATCCGAATTGTCGAGCTCTTATCCACAAGGTGTGGACACCGTATGCAGGTGGCACTCCCGATGACTTGGAAGCGCAAGCAGAAGAGATGCGAAATCTGCAAAACAAAATTCTCGACATCTACGCAGACCGCACAGACCTTCCACGAGAGGAGTTGGAGGCGATTATGGCAGAGGAGAAGACTCGTTCTGCGGAAGACTTGCTTAACTGGGGCTTTATAGGCAAAATCAACAGTTATAATACAAATTTCAAACCATTAAACAAAAGCAGTATGGCAAAAAACAAAACATTGAAGGAGAGAGTTTCGAACTTCGTGAACGAGGTGCAGAAATTTCTCGGCACTGCCCTTAACTACGAGTTCGTAGGCGAGGACGGCGAGGTGTTGTTCTCGACAGAGGCGGAGGACGACAAGTTGGAGGTTGGTATGGCTGCTACACCTGATGGCACATTCGAGTTGCCTGATGGTCGCAAAGTAACCATTGCCGATGGTGTTATCACCGAGATTGAGGATCCACAGAGTGACCCTGCAACCGAGGATAACAAAACCGAGGAGGAGTTGCGAGCAGAGAACGAACAGCTCCGTGCAAAGTTGACAGAGGCAACAAATCTGCTCAACGAGGCGAAGAAGAGTATCAAGAGCGACTATGTTCCCGGTACTCGTGTAGGTGGTGCTACGCAGAAGAACGCCAAAAGTATGACTGCGGAGGAGCGTAGAGCCGCAATCAAAGAGAAGTTGAACCGTAAAAAGTAGTAGACTATGGCAAAGTTGGATTTATCAAAGTTTTCGTTCGGCGTAGAGGAGATCCGAGACATCAACACTTTGGTGTTTGATGCATTGTTGGAGGCTCCCGAGTTGGGCGCTATTCACAACATCTTCACCGGCATTCGTGCCAACAAGGAGATTGGTTTCATCACTGAGGGCGGTTTGGTAGGTAAGAAAGGTCAGGGTTGCGACCCCGTACCTCACGACTTCCAGATTGGTACTCGCAAGGTTACTTGGAACCCAGTACCTTGGGAGGTGTTCATCAAGGAGTGTGCAAAAGACCTTGACCAGACAGCTGCATTGTACTGTCGCAACACCGGTACCAACATTCACAACCTCGAAAACACTGACTATATGGCTATTGTTGTCGAGGTACTCTCAAAGGCAGTCAAGAAGTTCTTTATCCGTATTCTTTGGTTTGGCGATGTCGATGCTGCTAATGTGGCAGATGGCGGTCTGATTACCAACGGTGTGGATATCGAGTACTTCGACTTGCTTGATGGCTACTTCAAGCAGTTGCAGGTAGCAGTAACCTCAAAGGGCGAGTTGTTGGTGACCATTGCACAGAACGACAAAACCTCAAAGAATGCACAGATGGAGCTTTCGGGAGAAGATGCATATTCAATCCTCGAAAAGATGTACTTTGCGGCCCCTATCGCAATGCGTTCATCGGGTAAGATGCGTTTCCTCGTGACACAGTCGGTTGCTGATGGCTACACCAAGTATTTGCAGGGCAAGAACTTGGAGAGCACCTACAAGAACACCGTAGATGGTCTGTCTGCGTTGAAGTTCCAGGGTGTAGATGTAATCCCTATGCCTATCTGGGACGAGATGATACAGTCGTATCAGGACAAGGGCGCAACCTTCTACAAACCTCACCGTGCTGTACTCATCGAGCAGGCTAACCTCGGCGTAGGTCTTCCTACCGAGGAGGAGTTGGAGAATGTAGATGTATGGTACGACAAGACTAAACGCCACAACTATATGTTGGCGGCTGGTGAGATTGACGCAAAGTTGCTCAACGATACTCGTTTCGTGTATGCCCAGTAACTCTTTCGTAGCAGGGACGGCAGGGGTAACACCCTGCCTAAACTGCAAAGTCTAACGATTAAACACAAACAACTATGACAAATTGTAGCAAGATTACAAAGAACCTCGCACTTGCCGCTTGTGCAAACAGCGTAGCAGGTTTGCGTCCTCGTATGATGCTTATCAACTTTGATGACATCGACAGAACGGAGAAACCTGTTGCTGGCATTTTGGAGGGCATTACTCTTAAAAGTGCCGAGGTAACGGGTTTGCTGTGGGAGTTCATTGATAACTCATTGGAGGCAGACTGCACCCTTAACAAAGGTACTTATCGCAACACTTTCGTTCATAAGGTTGCAGGTAAGGCTCTCTTGAAGACTCAGGAGGTTAAGGACGAAATCAACAATCTCGCTCATAGCCGAGTTGTGGCAGTTGTGGAGAATAAGGACAACAATAGCGAGGAGACTCGTTTTGAGGTTTATGGCTATGAGAATGGTTTGCGTATGGCAGACCTGCAATCGCCTACAACCGATGCAGACGGTGTTCACTATTCATTCTCGTTGCAGTCAGAGGACAATGCACGAGAGAGTGAGTTGCCGTTGTCCTTCTACGCAGGTACCGCAGAGGCTACCGAGGAGGCGTTTAAGGCACTTTCAAAGGCGTAACCTATGGGAGTGTTAGAAACTTTCCGTGAACGATACTCCTCCTTAAAGTACTCGGAGGTGAAAGCCCGGATACAAACGGAGGAGTCGTTTCGGCAAGAGATAGAGAGCATCTATGTGGCAACGACACATCGTAAACTCAACAAAGGTTGTAATGATTGTTGGCTCGATGCTTTTATCCTCTTGACAAGAACAGACATTAACAAATTAGAGAGTATGGGAACACGACAATTTGAACTCAAAACAGGTGCTTTGCTTATCGATGTAGAGTGTGGCGATAACGCAAAATTGGCATCACATCACAATCTTACAGACGAGTTGGCATTGTACCACCTCGCTACCAATCCAAAGTGCATCAAGAAGTTTGCCAAGTACCCCGAGAACTACGAGCAGTTGGTTGCGGAGTACATCGCAGGGCAAGATGAAAAGCCTACCGATGGCGAGGAGAATGAGGTGCGTGAGGCATTGGAGAAAGCCGTATCAAAGGCAAAATCAGCACTCACCACTGCGAAGAAGAATTTGAGCAAGGTGCAGAAAGGCACCGATGCAAACAAAATCGCCAAAGCAGAGGAGCGTGTAGCAACTGCCGAAGAGGTGTTGGCAGCAGCAGAAAAAGCGTTGGAGGATTTCGAGGTAGAGCAAGGCTTTGCCGAGGGGGACTCTGGTAAAAGCGATGACATCAAGCCTACCGATGGCGAGGGGTCACGAGAGTAATTCAATCCAGTACTGCGTGGCTATCTGATAGGTAACCACGCAGTAATTTTTTAATACGATATGAAAGCAAGCATACTAAATACGGAACAACGAATAGAGTCTGCAAACAATCAGAGTTATGGTATTCAGACTTATGGAGAGCAGAACGACTATCCCCAGCGTTTAGCGGAGATTGTGTCGGCGTCACGCACTGGTAACAAGTGTGTCAATATATACCAAAAGTTTATTGCTGGTCGTGGCTTTAATTGTCCTGCATTTAACGACTGTATTGTCAATTCCAAAATGCAGACCGTTTCGGCTTTGTTACAGCTCGTTGCAGATGACCTTGCTCACTATGGAGGTTTTGCCTTACATATAAACTATAACGCTTTGTATGAGATTACGAGCGTGCATCATATACCTTTTGAGTGGTTGCGATTTGAAAATCTCGATGAGAACTTCAAATTTGACAAGTTGAAGATGCACCCCGATTGGGGCAAGAGGTATTCCCGATTAAGAAAATTCAATGCAAAAGATATAGAAACATTCGGCTTTTTCAACCCTAACCCTGAGCATATACAAAAGGAGGTAGATGCAGCAGGTGGTTGGAATGGTTATAAGGGACAGATACTCTACTATTCGAGGAGTGGCGACAAAGTATATCCCACCCCGATATATGAGGCTGTGGTTACCGATATGAGCGTGGAGGAGGGTTTGTCCAACATATCATATCGTAATGTGCGACACAACTTCCTCCCTGCTGGTATACTTGTCGATTACGATAATACCAACAACAGCGAAGACCAAGAAGCGGAGACCAAAGCCGAGTTGGAGAAGTTCCAAGGTGATGTGAATGCCGGGCAGATAATGTATGTTCAGGTAGAAAATCAAGAGAAAGCACCAGAATTCATTCCATTCCAAGGTAAGAACTACGATAAGGAATTTACGGAGACGGAAGACAAAACTCCGCAGACTATTGGTGGTGCATTCTTGCAACCGCCTATTCTCCGAGCCGAAGATGTTGGAGCAGGTTTTGGTGCAGACTTGATGCAGAACGCATATCACTTCTACAATACAATCACCGAGGACGAACGAAAGGCTATATCGGAACAGTTCAAGAAGATTTTTGATTTGTGGCATAATAAGGCAGTAATTGCAGAGAACGACTATCTTATATTGCCAAAAATTTATGAGGTAAATGCCACGCTTGCCGAGCGTTTGGGCTCAAATACCGACAAAGTTTTGGAAATAGTCTTTAATGATACTCTCGAATATAAGAGAAAAGCATCTATCCTGCGTGTCATTTATGGCATTAGCGATGACAAATTACACGAACTACTAAACAATACAGAGCAATGATAATAGATGTAGATTTCATTCGTAAAATCCGCTCGATAGCACAAAATATAGACGATGAAAAGGTCAATGTCTATATTCGAGAGGCAACATCTCTCGATATCGAGCCCGTAATCGGTGCAGAACTATGCCGAAAATTCGCCAACTTGGGAAAGATTACATCAGAAGATGGAGATACCCAAGTGTGCGATGAACAAGGCAACTCTATTATGTCGGGAATGGAGGGCGATTTACCTACCGAGGAGCACACATTGCTCAATGGTGGCTATTATACCGATGCATCGGGACAATTGTGTCGAGTAGATGGTGTTCGTATGGCTCTTGCTTACCTTGCTTACGCTCGATTTGTGCGAAATCACGATGTAAATGTTTCCCCCTACGGTGTAGTTACCAAATATGGTCAAGATAGTACACCTGTGGAGGCTCGAACAATCTCCGCAGTATCAAATGACGCTTACAAAATCGGTATGGAATACCTCGATAGTTGCGTGAGATATTGGAAATTTGTCAGCAACAAGAGTATTCCGGCCAAGAAGAAACATAGATTTCTTGCAATTGGAAAGTAAACCCTAAAATTATACACACTATGAACGAACTATTTATGGATACGGGCAATATGATTTCTATTGTCGTGATTGCGTGCCTAATCGTTTTGGGCGCAATGATTATTGACCTTGTGAGCGGTCTGCAAAAGGCGAGACAGAGAGGCGAGTTTAGGAGTAGCTGGGGGCTAAAACGCACCCTTACCAAGTTTATAACCTATGAAGGTGGAATGCTTATCGCAGCAGGTGTGGATTTGCTGATGCATTTCTGCCACTTTATGGAACTATTCCACCTCTCAACACTCGCAGGAGTGCCGATTGTTACTTGCATTCTCGGTATATTCTTACTCGTAGTCGAGTTTATCAGCGTCAAAGAGAAGGCTGACCAAAAGACGAGGACGGAGTTTGCTCGTGTTGGAGAAATTGCAGCTAATATGGTAAACAAAGACGAGTTGGTCGAGGCATTGACAAAGGCAATCATTGAGTCACGAAAAGCTAAGGAGTAGTTATGTTGCGTATATTACTAAACGGCGGACACGGCAATAACACTCCGGGCAAGTGCAGTCCTGTGTGGAACGATGGCACACAACTCCTCGAATATGAGTGTAACAGAGATACGGTGCGCAGAGTGGCTCTTAAACTTGACCGAGAGGGCATTCCGTACCACATTATCACTCCCGAGGAGTTTGATGTTCCACTTGCTACGAGAGCCAACAGAGTGAACGCATTGTGTCATAAGTACGGTAGAAATAATTGTTTGCTCCTCTCCGTACACTCCAACGCAAGCAAAAACCACAATGCCTCGGGTATAGAGGTTTACACGAGCAAGGGTGTAACGGAGTCTGATGAGTATGCGGAGATTTTCTATGAGCAATCTTTGGAGCATTGCCCAGATGCTCGAAAGCGTTGCGATATGAGCGATGGCGACCACGACAAGGAAGAGGCTTTTTATATGCTCCGCAAAACATTGTGTCCTGCTGTACTCATAGAGAGTTACTTCTTCGATTATGAGCCAGATTGTCGTATCCTGATGAGTGAGGAGGGCAGAGAGCAAATTGCAGAATGGTACTTCGAGTCCATAAAGAAATGTATAGAATTGTATAACCAAAAACATCAAAACAAATGAAAACACTAATTTTACGACTGCTCAAATCGGTGCAGTTTTGGCTCATTGTAGCCCTTGTAATCTCAATCGGTATCATCGCACTACTCTCGCATCAAAACAGCGAGAAACGAGAGGAAATTGACCGCTTGGAGAGTAATCAAACATCGCTGTTGGCTGATGTCGAGTATTACACCGCAGAGAACGGGCAGTTGGTAGCATCTATCAACGCCCTATCTCTGCGTAAAGCGGAGTTGGAAAATCTTATGCCGCAGTATGAACGAGAAATCAAAAATCTACGGTTGAAGGTGTCAGACCTCGAAAGTATGGCTCACATTAGCACGGAAACAAAAATTGAAGTAACCGCACCCATAATCGAGGAACCCATAAAGATAGACAGTATTACCACACCATCAAAACCTATATTTTTTGAGCGAGCATTCCATTTTACTGATGAGTGGGTTACACTTGACGGAGTAATAAAAGAGGACACCGTAGATGTCGATATTAAGGTTGTCGATAGTTTGACCATAGTAGCATATCGTAAGCCAAAGAAATGCCTATTTAAGCGTAAAGGCAAGATTGTCCGTTACGATGTGGTGAGTGCAAATCCTCACACCAAGATTAACAAAGTCGGTTACATTGAACTAATGGAGTAGTTATGAGCGAGCAATCAAAGAAAGTTTTTGCAGATGATTTTGAGCGTATCGCCAAAGTCAAGAGCAATGATAAAATACTGATATGGGATAGCGAGTCGGGAACGGTTATGTATGCCACTCCCGGACAAATCAACGCTGTACTCGGAGAATTGGCAAACCACGCACAAAGGGCGGAAACTGCGGCATCAAGTGCGGCAACTTCGGCTCAAAGTGCAAGCAACTCTGCTACGATTGCGAATAGTGCAAAGAGTGCTGCACAATCAAGTGCAGACGAGGCAGAATTAGCATACGAGGAGTTGCCCGATACCGAAGATATTACTTCGGAGGCAGTGGCGGCCAACAAAGCCCGATTGATGGCAATTGCCAAATTTATTGCCAAGTTGCTCCCACTTGCAGACCTCGAAGATGTAAATGTGCGTGGAGCATTCAACATCTTCGGACCGACAAATCTCGTTTTGGTTGGCGAGGGTGCACCTTCGGAGGTACCTGACTTTGTAGGACAGACCTACATTGACAAAACAAACAAAGTGCGATACACAGCGTTTGGCGACAATGCCGTATCAGATTGGAAATCTTAAATTATAGGAGATATGACACAAGAGATTATTAACCAAAAGGAGCGAGAAATTTTGGAGTGCCAGGCGTACCTTAATAGTACCGACTGGCAACTCATTGCACAGATAGAACGCCAACGAGAGATACCCGAAGAGGTAAGGGCGAAACGCATCGAGGCGGTAGAACGCATCAACACTCTCCAAGGAGAGGTGGTGGAGTTGAGAGAGCAACTTGCCAAAGAACAGGAGGTTGAACGACTAAACATTGAGCATTATGCAGAGCATTAACAAATACACAACAAACGAGGAATACACAGCAGATGCGAGCCGTAGAAAGGCTCTCAAAGCGAGTACAATATCTCTTATCGAAAGCACAGGCGAGTGTAAGATTGAAGGCTACGGAGTGTTCGTAGAGAAGATTTTTGCCAAGTTCGGTGATGTCGTGGTTTATGATGCTACGCACGGTGTTCGCTTTATCGACCACGCATCACTCCCGGCAACAGCCAGTGAAACGACTACTATGCTCAATGCTATGGGCGTAACCGCTGTGGGTGTTGTGTTTGATAACGATGGTAGCAAAGTGTATGTAATGGCTGCCAAAGCACAATCTGCACGCTGGGCAGAGGGCTTTATCGTCTATGTTCACGGAGTGTCAACATCAGGAGGAGGTTTTACCCTCACATATAACGATGTGGTAATACCAATCGCCTACTCCTCGGGAACACTTGCGGATATCGCAACACAAATCAAAGCAGCTCTCGATGCGAGTTCTTTGGGTGCTCATTGGGTAGTGTCGGTTGATGGCAACGATATCTCTATTGCTTGGCATTGGTACACCCCTCACATCAGCAGTGTAGCCATTAGCGGAGCCAAGAAGGGTGAAACCATTACACAGGTGACTCCTATGGACTACCAGACGACTTTGGTCGCTGATGTTATTGGAGAGGAATACCCCACATATTATGTGTTGAGAAAGGTTGGTAATTTAGTTTCTTATGCAGGGTGTCATTATGAGCGTTTCTTGCAGTATTACCGAGAAAAAGGTAATGAAGATAAAAACCAATCAATCCTCCACTATGGCGTATTAAGAGAAAGTGTATTTAATGAGGTGGATAATCCTATCGTTTATGCACATTACAACGGTGATTATGAGGCGTATGTGCGTGACCACTTAATTAAGGACCCAACTCATAAAGGTGCTATGCTTGACCGAGAGTCCAAGCACAACACGGTAAGATTGGCAGGTGCTAAATATACCGATATCCACGGAGTTGAGAAACCTATATATCCGGCTGCCTACCTCTGCCACAACTTTGACCCATTGGCTCTTGGCGAGAATAGCGGAACAAATATCGGTTTGCACGATTGGGTTTTGCCAAGTTTTGCCATTCTTAAAAAGTTGATGGAGCAGACGGAAATCGGCGGAACAGACGCTCTCAATCAAACTCTCGCCAAATTGAGCGGAGGAAATTGTCGTCCCGAGAGTTCCTACATTTGGTCTTCAACCCAGTACAATGCCGCTCATAGTTGGTATTACAACGCAGGTGGCAGTATGTATCGCAACGGTAGGAGTAATTCTAATGCTGTTAGGGCGGTGTCCGCTTTTTAATTAGGATTGCTTTTTCCTTTTGACCTCGGTTGTATGACCGAGGTCTTTTCATTTTTCTTGGAAAAATGATTACCTTTGTCGGCGAAGCCGACTTTTTTTCGAAAAATTTTTGGGGGTATGATTGAACGACTACCGATTTATAAAAAGACCTACGAATTGACATCGACCATATATGATGCAATGGCTCAATTCCCAAAACTCCACCGATACACTCTCGGGGAGCATATCCTGAATAAAACATACTCGCTATTCAAGTGGATTGTTAAAGCGAATAAAGAGAAAGACGAAAAACGAGTGGAGGCAATTGAGGAGTACTTGTCAGACTTTGAGGAACTGCGAGTATTTCTACGGATCTGCGAAGAGAAACATATCTTAAAAATAAATACGCTCACGAACATCTTCTTACTTATTGACGACATTGCCAATCAGGCAACTGGCTGGAAGAACTATACCATTAAAGAGATAGAGAAAAAGAAATGTCGGGGAGGGTCGATATAGGGGACTATGTCGAGAGAGCCCACGATAAAAAGGACTGCCAACTATCATTTATAGTTAAGACGAAGATATGGGCAGCTGACTCCGCTAATAGTTGGTATTACAACGCAAATGGCAATATGAATAACAACAATAAGAATAATTCTAATACTGTTAGGGCGGTGTCCGAATTTCATCAAGAGGGGCTAATAAGTTTAGAAGATGTTTTTGAGGCGTATTATGATTGTAGGAAAAATAAGAGGAATACCGCCAATGCGTTATTGTTTGAGGTTGATTATGAACGCAATCTTATCCAACTTTGGCGAGATATAAATGCCCGGACATATTCAACTTCTCGTTCTATCTCATTTATCATAAACAAACCTTGTAAGCGAGAGATATTCGCTGCTGATTTCCGAGATAGAATTATCCACCATCTAATAGCCAAACGGCTTGTTCCAATCATCGAAGAAGAACTCATAACGAACACCTTCAACAATCGAGTGGGCAAAGGGTGTTTGTATGGTATCAAACAACTACACGCAGATATCGCCGAGGTGTCCGAGAATTACACTGTTGATTGCTGGGTAATGAAGATTGACTGCAAGGGTTTCTTTATGTCGTTATCCAAGGATATACTGTGCGATATGTTTGACCGACTTATCGAAGACAAATATGATGGTACCGACAAGGATATCATCAAGTGGCTTACTCGGGTAATTCTACAAGATTGCCCCACACATCATTGTGTCCGCAAATCCAAACTGCACGAGTGGGAGGGATTAGATGCCAACAAAAGTCTATTCCATTCGGGCGACAAGTTTGGCCTACCAATTGGCAATCTCTCCTCTCAGATGGCTGCTAACTACTATATGAACGAGATAGACCACTTTGTGGCGAGTATGCCCGGAGTCAAGTATGGTCGATTTGTCGATGACGCCTATCTCGTGTCGAAAGACAAGCAGTTACTTCTTTCGATAGTTCCGCAGTTGCGTGAAAGGTTGGCCGAGATAAATGTAACGCTCCACCCCAAGAAATTCTATATTCAACATTATACCAAAGGTGTGGCGTTCATTGGCTCCGTAATCAAACGAGAACGCATCTATATTTCAAATCGCATCGTGCACAATGCCTTTAATAATATAGGTATAGCAAATGCCGTTCCTGATGAGGAGCGAGCCGGCTATGCCGAACACTTTATTGCACAGCTCAACTCATATCTCGGTTTTATGCAACATTGTTCCGCCTATGCCATCAGGCGAAACATAGCAAGGGCGGTTGATTTGGGTTGGTACAAGTACATCTATTTCGCAGACGATTTTTCCAAAGTTGTTTTGAAGAAGAAACACAACCGTAGGGAGCAGATAAAACGCCAACTCCGTAGAAAACACCGCAACGGACACACTATTTTTTAGGCGATATTAAAAATAATACTACTTTTTGGAAAATAGTTGGTAAATTATTTGCATCGTATTAAAAATAATACTACCTTTGCATCAGTTAATAATATAAAAGATATGAAATATAGCGAACTAATGAGGAAACTCAAAAAAGCAGGTTGCTACGACACGGGGCGTGAAATTTGTGGACACCCAGCGTGGTATAGCCCTAAAACAAGAAAATACTTCCCCGTTAGCCATCACGGAGGCAAGGAAGTTGCAAAAGGAACATTAAACAGCATTTTGGAGGCAGCAGGGCTTAAATAATAGCCCTGCCAATCCGCAAAAACTCACAACACAACACATATAACTATGAAAACAGTAAAAGCAATCATTGAAAGGTCGGCAGATGGTCATTACAGCATCTTTATGGACGACAATTCTCTGCCGTATCTTGTAACGGGTACCGGTGAAACGGTTGCCGAGGCTCGTAAAACATTTATGGGTGGTTACGAGGATATGAAGAGAATTTTTGCAGAAGACGGAAACGAATTTCCAGAGGTAAATTTCGATTTCCACTATGATGTCGCATCGTTTCTTCAATTCTTCGCTTACGCATTGACTTTGGCAGGTTTAGAGCGCATTACAGGTGTTAATCAGCGTCAGTTGAGTCACTACATCAACGGAACGAGCAAGCCTTCAAAGCAAACCACTGAGAAGATTGAGAGAGGTTTGCACGCATTTGCAAGCGAGATTACCGCCGTTAGGTTTGTTTAATTATTACACCACAAAACAATCGGCAAGCCGCCCCACTATCAAAGGTGGGGCGCTTTTGTTGCCGATAATTGCCGTTACCAAGGCGTATCGTCATCGAAACTCTTGCCAACCAATGCATCGAGCAACATTCGGTTGGCATTATCAACCTTATACTGCTGTGGTTTTATGTAGATATCGGTAACCGTTCCTTGCCCGTGTCCGAGAGCCTGAGCGATTATGTCCTTTGGTATTTCGAGGTCGTTATATGCTATTGTTGCCCACGAGTGGCGAGCTGCATAGGTTGTAAGCGTTGGGAATAGAGGGTGTCGTATTTTGGTTCCATTGTACCCCTTTGTTATCGGTCCAAACTTTTTCAAGAAATGGTTCATACTCGAAGAGAATAGGTGATAATCTCCGTGTATCTCAACAAAGCGTAGGAGGTATTTGCGACCTCTATACTTTCTAATCAATGCATCAGCCTCTGGCTCTACCTTAACCGTGTAGAGTTTGCCTGTCTTGCGCCTACGGTACTTTATTACGCCATCTTGGTAGTCGTTAGGTTTGAGCAGTAGTAAGTCGCCAATGTTTATGCCTATGAGGTAAAAGATAAGCATAAAGACATCTATGTACTGCTGTCCGTACTCATCGCACTCATCGAGTTTGTAATCTCGGATTGTGCGTACCTGGTCCAATGTAAGGGCTCGTTTCTCGGTTGCCTCGTGTTTGAGTTTGAAACGGCGGAATGGATATAAGTTCTGCTCTATGGTACCATCATCTATGGCGGAGTTGAACACGGCTCGAATGTTGCGAAAGTGCAAGAAAAGTGTGTTGACCTTTAACCCCTTTTTGAGCATATAAGCCTCAAAATCTCGCAACCAATTTATATTTATATCTTCAAAGCAGAGTTTTCGTTTGTCAAACGCTCGAATGTTGAGCAAAGTCTGCTCGTATATGCACTGTGTAGATGGGTTGGATTTGCGTTTTATAAATTTGTCAAAATACTCTATGAGGTCAGCTCTTCGTTGAGGATCGTAGTCCATACCAGCAAACCTCTCGACAATCTTTTTGAGCTCGGGAGGTGTGAAGTTACCGAGAATGTTTTGTTGCTGCATCGAGAGAAGAGTTTTCTCGACATTGTGTACTTGTTCTCGGATATGCCGGTTGTAGATATCTTTTGATGTGTGTCGCACAACCTTACCATTATTCCATTGGTCGGCTGTGAGTGATATTGGCAGGTTAATCATAAAGCCCTGCCTACCATTCAAAGTTACTTTGATGCGGAGAGGGAAAGTGCCATCTACTTTCATTCTCCTCTTGTCCAAATAAACGCTTGTAGTTGCCATAAATTTACTATTCACTTTATTTGCACTTCATTTTGGGCAAAAAAGTGGCATTAAGTTAAACTATGGGAAACTTTTTATCGGGTATCGGGCAAAATTCACGGACAAACAAAAAAAGTCCGTTCAAGCTAAATGCTTGATTTACGGACTTTTGAATTAGTGTGGGAGTTGACGGATTCGAACCGCCGACCCTCTGCTTGTAAGGCAGATGCTCTAAACCAGCTGAGCTAAACTCCCTTTTGCGATTGCGAGTGCAAAGGTAGTTAAAATTTTATTACTCGCAAATTTTTTGGCTATAATTATTTTTCAGGCATTACTTCTTGTTGAAGGCGTTCATTGTGCGGTCGAGTCCTACCGATATGTAGGATAGAATAGCATCGCTAAAAACCTTCAATCTATCATCCATTTTTGCTTGCTCCTCGGCGCTCCACTCACCCAAAACATAGTCCACTTGATGACCTCGTGAGAAGTCGCCGCCAATGCCGAAACGCATACGGGCATAATCCTCACCACCAAGTAGTTCCGTGATATTTTTAAGTCCGTTATGACCTCCTGCACTTCCCTTTTTGCGGATGCGTAATTCGCCAAATGGCAACGCAATATCGTCGACCACAACCAGCAATTGCGCCTTATCTATTTTTAGTTCTGTGAGCCAATAACGCACCGCTTTGCCCGACAAATTCATATAGGTTGAGGGTTTCAGCAGGGTTACAATATGTCCACGATGGCGGAACTCGGCAACCGAGCCGTAGCGACCTGAAATAAAAGAGGTGTTGGTCTCGGCAGCGAGCCGATCCAACACCTTGAAACCTATGTTGTGGCGAGTCTCGGCATACTCAGCGCCGATATTACCCAAACCTACAACAAGATATTTCATAATACTCGAAGTCGTTTATTGACTATCGCTTGCCCTGAGCCTCAGCAGCAGCACCACGAGATGCACGAGTTACACGAACTGCGCAAACTGCCTGAGTTGCTGGTGAAAGGAACTGCAAGCCATCGAATGCGAGGTCGCCTACGAAGATAGTCTGACCAACCTTCAATGGAGTTACATCAACAACCAACTCGTCTGGAAGGTTCTCCATCAAACCACGAACAACCAACTTACGAGCCGAGAGAGCCAACTTACCACCGATCTTAACACCCTCAGCGTTACCTGTGAGGCGAACTGGAAGAGCGATTGCTACTGGCTGACCATCGATTACACGATAGAAGTCAACATGGAGCACCTGCTCACGGATTGGGTGGAACTGTGTCTCACGAACAACAGCCTTCTCTACCTTGCCATTGAAATCCAACTCTACGATGAACGAACTTGGAGTGTAGATCAATGCACGGAGTTCCTTCTCGTTTACAACGAAAGTTACATTCTCGCCTGCGCCATAGAGGTTACAAGGAACCATACCCTCACGGCGTGCAGCCTTAGCTGCCTTCTTACCGAACTCCGAACGGAGTTCAGCCTTCAAAGTTAAATGCTTCATAATTGTTTAATTTTTAATATGTTACCTTGGGCGGCACTCAGCATTTATCAGTAATAAACGCCCCATAACCGCTTGCATTTTTTACATTTCGGTCGCAAAGGTAGTGAAAAAATTAGAAAATGCAAAAATTGACTCTCCAATTTTCGTGGTGTAACTCCTACACCTTCACTACGATAGGGCTATCAATGCCAGAATCTGAGCCGTAAATATACGCAAGAACATAGTCAATGGGTAGACTGTTGCGTAGGCTACGGCAGCACGGTCGTTGGTAGCCACAGTATTTGCGTAGGCCAATGCTGGGGGATCGGTCATCGCTCCCGACATCAAGCCCATCAACGAGAAGTAGTCCATCTTCATCGCCTTGCGAGCGATAATGCCCACGATAAGCAGTGGCAACATTGTGATTGCTACTCCGAAGAGTACCCACCAATAACCACCGTTAGCAATTGCCTCTACGAAGCCCTCACCTGCACCCAAACCTACCGCAGCGAGGAAGAGCGAGATACCAATCTCACGAATCATCATATTTGCCGAGTTGGTGGTGAAGGTGTTGAGTTTATATTTAGGGCCATACTTTGCCAAGAGGATAGCCACCACGAGTGGACCACCTGCCAAACCGAGTTTTACGGCTTGCGGAACACCTGGTATTGCAATTGGAATAGAGCCGAGCAATACACCGAGGAACATACCTATGAAGATAGGTGTAAGGTTTGGTCTGTCAAGACGCTTTACAGAGTTACCGAGAATGGTCGAAACCTGGTCGAGGTCATTTGCACGACCTACTACCACAACAACATCGCCCATCTGCAAGCGCAATTCGTATGTTGCAACGAGTTCGATACCTGCACGCACTACACGGGTAATTGTTACATTGTAGTTCTCACGGATATGCAAATCTCCGATATGTTTTCCGTTGAGTTCAGGCTTGGTAACTACAATACGACGCTTTTCGAGGTGCGACGATGCACTTCCCCACTCGGCTGCATCAACCTCCTTTACAACATCTCCAATGAGTGATTGTACAAGTTCAACATCCTGGCTACTTACAACGATACGCAAGATGTCATTCTCCTGCAACTCGGTCTGTCCTGATGCGATGCGCTGCTGATTTTCGTGGTCGAAAATTCGAGCCACAACAAACTGGCTACGAGTGATACGACTAATCTCGTCGATTGTCTTACCAAATACAGCGTGATTTGTTACACGAACATCAATACGCACTGTGCGTGGAGTGTTTGAACGAACTGCTTTTGATGCCTCACGGTCTATTTTGATGCGGAATATACCACGGATAATCAACATCGAGAGGATGATACCCACAACTCCAAGTGGATATGCCACAGCGTATGCAGTAGCCATAGTCGAAGCCTTCTCGCCAGCAACGCTCTGTGCAGCACCCAAACCAGGGGTGTTTGTTACCGCACCCGACAATACACCGACCATTGTGGTGAGATCCTCTCCTGTTACGATGTGTATTCCGTAGCAGATTACGCAGCCCAAGAAGATGATGAGCATCGCTAACATATTCAACTTGATTCCTCCATCACGCAGTGATGAGATAAAACTTGGACCAACCTGAATACCAATCGAATAGACAAACAAAATCAGACCAAACTCCTTGATGAAGTGGCAGATTTCGTGGTCGATAGTGAGCCCGAAATGCGACAGTACAATACCTGCAAACAACACCCAGGTTACACCAAGCGATACCGAGCCGAACTTAATGCGGTTGAGCATCATACCAATAGCAATTGTCAAGGCGAGGATAATCACCGCACTTGCAATTGAGTGGCTTGTAAATAGATTAACGAACCATTCCATATTTCTTCATTCTTAAAACCTAACTATGCCTCGATTAACTCAAAGGCGGCGCAAAGATAACGATTATAACGAGAAATGAAAAACTTTTTATCACATAAAGGTTCTCCGTTGAGGAGCAAAATGCAATGCCTAAAAGCGTGCTACCACACTCTCCTCCTATTTTATGTCGTATCGCTTCAAAATTTTGGCAATTTTGGGTTGGTAGGCATCTACCAAGCGGTGGAAACCGAGGTCGGTAGGGTGGGTGCCATCAACCATTCCATTTTCGCCTACTACATTCATAACTTCGAGATAGTAGACATCTTTGTACCTCTTGGTTAGAGCCTTCATCATATTGCGTGATATCTCGATGCGTGCGTTCCATTCGCTCTGCATCTTTGTATCCAGCGTTTGGTTGATAGGTGATTGCAAAAAGATAAGAGGTTTGCCGGGGTGTGCTTTTACCAACCCCTCGACAAAACCATTCAGGCGCTCTGCAATCTCCTCGGCGCTGGGATTTGAGAAGGCATCGAATAGGAATGCGTCAGCCTCGCAACTCTTCAAAAATTCGAGGAATTGAGGTTGCATTCTACACTCTCCACTGAAACCAAAGTTTACGAAGTCGATACCGAGGTTGCGCGATAGTTGTGCAGGGTAGGTTAATCCTGCACGAGAAGCAGCAGCACCGTGGGTGATGCTTGAACCGTGAACAATTACCTTGTGTCTGAATGGAGAAGGCAATCCTTCGATTGTAGCGTTGCTGTCGATGCCGAGTTTTAACTCCAACAGTTCGCACCATACAGGGAGGTAGAGTAGAAACTCCTTCTCGCCCTCTGGCATATTTTGAATGAGAGGTTTTGTGCGTCTGCTCTTCTCCGGGAGAGTCGATACACGACCTACTGCGGCAAATTTCCACTCGCCATCAACATTTATGTAGAGGTCGAGTCCCTTCTGCGCAATACCGGCCATATTGTCCCCCATACGACTTGGAACATTCTCCCAAGTTGCCGATATTTGTGTTGATGTGGTCTTAAACGATAGATATAGACCAGTACACTTTTTCGAGTGGCTTACTACGGTCTTGTTTAATCCTGTGTATGGGGTGTGGTCGTAGCGGTAGTAAGGGCTCTTGTCGCTCTTTTGAGCGTAACCGTGAATGCCCAACTCGGTGGCATCAATCCATCTCAAATTTTGCGCCCAGCCCGTGTTACATATTGCTATAATCAGTATGAGAACCGGTAAAATTCGTTGCATTGTATAATTTTTTTGAGATTACTCCTTTATTACACCAGAACCAATGAGTCTATCTCCCTCGTACCACGCCGCAAACTGACCACCTGCAATACCTCGTTGAGGTTGGTCAAAGAGTATGTAGAGTGCATCTTCGTGCTGAATGAGTGTGGCATCTTCGAGAGGTTGTCGGTAGCGGATGCGCACCTTTAAGCGTCGCTCCTCGCCTACTTTAATAGCCTCGCACGGCTCTACCCAATGTACCTCTGTGTTGTTGATGCGCAGAGCCTTGCGATAGAGTCCTGGATGGCTATCGCCCTCGCCAACATAGATTGTATTGGTCGAAACATCAGTACCTATTATAAATAAAGACTCCTTACGACCTCCAATGCCCAAGCCTTTGCGCTGACCTATGGTGTAGAAGTGTGCTCCGTTATGTTCGCCAATCTTCTTGCCGTCACGCACCGTGTAGCGATATGGCTCAGCAAGTTGCTCCAAGGCAGTCTGCTCCGCACGCTCGGCATATCTGCGCCACGATGGGAGTATCTCGTGTATATTTCCCTTCTTGGCGGCGAGTTGCTGTTGTAGGAATACCGGCAAATCAACCTTGCCCACAAAGCATATTCCCTGCGAATCCTTGCGCTTGGCTGTTGCCAACTTCTGCTCCTCGGCAATACGGCGCACCTCAGGTTTTAGGAGATGACCTATTGGGAACATCGCATATTTGAGTTGCTCCTGCGAGAGTTGACATAGGAAGTAACTCTGGTCTTTATTGGGGTCGCTACCTGCCAACAACGAATAGACTGTTTCGCCATTCTCGATGCGCTCCTCTTTGCGGCAATAGTGTCCCGTAGCCACAGCCTCAGCGCCAAGTTTGAGTGCCTCCTTCAAAAAGACATCGAACTTTATCTCTCGGTTGCAGAGAACATCGGGATTCGGGGTACGACCTTGTTCATACTCCGAGAACATATAGTCTACTACACGCTTGCGGTACTCCTCCGACAAATCGACATAGTGGAAGGCAATATCAAGTCGTTTGGCAACCAGTTCTGCAAAGACCTGGTCGTCGTGCCACGAGCACTCTCCTTCGAGTTTGCCCGTAGTGTCGTGCCAGTTGCGCATAAACAGGCCGATGACCTCGTGTCCCTGCTCTTTGAGCAAGTACGCAGCCACCGAACTGTCAACTCCTCCCGATAGTCCAACTACTACTCTCATTGGCCTTTGGCTTTTTTAATTGAGGATTGAGAATTGAGGATTGAGAATTATTTTCAACTCCTAACTCCTAACTACTCTCCGTATGAGTCGCGCTTCATCTTCCACATTGGAACGAAGATGAGTGCGCCAATGATAGCCATCACCACCATTGCTACGAATACGCCGTTCCAGCCATACTTCGAGTCGGCGATAAGACCGAAGCCCCAACCCGATACGAGTACGCTGACATAACTTACAAAGCCGATAATGCCAAGTGCGGTAGCCGAGCCTTTGCGAGTAGCGTGGTTAGACGAGATAACACCGATAAGAGCCTGAGGGCCATAGATGAATGCGCCAGCCAAAGCCAAAACGAAGAGCAATACCACAGGGCTTGCGCCACTCTTCTGCAATGCGATAAATCCGAGAACCGAAACCAAAGTACCAAGCATACAGATAAGGCAAGTACGAGCAGCACGACCATTAAACAACTTGTCGCTTGCCCAGCCTGCGATAAGCATACCTATAACTCCAAATATCTCGAATACGAAGACTGTAACACCTGCCCACTCTGGTGTCATACCACAGTGTTCACGCAAGAATGTAGGTCCCCAATCGAGTACAGCAAAACGGATTACATATACGAAGAAGTCGGCAACTGCCAATGCCCAAATAACAGGGTTTTTCCATACGTGCTTGCGGATAAATGCCGAAATCTCCGCCGATGTCTCGGTGCTCTCCTCCTTCTTGTTGCCCTCCGACAACTCTGGCAGACCAACGCTCTTTGGAGTATCACGAAGGATTACTGCGGTAAGAACAACTCCGATAGCGGCAACAATACCAGGAATGATGAACATCATCTTCCAAGCACCATAGTTCTGTGCAGCAGAGAGAACAGCCTCTGGTGTGGCCTTATTTCCGAGGTTAGCGGTGATATTTGCTACTATCTCTGGGTTGCCCGACATATCCACACCCATATTGCCCATAATGAAGATACCACAGAGGCAAGCCAAACCAGCACCAATTGAGTGTGAGGTATTCCAGATAGACATCTTGGTAGCCAACTCCGATGCAGGTACCCAACGAGGTATCAGACGGCTGCAAGGAGGAAATCCGCAACCCTGGAAGAGTTGGTTAAGGATGTAGAATACAGAGATAAGCAATATAAGTTTACTTACGAAATCTGCTGCTGAGCCCTCTGCAACACCGGTAATCTTGGTGATGATGAGTGTTCCAAAACCAATTCCGAAAGCGGTGATGGTACTACCAATCAAGCCAATTACCATATGCCAACGACCATTAACTCGGTCAGCCAACATTCCGTTGAAGAGTTTTGACAAACCATAGAGAAATCCTCCCAACGAGAGAATCATACCGAGGCTCGCCTTGGTGATGCCATACTCGGCAGTCAAGCCGGGCATTGCAAACGAGAAGTTCTTGCGGATAAGGTAAAAGAAGATGTAGCCAATCATTGTACCGATAAGGGTACGCCACTGCCAATACTTAAATTTTTTCTGCTGTTCAGGTGTCATTTTATTTAGTTTTAATTTGTTATGCAATAGTGTTGTATGCCTTTACAATGTCGGCTACGAGAGTGTCGTTTGTAATGCCTGTAACCTCCTTGATTGCACCCTCCAAGCCAAGGTCAGCAATCTTCTGCTGCAACTCTACGCTCTGTGCATCTTCTGCATTTGAGTAGTGCAATGCTGCGCCGATACCGAGCAAGAGGTTTGGTGTTGCAACACCTGCTTCCTGTGCAGTGAGCATAGGCTTGATAAGGCGGTCAGAAGCCGACAACTTACGCAGTGGCTCACGACCTACACGGGTAACATCGTCTTTGAGATATGGGTTGCGGAAGCGACCGATAATCTTCTCGATATACTTGAAGTGAGCCTCCTTATCGAAACCATACTTTGCAACCAAGCCCAAACCGCTCTCCTGCATTGCGGCCTTCACGATGGCGAAAATCTCCTCGTCAGCGATGCTCTCGTCGATAGTTGCCTTACCACGCAACTTGCCGATGTAGGCGGTGATGGCGTGACCTGTGTTGAGGGTGAAGAGTTTGCGCTCGATGTAGGCGATGAGATTGTCAGCCAAGTTCATACCTGCGATGTGTGGAACCTCGCCAACAAACGACTTCTCCTCCACATTCCACTCGTAGAACGCCTCAACAACTACATCGATAGGGTTCTCGGTGCGTACAGGTGGTACGATACGGTCCACCGAGCAGTCAGGGAAGCCTACCCACTCGTTGCAATAAGCCTTCTGCTCCTCGGTGAGGTGCGAGAGGACATGCTCCTTCAACTGCGACGATGCACGCACAGCATTCTCGCAAGCGATGATATTGAGCGGCTGCTCCAACTTCGCCTCATAGCGTGCAGCGATAGCCTTTGCAATGGTTGGCGCAATGCGAGGGAGGATTACAACGCCTACGGCAGTGGTTACGATGTCGGCCTTTGCAATCTCCTCCACAACTGCTGGGGTGAGGGAGTTTACAGCCGAGATATTGGTGATGTGCTGCTCGATGCAATCAACATCTTTAACGAGTACAGTGTACTCTTTCTTCTCGTTAATAAGATCAATAACCTCTTGGTTTACATCGGCATATACCACATGGTAACCGGCCTGCTCCAATACCGCACCGATAAATCCACGACCGATATTGCCTGCTCCAAATTGAACTGCTCTCATGGTTAAAATATGTTTGTTATTAATTTCTTCTACTTTGTAAATAGTCTGCAAAGTTAGTAATTTTTTTCGAAAAGATTGTTTTAACTAAAAGTTATTGTGCGAAATGTTTGAAAATTCATATTATTTGCAATAATTTTGTGTGTTCGCTCGTTTTGAAAGGCGAAATTAAAACACAGATTATGAAAAAGAACACATTTGTATTGGTTGCAGTATGCTTCGCATCGGCACTCCTTGGTGCAGGCGTGGCATCGTATGCGGTAGTTCGCAACACACAGGTTGCAACAACCATAGAGTATGTAAATCGTGACGGAGATAGCGTTCCCGTTGCCAAAACGCAGTTGGTGGCATTGGAGCACTCAACATCCTATCCAGACCTCACTTTTGCTGCCGAAAATGCAGTGAAAGCAGTGGTAAATATCGAGGCGATAACCGAGGTCGAGGTGCGCCAACAGAGTATGATGCCTTACAACCCATTCTTCGAGTTCTTTGGCTTTCCGCAGCCTCAGCAGGGCAATGGTCAGCCACAGAAGCGTGAGCAGAAGTCGGGTGGTTCGGGTGTTATTATCTCGACTGATGGTTACATTGTAACCAACAACCATGTTGTCGATGGTGCAACAAAGTTGCGTGTAAAGTTGAACGATGGTCGTGTCTTCGATGCAAAGGTTATAGGTAAAGACCCTACGACTGATGTAGCCCTTATCAAGGTTGAGGCGGAGGAGTTGCCTATTTTGAAGTTTGGCTCTTCGGACGATTTGCGCCTTGGTGAGTGGGTGTTGGCGATTGGTTCACCATTCGACCTTCAATCGACCATTACAGCGGGTATCGTAAGTGCCAAGGCTCGTCAGTTGGATGTTATTCCTAACGAGTTCCGTATCGAGTCGTTTATCCAGACCGACGCAGCGGTAAATCCTGGCAATTCGGGCGGTGCATTGGTAAATGCTCGTGGTGAGTTGGTTGGTATCAATACCGTAATCAAATCTTCGACTGGAAGTTATATCGGATACTCGTTTGCTGTGCCAGAAAGCATTGTGCGTAAGGTAGTTAACGATTTGCGTGAGTATGGCATTGTGCAGCGTGCATTGCTCGGAATATCGTATCGCTATATCGACCAAGACTTTGTTGATCAGATGGGCAAAGAGACCGACATTAAAGAGGTTGGCGGTGTCTATGTTGCAGGTGTAGTCGATGGCGGTTCAGCCTCAGAGGCAGGACTCCGCAAGGGTGATGTTATCACCGAGATTGATGGTGTAAAAATCACCTCTCCTACAATCCTTACCGAGCAGATTGGCAAGCATCGTCCTAACGATAAAATATCGTTGGTTGTAAAAAGAGGCGATAAAGTGAAACATTTTGATGTGATTTTGCGTAATAAAGCAGGTAAAGCAGAGTTGCTCACCAAAAACGATGTTGATGTCGTGGAGGTTTTGGGTGGTCGCTTTGCCGATATTGACAGCAAAACTGCCAAGAAACTCGACATTAAGGGTGGAGTGCAGGTGCAGTCGATAAAGAGCGGTGGTTTGCTTGCGAAGGCTCGTGTGCGTGAGGGATTTGTGATTACCCACATCAACGATAAGGCGGTGCGCTCGGTGGCAGACCTTGGTCGCCTGACCGATAAGATTCAGTCGATAGACGGAGTCTATCCAGACGGCAGAGCGGCAAGTTATATGATAGTTGCAGAATAGCAGGAAAATCGTTCTGATGAGTTAGTTGCGCCAAGAAAGATGGCATTTAATGGCATTCGGACTTTCAGTCCTTAATGACATTTAATGGCAACGCAGTCTACGACTGCTTAATGATAGGCGCCTTGCCATTCAGCGAGTGTAACGAGCGAATGCCATTCGTTGCCATTCAGCGACCAATGGGAGCGAATGCCATTTTGCTACGCTAAATTTTGAATTATAAAAAAGCTAAAGGCTAAGAAGAAACAAATATGCGTCAATTAAAGATTACGAAATCCATCACTAATCGTGAGAGTGCTTCTCTCGATAAGTACTTGCAGGAGATTGGAAAAGAGGAACTTATTACTGTTGAGGAGGAGGTAGAACTCGCCCAACGAATTCGCAAAGGCGACCAGGAGGCATTGGAGAAGTTGACAAAGGCAAATCTCCGCTTCGTGGTGTCGGTAGCAAAGCAGTATCAGAATCAGGGTTTGAGTCTTCCCGACCTTATCAACGAGGGTAACCTCGGTCTGATTAAGGCTGCGGAGAAGTTCGACGAAACTCGTGGTTTTAAGTTTATCTCTTATGCTGTATGGTGGATTCGCCAGTCGATTTTGCAGGCTTTGGCAGAGCAATCTCGTATCGTTCGTTTGCCCCTCAATCAGGTAGGCTCGCTCAATAAAATCAATAAGGCTTTTGCTCGCTTCGAGCAGGAGCACGAGCGTACTCCATCGCCTGAGGAGTTGGCTGCCGAGTTGGAGTTGCCACGAGAGAAGGTTACCGACACTTTGCGTGTTGCAGGTCGTCATATCTCGGTGGATGCGCCATTTGCCGATGGCGAGGACAACTCGTTGCTCGATGTGTTGGTGAATACCGACTCTCCAAATGCTGACCGTGGTCTTATCAACGAGTCGTTGGCAACCGAGGTTGACCGTGCGCTCGAAACATTGACCGAGCGTGAGCGTGATATTATTCGCTACTTCTTCGGTATCGGCTGCTCGGAGATGACATTGGAGGAGATTGGCGAGAAGTTCGACCTCACTCGTGAGCGTGTTCGTCAGATTAAGGAGAAGGCAATTCGTCGCCTCCGTCACTCTTCACGCAGCAAACTCTTGAAGTCGTACCTTGGATAATTCTACCGCTATGATTGAGACACTCAAATTCTATAAGAACTTCCCAAAAGAGGGTATAAACTTTATCGATATTATCCCTTTCTTGCAGTCTAAAAAGGCGTTCCGTGAGGTCGTAGAGGCTTTGAAGGAGGCTACCCACGCACCGAATGTTGCTGCGCCAGAGGCTCGTGCATTCCTCTTCACTGCACCCCTTCTTTCGGAGGATGGTATTGTGGAGAACATTATCCCAATGCGAAAGAGTGGCAAGTTGCCATTTAATGATGGCGATTTGCAGGAGGTGAGCATCGTAAAGGAGTATGGTTGCGATAAACTCTTCTATCGCCTCAGTGATATTGCTGCGGGTGTAGCAGAGGGAGATACCTTCTATGTAACAATTCTCGACGATGTGTTGGCTACGGGAGGTACAGCACTTGGTGTTGCCGAGTCGCTCGAAAAACTTACCGTCTATCGTGATGGCAAGCCTTACAATGTGAAGATTAAGGAGTTTGTCTTCTTGGTGGAGATAGACGAGATTAACGGCAAGGAGCGTCTCGAAAAAATCGCACCAGTTAAGTCGCTGATGCACATTTAATTGGTTGTATGAAAAGGCTTCTTATCATTATGGGATTGTTGTCGCTTTTTGGTTGCTGCAAGAAGACTCCACACTATCCGCAAGATAGGGTAGTGGCGCAGGATGGCTCGGAGATTGTCTTTACATTTTTTGCGCACGCATCGTTTGCTATTGAGCATAACGGCAAACATATCTACATTGATCCAGTGGGCGACTTCGCTTGGGATAGACTTCCAAAGGCGGATGCGGTGCTTGTAACCCACTCTCACTACGACCATTTCGACTTGGCTACAATCGAGAAGATTGCAGGCGATAAGTGTGCAATTTTGTGCGATAAAACCTCCGCCGAGGCGTTTGAACACGACTGCACAACTATGTTGCCAGGCTGTGTAGCAGAGCCTTTTGAGGGGCTGTCAGTAAAGGGCGTTCCTGCCTATAATATCAGTGAGGGACATACCGATTTCCACCCGAAGGAGCGAGAAGATTGCGGTTATGTCTTGACGCTCGGTGGCACAACTATCTATGTTGCAGGCGATACCGAGGATAACGATGATGTTGTGTCATTGCAGGGTGTGGATATTGCTTTTCTACCTGTAAATCAACCGTATACAATGACCGTTGAGCAGGCTGTTCGTGCGGTTAAAGCGATTAAACCTGCGGTGTTCTATCCATACCACTATGGTCAAGTCGAGGAGAAAACCGACATTGAGGCTTTGAAAAAATCTTTGGAGGGTGTATGCGAGGTTAGGGTATTCCCGATGGAGTAGTCAGTTGTAAATTTTAAGATAAAAGAGATTGTTCATCCGCCTGGTTGAGCAATCTTTTTTTGCATATTATTGCAGAAATGCGCTTTCCGATACCTATTTTATAATAATTTTGAAAAATAAATCCACTTTGCGGTACAATGTTGCTCTTTTTTTACTACATTTGCGGAGATTTGGTCTAAATAACGACTTTGTAAATATATCACATATAAATGAATAAAAATTCAATAAATATCATTTTTGCACAACCCGAGCATGCGGATTATGCGGAGCAGATATGCCAACTTATCTACGAGTCGGCTTTGCAGCGAGGTACAGGTATTGCTCGTCGTTCACCAGAGTATATTGCTTCGAAGATTACGGGAGGAAAGGCAGTTGTGGCACTTTCGGGCGACCGTTTGGTTGGTTTTAGTTATATCGAGTGCTGGGGACACGGAGATTATGTTGCCACTTCGGGACTGATTGTAGACCCGGAGTTCCGCCACTTGGGTTTGGCTGGCGAGATTAAAAAACGCACCTTCGAGTTGGCTCGTTTGCGCTTTCCATTTGCAAAACTATTCTCGATTACGACATCACTTCCAGTGATGAAGTTGAATACTCGCCTTGGCTACAAGCCAGTAACCTTCTCGGAACTCACCCAAGATGACGAGTTTTGGCAGGGTTGCGAGGGTTGTTGCAACTACGATATTTTGAAGCGCAACAATCGCCGTATGTGTCTTTGTACAGGTATGCTCTACGATCCAAAGACGCCACTTGTGAAGCAGTCGTGGTGGAGTCCATACGCAATGGCAATCAAGAACGCAATTAAAAAGATTTTTCATTTGAAATAATAAAAACGATATAACACTATGGAGAAGAAAAAGGTTGTTTTAGCATTCAGTGGAGGTTTGGATACCTCTTTCTGTGTGAAGTATCTCAGCGAGGAGTTGGGCTACGAGGTCTATACCGCAATTGCCAATACGGGAGGATTCTCGGATGAGGAGTTGGCATCTATCGAGGAGCGTGCATACAGCCTCGGCTCGAAGCAGCACGCTACACTCGACATCACCGAGGAGTACTACGAGCGTAGTATCAAGTATATGGTCTTTGGAAATGTTTTGCGTAATGGTACTTATCCGATTTCGGTGTCGTCGGAGCGAATTTTCCAGGCTATGGCAATTATTCAGTTTGCCAAGGAGGTGGGTGCAGATTGCGTGGCACACGGCTCGACAGGTGCTGGCAATGACCAGGTGCGTTTCGATTTGACCTTCCAGATTATGGCTCCTGAGATTGAGATTATAACCCCAACTCGTGATATGACCTTGACTCGTGAGTACGAGATTAACTACCTCAAAGAGCGTGGTTATGTTGCCGACTTTACAAAGTTGGAGTACTCGATTAATAAGGGCTTGTGGGGTACAAGCATAGGCGGTAAGGAGACCTTGCGCTCGGAGCAGACTTTGCCGGAGCACGCCTATCCTTCGCAGGTAACAGCCGAGGGTGAGGAGTCGCTCAAACTTGGTTTCGTAAAGGGCGAGATTTCGACTGTAAATGGCGTGGAGTATGCAAGCAAGGTTGATGCTATTCGTGCGGTGGAGGCTATTGCTTCGAAGTATGGCATTGGTCGTGATATGCACATTGGCGATACAATCATCGGTATCAAAGGCCGTGTAGGATTCGAGGCTGCGGCACCGATGTTGATTATCAACGCTCACAAGATGCTCGAAAAGCACACCCTTACCAAGTGGCAGATGTATTGGAAGGATCAAGTGGGAACTTGGTACGGAATGTTCCTCCACGAGGCGCAGTATCTCGACCCGGTAATGCGAGATATTGAGGCTATGTTATTGCACTCGCAGGAGAATGTTACCGGCGTGGTTGAGATTATGCTCCGCCCACTTTCATACACCCTTGTAGGTGTTGAGTCGTCGTTCGATTTGATGAAGACCGACTTCGGCGAGTATGGCGAGGTGAACAAGGCGTGGAGTGCCGACGATGTTAAGGGCTTCACCAAGATTATGGCGAACCCGCTGAAAATCTATTACAATAACCAGAAAAAGAACGGTAAATAGCGTGGTAAAGGTTGGTATTATAGGTGGAGCAGGCTACACCGCAGGTGAGTTGATTCGTTTGTTAATCAACCACCCACAGGTATCTATTGAGTTTATCCACTCTTCAAGCAACGCTGGCAACCTTGTGAGTGATATTCACGGAGGGTTGTATGGTGAGTGCGACCTCCGCTTCTCGGCAGAGTATGACTTGGGGGCAATCGATGTATTGTTCCTCTGCTCGGCTCACGGAGCGAGTGCGAAGTTTATGGAGGAGAATGCAGTTCCTGCCGATGTGAAGATTGTCGATTTGGCACAGGATTTCCGTGATGAGCACAATGGCTTTGTATATGGCTTGGCAGAGATGCAGAGAGAGAAGATTTCCGCTGCAACACGCATCGCCAATCCGGGTTGCTTTGCTACTGCCATTCAGTTGGCATTGTTGCCGCTTGCTGCGGCTCAACTCTTGAATGACGAGGTGCATATCACAGCCATTACAGGCTCTACGGGTGCAGGAGTTAAACCTTCGGCTACAACCCACTTCTCGTGGCGCTCGGACAATATCTCGACCTATAAGGCATTCGAGCATCAGCACCTCTTGGAGATTGGTCGCAACCTCCGTTTGTTGCAACCATCGTTCGACAAGGCGTTGAATTTTGTCCCTATGCGTGGCGACTTTGCTCGTGGTATCTTGGCATCGGTATATACCGAGTGTTTGCTCTCGGCAGAGGAGGCTGTGGCGTTGTACAAGGAGTATTATGCCGACTCTCGTTTCTGCTTTGTGGCGGATAAGAATATCGACTTGAAGCAGGTGGTGAATACCAACAAGGCGTTGGTATATGTGGCGAAGTATGGCTCGAAGTTGCACATCGTGTCGGCTATTGATAACCTCTTGAAGGGCGCATCGGGACAGGCAGTAGAGAATATGAACCTCATCTGTGGATTTGACGAGGCAGAGGGATTGCACCTCAAACCAAGTGCGTTCTAAAGGGAAAGCGGAAAACGGAGAACTTTTATGAAACTATTTGATGTATATTCACTCTACGATATTGAGCCGGTAAGCGGTAAGGGCAACTATGTCTATACGGCCGATGGCACGGAGTATCTTGATTTGTATGGCGGACACGCAGTGATTTCGGTAGGACACGCCCATCCGCACTATGTTAAGGCAGTGTCGGAGCAGGTCGGAAAACTTGGCTTCTACTCCAACTCGGTAGAGAACTCTCTGCAAGAGAGGTTTGCCGAGAAGTTGGGCAAGGCGAGTGGCTACGAGGATTACTCGTTATTTCTCTGCAACTCGGGTGCCGAGGCTAACGAGAATGCTATAAAGTTGGCGTCGTTCCATTCGGGCAAGGCTAAGGTGTTGGCATTTGGCAAGGCGTTTCACGGTCGTACCTCTGGCGCAGTGGCAGCAACCGACAATCCAAAGATTGTTGCTCCGTTCAACCGCACCGAGAATGTGGAGTTTGTACCTCTGAACGATATAGAGTCCGTTAAGGCAAAACTCTCAACTGGTGAGTTCTGCGCAGTGCTTGTTGAGGGCATTCAGGGCGTGGCAGGTATTCACTGCCCGACAGATGAGTTTTTGCAGGAGTTGCGAGAGGTTACCACTAAATATGGTGTGTCGCTTATCCTCGACGAAATTCAGTCGGGATATGGTCGTACGGGCGACTTCTTTGCGCATCAACACGCAGGCATACGCCCCGACATAATCACCTCGGCAAAGGGTATTGCGAATGGCTTCCCTATGGGTGCAGTGTTGATTGCACCACACTTCGAGGCGAAGAAGGGAATGCTTGGTACAACTTTCGGCGGTAATCACCTGGCTTGTGCTGCGGGAATTGCAGTGTTGGAGATTTTCGAGCAGGAGAATCTTGTGGCAAATGCTCGTGAGGTTGGAGATTATCTCCTTGCCGAACTCCGCAAAATTCCTCAGTTGAAGGAGGTGCGAGGTCGTGGTTTGATGATTGGAATGGAGATTGAGGGCTCGGCTTCGGAGATGCGTTTGCAACTCTTGAAGGAGCATCATATATTTACAGGCGGTGCGGGAGTTTCGACTGTTCGTTTGCTCCCTGCGCTCACCATAACACGCAGCGAGGCGGACAAGTTCCTCGCTGCATTGAAAACATTACTGAACAAATAACACCACAATAAATAGATGAAAAAGTTTACTTGTGTAGAGGATATTGGCTATTTGAAGGAGGCGTTGCGTGAGGCATTGGAGGTTAAGCGTGATCGCTTTGCTTACAAGCACCTCGGCGAGAATAAGACCTTGTTGATGATATTCTTCAACTCCTCACTCCGTACTCGATTGTCGACACAGAAGGCCGCAATGAATCTCGGTATGAATGTGATGGTCTTGGATGTCAATCAAGGTGCTTGGAAACTCGAAACCGAGCGAGGTGTGGTTATGGACGGCGATAAGGCGGAGCACTTGTTGGAGGCAATTCCTGTGATGGGTTCATATTGCGATATTATTGGAGTTCGCTCATTTGCAGGTTTGCAAGACCGTAAGGCAGACTACGAGGAGCGAGTTATCGAGCAGTTCATAAAGTACTCTGGCAGACCAGTGTTTAGTATGGAGGCGGCAACTCGCCACCCGTTGCAGAGTTTTGCCGATATGATAACTATCGAGGAGCATAAACGCACTGCTCGCCCAAAGGTGGTTTTAACTTGGGCACCACATCCCAAAGCACTTCCTCAGGCTGTGGCAAACTCGTTTGCGGAGTGGGTACTCAAAAGCGATTGCGAGTTGGTGATTACCCATCCAAAGGGTTACGAACTCGACGAGAAGTTTACTCGTGGCGCAACCATCGAGTACGACCAGCGCAAGGCTTTCGAGGGTGCGGACTTTATCTATGCGAAGAACTGGTCGGCATACTCTGGTAGCAACTACGGAAAGGTGCTCTCGGTGGATAAGGATTGGACTGTGGATGCCGAGAAGATGGCCCTCACGAACAATGCCTACTTTATGCACTGCTTGCCTGTGCGTCGCAATATGATTGTTACGGATGAGGTTATCGAGTCGCCTACAAGTCTTGTAATTCCAGAGGCTGCCAATCGTGAGATTTCGGCACAGGTGGTCTTGAAACGAATGTTGGAAGATTTGCAGTAATGGCTTTTGACAAGAATATAACAGTCGTAAAGATTGGTGGCAATGTGATTGACAACGAGGCGGCTTTGGAGCGCTTTGTTGCCGACTTTGCGCAGTTGCCATCGCCTAAAATCCTTATTCACGGAGGTGGAAAACTCGCTACACGCCTGGCAGAGAAGTTGGAGATTCCAACCACGATGATTGAGGGTAGACGAGTAACTGATGCGGCAACGCTCGATGTTGTTACGATGGTATATGCTGGTTTAATCAACAAACAAGTAGTAGCAAAGTTGCAGGCGGCAGGGTGTAATGCACTTGGCTTTTCGGGTGCAGACGGCAATATGATTCCAGCCGTAAAGCGCAATCCAGAGCCACTTGACTACGGCTTTGTTGGGGATATTGAGTCGGAGAAAATCAACACCTCGCTACTTGCGTCGCTCTTGCAGAGTGGTGTAACGCCCGTATTCTGTGCCATCACTCACGATGGTATGGGCTCGTTGCTTAACTCCAATGCCGACAGTGTTGCTTCGGCGGTAGCGGTAGCAGCGGCAACCATTGCACCTACCGACCTTATATTCTGCTTCGAGAAGCAGGGCGTTTTGCGAGATGTAGAGGATGATAGTTCGGTGATTTCGCTAATTACCAAGTCCGACTATCCCGCTTTGCGCAACGAGGGTATTATCTCGAAGGGAATGATACCAAAGATTGATAACGCCTTTCGTGCTATTGAGCAAGGCGTAGCCAGCGTAACAATCAAGCACTCGGAGTGTGTAGCAAACCCCGCAGCGGGCTCAACAATAAAATAGAACTAAACCGATGACAGCGCACGAGGCAATAGCCTTACTTACGAAACTTATCGCAACCCCTTCGCTTTCGGGCAACGAGAGCGAAACAGCAGATATTCTCGCAGCAGAACTCGCTTCGAGAGGAGTTGAGGTGCGTCGTCATCACAATAATATCTGGGCATTGTCGCAGGGCTTCGATGCGAAGAAACCTACGCTGATGCTCAACTCACATCAAGACACCGTAAAACCGTCGCCAAACTACACTCGCAACCCATTTGAACCTACAATCGAGGAGGGTAGACTCTATGGTTTGGGAAGTAACGATGCAGGAGCGTCGTTGGTGGCTCTGCTTGCTACCTTCTGCAATAATTACGACACAACGGCACTGCCATATAATCTTCTGCTTGCACTCACTGCCGAGGAGGAGAATATGGGCGAGAGGGGTATGCGCTCATTCTTGCCACACCTTGCCGATGAGGGCATAAAGGTGGATATGGTCTTGGTCGGAGAGCCGACATCTATGCAACCTGCGGTGGGCGAGAGAGGTTTGGTGGTGTTGGACTGTACGGCTCACGGTAAGAGTGGGCACGCCGCCCGCAACGAGGGCGAAAATGCGCTCTACAAGGCGATGTCGGATATAGAGAAACTCCGTAAATTCCGCTTTGAGAAGGTGTCGGAGTTGTTGGGTGATGTCAAAATTACCGTAACGCAGATTTCGGCAGGCACTCAACACAATGTAGTACCCGACGAGTGCCACTTTGTGGTTGATGTTCGTACTACGGACGCCTATTCCAACGAGGAGGTTGTTGAGATTTTACAACAGGCGTTGGAGTGTGATGTGAAACCTCGCTCAACAAGAGTTCGTGCCTCGGCGATTGCACTCTCGCATCCATTGGTCGAATCGGCTGTGGCGATTGGTCGCAAGGCGTTTATCTCGCCAACCACTTCGGACAGAGCGATTATGCAGGGACTTCCTGCATTGAAGATGGGTGTGGGCGACTCTTCACGCTCGCATACAGCAGATGAATATATCCTCGTGAGCGAAATAGAGGAGGGTATTGCGCTCTACGATAGAGTATTGAAAGAATTAAATAACAGATTATAGAATGAAACTTTGGAATAAGGGGTTCGAGCCCGATAAGGCAATCGAGGAGTACACCGTAGGCAATGACCGTGTGCTTGACCTTCGCCTTGCGCAGTACGATATTGAGGGCTCAATGGCTCATATCAAGATGCTCGAAACTATCGGCTTGCTTGAAAAAAGCGAGTTGGAGCAGTTGCTTGCCGCACTCTCGGAGTTGTTGGAGGAGGCAAAGAGGGGCAACTTCGTAATCGAGGAGGGCGTGGAGGATGTTCACTCGCAGGTGGAGTTGATGCTCACTCGCAAACTTGGTGATGTGGGTAAGAAAATCCACTCTGGTCGCTCTCGCAATGACCAAGTTTTGGTGGATTTGAAACTCTTTATGCGTGATGAGTTGCGTAAAGTAGCGCATCACACCAAGCAGTTGTTTGACCGCCTTATTGCTTTGAGCGAGGAGCACAAGAATACCCTTATGCCAGGCTATACCCACCTCCAAATCGCTATGCCATCATCGTTTGGTTTGTGGTTTGGTGCTTATGCCGAGTCGCTGATTGACGATATGCGATTGGTGGTTGCGGCGTACGACACTGCTAACCAAAATCCACTTGGCTCGGCAGCAGGCTATGGCTCATCGTTCCCACTTAACCGCACAATGACTACCGAGTTGCTTGGCTTCGAAACACTCCACTACAACGCTGTGGCGGCGCAGATGAGTCGTGGTAAGACCGAGCGTACAGCCGCCTATGCTATCGCCACACTCGCTTCGACCGTTGGTCGTTTTGCGATGGATGTCTGCTTGTTTATGTGTCAGAACTTCGGTTTTATATCATTCCCTGACAATCTTACAACAGGTTCGAGCATTATGCCTCACAAGAAGAACCCTGATGTATTCGAGATTACTCGTGGCAAGTGTAATCGCTTGCAGGCTGTACCTAACGAGATTGCACTGATGACAGCCAACCTTCCACTCGGCTACCATCGTGATATGCAATTGTTGAAGGATGTGATTTTCCCTGCTACAACCGAGATTTGCGATGTGATGGCGATGTGCGACTTTATGTTGCAGAATATCCGTATTAATAAGGGTATTTTGGAGGATAAAAAGTACGATTACCTGTTTACCGTTGAGGATGTCAATCGCCTTGTCCTGGAGGGAAAACCGTTCCGTGAGGCCTATCGAGAGGTGGGCATTGCAGTGCAGGAGGGGCGATACACTCCAACCCGTGAGGTGCATCACACCCACGAGGGTAGTATTGGTAACCTCTGCAACGACAAAATAGTCGAAAAGATGGCACGGGTGCTTGCGGATATTATATAAGTATAAAATGAGTATAGGTCGCTTTGAAAAGGCGACCTATACTTTTTTATTCTTGGTATGGATGCGTTTTCCGTCATAATCTATTAAGTGGTTGTGTCCGTTGTGTGTGCCATAGAATACACCTTGCTCAATGTCAAATTCTAAACTGTCGTAAGTTACCGGTATAACCTTTTTGCCATTTCCATCTATTGCACCCATCTTATTGTTGCGTGCAACAATCGCACGCCCTTCGCAGAACTCACTTGCCCAGGTGTAGATAAATTGGGTAATCTGTCGGCCATCATCGTCGAGAAAGCCATAACGACCACAACGAAAGGCTCGAATAACGCCGCTATGGTGAAATTTTCTATCGCTACATTCATTTTCAGCAGTCGTAATAAGTGGCAGTTTAGATGCCTCACCCTCTGGTAGGTCGTGTTGGGCAATAAGTTCGCTCAATTGCGATATGTTGTTATCGGAGTAATCCTCCCACTTGGCGTACCAATATCTCAACGGTCTGATAACGCCACTACTACATACGACAATGTTTGATGGTCGCAGATTGTTGTGGCAAAAACCTATGGCATCGAGTCGCTCCTTCATCAACTCCACGCCACGGCGCAAATCGGCAGCCTTGTAGTGTTGTACCGCCTCTTCGAGCATCATTCCGCTTGGTATCTCTTGCAGAACGATGTCGTAGGTGCTCTTACGACCGACCGAATCCGTAAGCGTCAGTTCGTTGTAGAGAATTTGACAATTAATAAGTGGACCTTGTCGGCGATTGCGCAACTCCTCTTCCAAATCTTCGATATGGCGAATACTCTCCGACTTGAAGGGTAAAGCGATGAGATAGTGCCTATCGTTCCATAATATCTCGCTCTCGATAGTACTATGAGTACGCCGTATTATTGGGCGATCATTGTGCCGTATAGGCTCTATTTGCCGTAGACGACAAAAATGAATACTCGGAGCAGATAACGCCTGCTCAAAGTAGGTCATTGTTGGTATCATAAATTGATACTATTTAAGGGTTAATTTTGTGGGTTATATCCGTAAACTTATTGTTTTTCAGATAGTACAAATGTACAAATAAAATTAGTAAAGTTGGTTATTACTGTGATTTTAGTTAAATAATTGCAAAAAAAACACTCTGTTTCGCAGATTTTTACGAAGAGGCTAACCTATTTTGTTCGATTTTTATCATTTTCTTGTGATTTTCGCTCTTTTTTTATCCGAAAATTATTAACTTTGTTTTTACGAATATATGAAAATAGAGTAAAAAATAACAAATAACCTAAAAACTATGGCAAAGAGTCTTAAAATTAGAGATTTGAGTTTGCGTGATGGACAGCAATCCTCTTTTGCAACTCGTATGACACAAGCGCAGGTGGAGCGATGCCTGCCTTACTACAAAGATGCACACTTCTATGCTATGGAGGTGTGGGGTGGTGCTGTGCCAGACTCTGTGATGCGCTACCTTGGCGAGAATCCTTGGTATCGCCTCGAAAGTATCAAAAAAGAGATTGGCGATATTTCTAAACTTACAGCCCTCTCTCGTGGCCGTAATCTCTTTGGTTATGCTCCTTATACCGACGAGATTATCGAGGGTTTCTGCCGCAACTCTATCGAGAGCGGTTTGGGTATTATGCGTATCTTCGACTGCTTGAACGATGTTGAGAATGTTAAGTCTACTATTAAATATGTAAAGAAGTATGGCGGTATTGCCGACTGTGCAGTCTGCTACACCGTAGATCCTAAATATCCGAAGTTGTCGTTCTGGCAGAAATTGATGGGCAAGAAGAATCCTGCACCTGTATTTACCGATGAGTACTTCGTAGAGAAGGCGAAGGTGTTGGCAGGTTTGGGTGCCGATATGATTACAATCAAGGATATGTCGGGTTTGATTCCGCCACAGCGAGTTTACGCACTCGTTAAGAAATTGAAGGCTGCTACGGGTATTGCAGTCGATTTCCATACCCACTGTACTCCTGGCTATGGTCTTGCATCGGTCTATGCTGCTATTGCTGCGGGCGTTGATGTTGTAGATACCAACTGCTGGTGGTTTGGTGGTGGTACTGGTGCTCCTGCGTTGGAGTTGGTATACCTCTTCTGCCAGAAACTCGGCATCGATTTGGGTGTAAATATGGAGGCTGTTGCAAAGATTAATGAGCAGTTGAAGGATATTCGCTCGGAGTTGAATATCTCGGTATTTGGTAAGGATAAGCCTGCACCAAAACCATTCAACCCAGTTGTAGATGCCACCCCTGCCGAGGTTGAGGAGCAACTCAACCGTGCAGTTGCTGCTGCGGAGAAGGAGGACTTTGCGACATTGCTCGATGCAGCCCAGAAGATTGAGGCTTACTTCGGCTTCCCTGCTCCGAATAAACTCGTTCAGGAGGCGGAGATTCCAGGTGGTATGTACTCGAATATGGTGGCGCAGTTGCAGGCGTTGAAGGCAGAGGATATTTTGCCAAAGGCTATGGAGTTGATTCCAGAGGTGCGCCTTTCGGCTGGTTTGCCACCACTCGTTACCCCTACATCGCAGATTGTGGGCGCACAGGCGGTAAACTGCGCACTCGACTTGAAAGCAGGTCGCCCGATGTATACCACAAAGAACAACCAGTTTGTAAGCCTTGTTAAGGGTGAGTACGGAACTACTCCTGTGCCGGTAGATGCAGAGTTCCGATTTAAGATTTGTGGTGTTCGTGAGGAGAGCAATTACGATATATCGAAGTATCAGAGTCAGCCAAATCCAGAACTTCCAGAGGCTGGTGGCGTTAAGTTGGCAGAGAACGAGAAGGAGATGTTGTTGCTCGAATTATTCCCACTTGTAGCAAAACCATACCTCACAGGTGTCAAGACCAAGGCGTATCAGGCAAAGGCAGCAGCCGAGGCTCCTGCAAAGGAGGCAGAGGCGGTAGCAGAGCCAAAGGCACAGCCAATCACCGGTCATACTATCGTTGCTCCACTTCCGGGCAAGGTTATCGAGTTCAAGGTTAAGGTCGGCGATGCAGTAGCAGTAGGTCAGGAGGTTGCCGTATTAGAGGCTATGAAGATGGAGAACTCTATCACTTCGGATGCTGCGGGTTATGTTAAGCAGATTTTGGTTGTTGCAGGCGAGAATGTTGCAACCGATACAGTACTTATTGAGTTGGGCGAGGCGCCTGTTGCAGCAAAGGCAGAGCCTGTTGCAGCGAAGGCGGTTTCGGGCAATAAAATTGTTGCTCCACTCCCAGGTCGTGTTATCTCGTTGAAAGTCAAGGTGGGTGACACCGTAAAGGCTGGCGATGAGGTGGCTGTATTGGAGGCTATGAAAATGGAGAACTCTATCACCTCAGACTATGACGGTACTGTTCAGCAGGTGGCAGTTGCCGAGGGCGACAATGTTGCTACTGATGCAGTGCTACTTATTGTAGGATAAAAGCCGTCTAACAAGGTGATTTCTGCGTTATGCTTCGGTCGTTGAGTTCCTCACATACGCCTGAGTATGCTGCGCACTCAACGCCTTGCAAGCCTTGAAATCCCTCTTGTTATACAACTTTTAGATTTGTAAATAAAAATACTACTAATTGTCAATTATCAATTAAAAAACTTAAACTTATGGGATTTTTGAAGGAATTTAAGGCTTTCGCATTGAAGGGCAATGTGATGGATATGGCTGTCGGTGTTATCATCGGTGGTGCTTTTGGAAAAATTGTTACATCGTTGGTAAACGACATCCTTATGCCGCCAATCGGTATGCTTTTGGGCAATGTCAATTTCAAGGATTTGAAGGTAAATCTTGCAGCGTTGAAGGATGCCGCCGTATCGGTTGTTAGCGAGGGCGCTGCACCGTCAGAGCCAGTCTATTGGAACTATGGCGCATTTATTCAGCAGGTTGTAGATTTCACAATCTTGGCGTTGTGTGTATTCTTGCTCGTGAAGTTTATGACTAAACTCTCGAACTTGAAGAAGAAGGAAGAGGAGAAGCCTGCAATTCCTCCGGCACCTCCGGCACCATCGAAGGAGGAGGTGTTGCTTACCGAGATTAGAGATTTGCTCAAAGAGAAGAAGTAAGAAAAAGTACTGGCGAGTAGATTTCGCATAAATCAGCAGGTAGCGAGTTCCTCTCATACGAGTAAGTATGCTGCGGACTCGCTACTTTTTATGGTTTGAGATATGGATATTGTCGATTTACGAGAATTTATCTTGTCGTTGCCTTTGGTGGAAGAGTGCCAACCCTTTGGCGATGATGCGGTAGTCTATAAGGTGGGCGGAAAGATGTTTGCTTGTTGCGTGTTGGAGCACGCCGAGCGTATTGCAGTCAAATGCCAGCCCGATAGAGCCGTAGTGCTACGAGATGAGCACCTCTCGGCTATAACCCCTGCGTGGCACTTCAACAAAAAACATTGGAACGACATCTACTTTGAGCAGTTACCACGCAATATCGTGGAGCGAGAAATTCGCCACTCTTACCTCACTGTAATTCGAGAGAATGTAACACCGAAGGCTCTGCGTGAGGAGATGATGGCGGTGGTGCGAGAAGCGGGTGTTGAAGATGCACCGATGGTGGAGTAGAAGAAAATAAACGGCAGAGGTTTGCACCCCTGCCGTTTCATATATTGGTTAGTTTTTACTACTCCAAACCTGCCAAAGCAGCCTTTGCAGCCTCAACGCTTGCACCAGCAGTAACCTTCTTCAAAGTCGCAACAGCCTTCTCACGAAGAGCAGCATCCTTGTTGCCACCTGCATTGTACTGTGCGTTGTATGCAGCACCTACAAGGAAGTAAACTGCGCTCTTATCCTCCTCGGTTGTCTGTGCCGAAGCAGCAGCATTGCCGAGTGCGATAACCTTTGCATAGTCCTTCTTGCCGTTGTAAGCCTCGATGCGAATCTTCTCTGCAAGAGCAGGAGCCGATACAGCCAACTTGTCAGCCATTGCGATAACGCCATCGAAGTCGCCAGCCTTCTGCATACTTGCAACCTTGTTGTTGGTGTAGAGAGTCTTGTTAGCCTCTGCCTTTGCGATAGCAGCAGCATACTTGTCAGCCGGCATCTTGCAAATTTTGTCGTAGATTGCCATACCCTCGTCATACTTGCCCAACTCGCAGTACGAAGTTGCGAGGTTCAATGCCATCTCTGCGTTACGAGGATTTGCCTTGTAACCCTTCTCGAATACCGAAGCAGCAGTAGCGTAATCCTTAGCGTTGAATGCCTCACCACCCTGTACCTGATAAACCTTTGCAAGGATAGTGTTAGCCTTGGTCTTTGCAGGGGTGTTACCATACAACTCTGCAATCTCGGCAGCCTTTGTGAGGTACTCGATAGCCTTAGGATAGTTCTTCTGCGATGCAGCCGAAAGACCTACACCCTGATAACATACTGGAAGATACTTCTTTGCGGTAGCCACGCAGTTGAGCACCTTGCTGTCCTCCGAGTCCATACCCTTGTCGATAACTGTCTCGAAGAGGGTGATAGCCGAAGCGTAGTTTTTGTTTTGAATGGCAGTTGCGCCCTCGTTGAACTTTGCAATAACCTCGCTCTGTGCCGAAACAGCAGCAACTGCGAGGAGTGCAAACATTGTTACAAATAACTTCTTCATAGTTCTTCTATTTTTATTGTTTTGAATTTCCTTTTTCAGCCCGCAAAGGTAAAAAACTTATCGGAGTTTTGCAAAAAAATCGGTCATAAGTCGCTCACACTCTTCACGGAGTACTCCTGATGTTACAACGGTGCGAGGGTGAAGCATATTGTTTGAGATGGTCGAAAAACCTCTCTTTGTGTCTGATGCGCCATAGACGATGCGCCCGATTTGACTCCACGCCAACGCCCCTGCACACATTGGACACGGCTCAACCGTAACATATAAAGTACAGTCGTTTAGGTACTTACCGCCAATGGTTGAGGAGGCTGCGGTGATTGCTTGAATCTCGGCGTGGGCGGTTACATCGACCAAAGTTTCGACCAGATTATGACCACGACCAACAATGCAACCATCCGCTACGATGATTGCTCCGATGGGTACTTCGTCGGCTTTGAGGGCAAGTTTTGCCTCTTCGATAGCCAAACGCATATATTTTTCATCTTTTTCGAGCGAGATTTCCATAATTTTTTGTAACTTTGTGAGTTATTTGACGACAAAGATACAAAAAATATATACAAAACTATGTACAGAAGTAATACTTGTGGCGAATTGCGTGCCGCAAATGTTGGACAGACAGTAACATTGGCAGGTTGGGTACAGAAGGTGCGTAACCTCGGAGCGATGACCTTTATCGATTTGCGTGACCGCTATGGTATCACCCAGATTGTTGTTGAGGAGCACTCTGACGAGGCAACCAAAGAGGCTGCATCGAAGCTCGGTCGTGAGTGTGTGGTGCAGGTTATTGGTCGTGTAATCGAGCGTGAGTCGAAGAATGCAAAGATGCCGACAGGCGACATCGAGGTTGTAGCCGAGAAGATTAACATCCTCAACCAGGCAGTTATTCCTCCATTCACAATCGAGGAGAACTCGGATGGTGGTGATGACCTCCGTATGAAGTATCGTTATCTCGACCTTCGTCGTCCGCCATTGCAGCGAAATATGATTTTGCGTCACAAGATGGCGCAGGAGATTCGTCGTTTCCTCGATGGTGAGGGCTTCTTGGAGATTGAGACTCCTTACCTCATCAAGTCTACACCAGAGGGTGCTCGTGACTTTGTTGTGCCTTCTCGTATGAACCCTAACGAGTTCTACGCATTGCCACAGTCGCCACAGACTTTGAAGCAGTTGTTGATGGTGTCGGGTTACGACCGCTACTTCCAGATTGTTCGTTGCTTCCGTGACGAGGATTTGCGTGCTGACCGTCAGCCAGAGTTTACTCAGATTGACTGCGAGATGTCGTTCGTAGAGCAGGAGGACATCCTCAATGTATTCGAGCGTTGGGCAAAGCATATGTTCAAGAGCGTGTTGGATATCGAGTTCACAGAGCCATTCCGTCGTATGCCTTGGAGCGAGGCGATGGAGAAGTATGGCTCGGATAAGCCGGATTTGCGCTTCGGTATGGAGTTCTCGGATAT